>NZ_AP022853.1:2294166-2632500 GCF_011764585.1 Sulfurimicrobium lacus
AACGCCCCCGAGCTGCAAATCCACCTGCATGGTGGACAGGTGTGGTATGAGCGAAGAGAAGGAAGGCGGCGTCACGGCCACGGCGTTGATGCCGGCAGCGTGCTTGGGTTCATACCCCACCAGGATCAAAGCCGGCATCAAAAGAAAGCCGGGCCCCACGCCCAAGAGTCCTGCCAGGATCGAGATCGGCACCGCCAGCATGAGCGCGAGCTTCAGATTCGGCGCGACAGGCGCGGCCGCTGGATCCTTGGGTTTTTCCTTCTGGAACATGCGCCAGGCAAGATAGCCCACCGCGATGAGATAGATGCCCCACAGCCAGGTCTGGGCGGTGTACTGCGCGAGCCATGCGCCGAATGGCGCCACCACCGTCGTTACGGCCGCCAGCAGCAGCGCTTCGCGCCACGCCACCAGGCCGCTTTTGGCGAAGCCGAACACGGCAAACAATGCGGTCACGCCATTCAGGAACAGGCTCAGGGGCTGCACCTGGTGCACCAAGTCTGCCATGAAGAAGCCGAGAAATGGCACCGCCGCGAAGGCCACGCCCAAGCCCAGCATGCCGGAAGCCACCGAGAGGATAAATAGCCCGATTGCCATAATCAGAGTTGCGTTTTCCATGCTCATTCTCCGGGTTAGGCTAAAAAGCAGCCCGGCAGCAAGCGCCGCCGGGTGGAACTGCGCGAAAATTACTTGAGGAAGCCGCGCGCCTTCATGTTGTCGCAGCCGTAGCGAGAGCCCATGGCCGGCAGCGTCATGCCTTTCTCCTTGGCCCGTTCTTCCATTTGCTTGTAGTGCTCTTCCTGATAGGCCTTGCACTCATCGTAGGTCTTGAAGCTGCGCATCTTGGTCTGGTGTTCGGTGCGCTCGGCTGGGGTCATGAGCTGCCAGGCCCAGGTGTTGCCCTTGTTGGCGGCCCAGGGGCCTCTTGCCAGCGCCAGCCCGGAGGTGGAGAGAATGACGCCGGCCAGGGCGGCGGCGAAGACGGATTTAAGTTTCATAGTCTGCTCCTTTTCAAGTTGAATATCAAGGTGCTGCAAACTTTTTCACGCCCAGCCCTAAGCGGCTCACGGCGCCTTTAAACTATAGCACTTTTGCCCGAAGGCCACGCGGCACGTCGGCCTCTTCGCGCACGATCGCCCTGCCCGACTTCATCGCCACGACGGTCAGGCACCACAGGTTCGGCAAGGCCTGCACCGCAGCCCGCACCGCTTCCTCTGAGTCCGCATGGACGAGCGCGACGAGCCGGCGCGGATCGTGTGGGTGGGAAGCGACATGGACGACGAAATCCGCTTGAGGCGAGACATTCTCCGGAAACAGCCGGGCTGCAGCCGGATTGTCATTTCCGAGCACGATGATGGCATCCGGCCGGGCGGCAGATTCGTCGGCCATGGCGGCTGGGTTCAGCGCCTGCCATGGGCGGTGCGCGGGTTGTTGCCGTCCCCGTCCGCCGAAAAATTCGGGTCCGGCAAAGCGGGATGCCGTGTCGCCAATCTGCCTTTTCATCACCCGACCTTGCAGTCCGGCGAGCGATTCCACCAGCGGCGCATAGAGACCCGTACCTTGCGCGTCGGCGACGATGCCGATTGTCTCGCGGGTGAGCAGGCGCTCGATGGTAGGTGGATATTCCGCCTCGGCCAGGGTACGAAAAAGGTCGAAGCCCTCGTCCACGACGACTTCGACCGGTCGAACGGCAAAGGGCTTGCGCACGGTGAGTGCGGCCTTGCCGAGCCGTATCGTTTGCCGCGCCGAGGAACCATCGGCGAAACGGATGTTGATCGGCACGTTCAGGCGATAAGGCGGGGTGGACTGCCCGAGCGTGAATTCAAGCTCGAAACCTTCCGCCACAGCGACGGCACGCACACCGGACAGTGTCAGCATTGGCATATCGGCGCGCTGCAGCCACTGTGCAAAGAATGGCGCGAGGGAGGGGTCGTCTTGCGGCGCGAAAGCGCGCTCCACTTCTTTCCAGGAAGCAACGCGGAAGCGGTTTTCGGCCACGAAACGTTTCAGCCCCGCAAAAAAGCGCGCATCCCCCAGTTCTCGCCGCAGCATGTGAAACACCATTCCCGCCTTGGCATAGCCGATAAACTTGGAGGCACGGTCTCCCTTCTCCTCAAACTTCGCCAGCGGGTATGCCTTGCCGCGCGAGATGTTGTTGCCATACCCGGCGAGCATGCGCCGGCGGCATTTCCAGCCCTCGCCCGCTGCTTCCGCGGAAAGGTAATCGGCAACGTAGAGCGCCAGCCCCTCGTTCCAGTTGCCACTGCTGTAGTCGGTGAACACGCTGTTGCCGAACCACTGGTGGGCGATTTCGTGGTCGAGGGCGGTATCTTCCCAGCGTTCGGCGCGGATTTCGTCGCGCCCGAGCACGATGTAGCCGGCCAGGGAATGCGCCCCGGCTGGCGCGTGCTCCACCATTGAGAAACGCCGGTAGGGATAAGGCCCCAACAGGCGCTCGAAGCGTTGCAGGTATTCGGCGGCCTTGGCGAGGAAACGCTCGGCATGAGCGGCGTCCTCGGGCAGAAAATAGGCATACAGGTCGATGTCACGGTATCTGCCACGCTTGACCACGAAACGGTCGGATGCCACCAGGCTGATGCCCTCCGCATGGGGCAGCCGGTGCGGAAAATCGAAGCGGAATTCCATTCCGCCCGCCAGCACGCGGCGGCGGATGCGATCCGCCTCCGACACCGCCTCCCAGCCGGCGGGAAGCTGCGCCGTGAGGCGATAGCGGAATGTTCCCGGTACGACCGGGTACCACTCGCCAGAAAGGACAATGCCGCTTGGCGAAATCTGTTCCGCCCCTTCCAGCGGAAAGGTGGCTTCGTAACGGATCCGCACGCGGCGGTGCACGGACAGGTTAAGCGTTCCCTGATCGGCCTGCGGAAGAGAAATCGCTTTGCCGTCCACCTCGACCGCCTTCCAGACGAGATCCCCGCGCGGAATCGTCATCCTGGCCGGGCGCACAGGCATGATTTCCGCCTCACCCAGCACCCGGCCGCCCGGCAGATCGAAGGCCACGGCAAGACGGTATTCCGCGCTGGCCGCACTCACAGCCGGCGCGACAAGCAGGCACAACAGTACCAGCAGGCGGCGCAGCACGATCGACGGGGCGCCGGGTTCAGGCATGGTCGTGCCCATGCGGCTCATCCCCGGCCGGTTTCGGAACAAGCCGCAACTGTAGGACGTGAATGTCGGGCTCCGGCTGCAGGGTGACGTGCCCGATGTCGAAGCGGTCATGCAAGAGCGTCCGACTGCTTTCCAGGATAGTCTGCCACTGGCGCATGTCTATCACCACCATGTGGGCAGAGATCATGATTTCATCCGAAGCCACGCTCCATACATGCAGGTCATGCACCGACTTCACGCCGGGCACACCGGCCAGCGCCAGCCCGATTTCCTCCAGCGAGAGATGCAGCGGCACGCCTTCCATCAGTCCATGCAGCGCCTGGCGCAGGAGGCGCAGGCTGGAAACCAGGATCAGCGCGCCGATTGCAAGCGACAGCAAGGGGTCGATAGGCGTCCAGCCGGTGAAGGTAATCACCACCCCGGCGATCAGCGCTGCCACCGATCCCAGCAGATCGCCGATGACATGCAGCATGGCGGCGCGCGTATTGAGATTCTGCGCCCCGCGCGAGAGCAGCCATGCCACCCCGATGTTGATCGCCAGCCCCAGCGCGGCGGTGAGCGAAACCGCCTCGCCCTGCACTGGTTGCGGCGCTTGCAGGCGAGTAACGGCGGAGACGGAAAGCCACACCACCAGCGCCAGCAAGCCCAGGCTGTTGACCAAAGCGGCGATAAATTCCGCCCGCCCCAGGCCGTAGCTATGCAGACGCGAGGCAGGGCGCCGAGCGATCCAGCCTGCCACGGCGGCAATCACCAGCGCCCCGGCATCGTTGACCATGTGCCCCGCATCGGCCACCAGCGCCAGCGAACCCGCCCACCAGCCGACCCCCGCCTCCACCCCCGCATAGCCCAGAGTCAGCGCCACGGCAAACCATAGCACCCGGCCTGTTGTTGCGCCGTTGGCGTGGTCATGATCGTGATGATGCGATGCGCTCATGCATTTTTCCCTTTGGTGAGTTGAGCGGCAATCCAGGTAAGCGCTACGGCCACGCCCAGCAAACCGAACGCCACTGGCAGGTTATTCAAGCGTTCCGGCGCGGCCAGCAGCAGAACCCCTAGCTCCAGCATCATGGCACCGGAGAGCAGCTTGAGCAGCCTGCCCTCCCGCTCTGTCAGCTTGCGTGCGCCCATGCTGCGCACGAAAGCCAGCACAATGAGCACCAGCGGGATCACGTAGATCAGGTTGTACAGGCCCAGATAAATGTAGCGCCCGGCAGGAGACACGCCGCTCAGGGTAAGCAGGCGGGTATAGACCATGGGAAAACCGGCCGTGCACAACAGCTCGTAGAAGTTGGCGGCAATCGCCAGAAATATGGTTGCTATCACCATCGCCGGGAGATTATCGGCACTGATGATAGCGCGGGCGCGGCGGTAGATGTCGGGCTTGCGCGATTCGGGAATGGACAGGCTCAACCCCTTTTCAAAAGCGAAAAAATCCTTGATGTTGACGGCACCGACAAACACCGCCAGGACGCCTGCCGCCAGCGTCACCCAGGCAAGGTTGCCGAGCAACTGGAACAGGCTCAGCCAGGCCGCCATGAAGGCGAAATACATCAACCCGGAGAACAGCACGAAGATGCCGCCGATGGCGAGCATGCGCTTCTTGCTCTTCTGGTGCACCAGCAGGGAAAGCAGGAACAGCAGAACGAAGAAGGCACAGGGGTTGAAGGCATCCAGCCCGGCAATGGCGATAGTCAGCAAGGGCAAGGAGAAGTGTTGCAGGTTCACCTCGCCCAGAATGGGAACGGAAAGTTTTTCTGCTACAAGGTTTGAAGTGGGCGCCGCATTGCCGGCGAGCGCGCCAGCATGACAAGCATCCAGGCGCCTCAACATTTCGGCGCCGGTGGTTTCAGCGTTGTGCCAGCCGACATGCATCTCGCCGCAGAACAGCAAAGCCGGAACCGAAGCCGCTTCCTGCCCGAGTTGCGCCGCCATTTTTTCGTACTGGCGGGTATGTTCGGGATGGCGCGTCAGCTCCAGGGAATGCAGCGTCAGCCAAGGGCGGGATGCGGGCATGGCCTCGATGAAGGGTCGCGCTTCCAGGCAGTGAGGACAGGTAGCCGACCAGAAGAAATAAAGCTGCACATGCATGCGGCCATCCGGGCCGGGTTTGACCCAGAGCTCGTCGGATTGGGCTGCTAATGGCAGCAACCAGAACAACATGGCAACTGCAAAGAGCACTCGGGCGAGGGATGTTTTCATGTCACTGAATTCCTGGCGCGAAAACGGCTTAAGAATGGGCATCCATATCAACATTCTGCCCTGCACCAAACACACTGACCCGATTCTTGCCATTGGATTTTGAAATGTACAGCGCTTCATCCGCCTGCTTGAACACGCCTTCGATCGAGGGGGCGTCCAGGCTGCTGTGGGTCACGCCGGCACTAGCGCCGATCTTGACTTCGCCCGCCACGCCACGCAGGTAGAGCGGTTGTGAAATCGCATCAATGGCACGTTGCGCGGCTGCCGTTGCAGCCGCAACGTCCACACACCCGTTAAGCAGAACGACAAATTCGTCGCCACCCAGCCGCGCCGCCATGTCATTGCCGCGATTAATCTGCATGAGACGCTTACCGACAATTTGCAGCACCTCGTCACCAGCATCATGTCCATAAGTATCGTTGACCGGCTTGAATCCATCCAGATCCAGCATGATGAGGCCGAATGGCTGCGCCTTCTCATGCCAGGCCTTGAACGCACACTCCAGGCCATCATGGAGGCTGACGCGGTTGGGCAGTTCCGTGAGCATGTCGCGATACGCCAGATTCTGCATGATCTGCTCGGTACGGCGGCGCTGGGTGATGTCTTCCACGGTCAGGATCGCCATCACGGGTTGCGCGTCTTCGTGCAAAATCAGCGACAACTCGCACAGAATAGGCAAACCATCCTTGTCGCTCAGCGCCACTTCCACCTTGTCGAGAAGCTTGTCGCTGGCATGCTGCAAACGCACCATCAAATCGTGCCAGACATGAGGTTCGCTCCAGATTTCGCAGTCGCTGAAACGCAAGCCATAACGCGCCCGTGAACCGAACATCCTTTGCCAGGCTTCATTGACGCTGACGATCATCTGGTTGTCGATGCGGATCACGGCGGCTGGTACCGGCATCACGCGCAGCAGGTCGAGCAGCCGGTTCTTCATTGAAAGCACGGCGGCGATCAGCGGCATCTCGCGCAATTTCCCTTCGGGAATGGGGTTTTCCATCAGGTTGCCCTGCATGATCTGCTCGGCCAGGTCGATCACCTGACAGCTTTCATAGCCCTCGCGGCGCAGCCAGATGGCGAGATACCCCATCATCCCGACAAACGGCAGGAAATAGGCCACATGCAGCCCAAACAGCGTCCAGAAGCGCGGCTCGTCAAACACGTAAACCGGCACGCCCAGTGTCTGCACATAGCCCAGCACCAGATGGTGCAGATAAATAAACACCGTGGCGGCGGCAATGGTGCGCCAGTCGCGGTAATACAGCAGAATGCCTATCAAACCAAATGCAGAAAAGTGCGCCTCGATGTCGCCACCGGTCTGGTGAATGATGAGCCCGGTGTAGGCCATGAAAGCACAGCCCATGTACAGGCGGGTAATCAGTGCGCCTGGTTGGCTGCGCATCAGTCCGAACGCCAGCGCCAGCGTGGGCAAACCAATCAGTAAGGCAGCCGCATAAGTGTTGCGATAAGGAGCGATGAGCAGGCAGACGATGAGCAGGAAAACATTCATGCCCACCATGATGCGATCGGCGCGTTCCCGGTAAGGGAGCAGCAGCGCATCGAAACCGGCTTCGGTGGCGAGAATGCGTGACAGGATAATCATGACGCGATGCACATCAGGCCGGCCAGCGCATCTTCACGCGCAAAATACGCCAGCACACCAAGTGCATATATGGCCCACATCACTATCCATGCCTGTGGTTTGCGCAACCAGGTGCAGATGTGAGTATCGATTCCGCAAGAAAGAGGGGGTGACGGAGAATGGCTAGGCATGAGGACAACCCATAAAAACTTGAAATGACGTTGAATTATATACCGCCTCCTCTCGCCAAGGTCATTCTGCGACCGGTTTTAATGCAGGCGGCAAATGGGCTTGTTCGATCAGCACACCAATCTTTTCGGCAATTTTATCTGGCGGGGTGGCATAGGCGAATTTCCCTACAAAACGGCCATCCGGCCCCAGTAAATACATGCCGGCCGAATGGTCCACCGTATATTTGTCTTGCGCCGCGCCAGTTGCCCAATGTTTTTCATAACGCACCTTGAAGCGATCAGCAACGCCACGCACCTGTTCGGGCGAGCCTGTGAGTCCGATAATGCGCGAATGAAAGAAAACAGTGTTGCGCCCCAGCACCTCTGGCGTGTCCCGCTCCGGATCCACCGTGATAAACAGCGGTTGCAGATAATCGGACTGCGCACCCAGCAAAGCCATGACACGTGACATTTCCGCCAGGGTAGTCGGGCATATATCCGGACAATACGTGTAGCCAAAAGCGATAAGTTGAAAACGGCCCGCAAAATCCCGGCTGGAAACCATTCGACCATGCGCATCCATAAGCTGGTAGCGAGCATCGTCCATGCCACCTTGGGGGAACGAGGATGAAGCAGCGTAGGCAAGTGCAACAAGGAGAAATGCGAGCGCAAGAACAGTGCGTCTTCTCACCGGGGGGGTTCCCACGAAAATTCAGACGTGTTTTGGATGATCATTTCTGTCTTACGCACCTCTTTCATTTACCGGCACCCGCAGTGGCGCGCCACTGTCGAACACCGGTGTGCCGCACCTCACCCCCGATGTGCGGGAAAGAGCGATGGTGCGCACCTGGTGGGGATCAAGATGGCGCAGCACTTCCAGCATCGCGCTGCCGCCGTCGATTTCCACTGTAAGCGCCCGGGCGCAATATCTTACAAGCGATGTCCACCACCGGGCCATGCACTTCGACCACGCGGCCAATGGCAGTATGTTCTGCCGTTCCAATGATGTGGTATTCGATCATATCCACTTTCCGTTACTCAACGCAGCAGGCCACCGACGATGCGGTACACCGCTTCTTCCGGCGTAAGCCCCCGCGCCATCAGGGTTTCCATCTGCTGGCGGTCGACGCTGCCGATGGCGGCCTCGTGGGTCACCTTGGCTTCGGGGTGGGTCACCTTGACGATTGGGCTGGCACTCACCACGCCCCGGTCCTTGATGATTTCGGTGCAGTCCACGTGCCCGCGCGCCCCGGCGGCGTTGCCCTCAGTGATGCCGATCACTTCCGCGCTGGCATCGTCCTCCACCGCTACGCGCGACTTGATCAGGCCGCGTGCGTTGCGACCGGCAAGTACCAGCCGTTCCTTCAGCCTGATCTTGTCCGTTCCGTGGCCGAACACCTTGCTGGTGAGTTCGGCCACGGCGTCTTCGCCGACATTCACGTCGAAATCCACGTCCAGCTTACCGACCAGGCCGGTAACCAGGGAGAAGTCGGAGAACAGTCGCGCCCCCCGTTCCAGCGTAACCCGTGCGCGGGGCACGACTTCCATTCCGCCCGAAGCGCCGTGGTAGTGGGCTTCCTGATAGCGCAGCTCGGCGCCCTGCCCGACCCGGATGACGGCTTCCATGGCGTGGCGCGCCACATCGGGTACCGAAAACAGGCAGTGCGACCACAGCGTGGCTTTCGCATTCGCCCCCATGACCAGCTCCAGCGCCACGTTCTGCACGCCGAAGCGTTTGAACAGTCCGAAGCACAGGTGTATCGGCCGGCCAACCTGACTTCCTTCGTCGATGGTGATCTTGGCCCTGATTCCTTTGTCCGTCACCTGGGCGGTGATCGACACCCCGGGGATGGACTGCTGGCTGACAAGCTGGTGTCCATAGGCCACTATATGCGCGCTGTCGCCGGACAGTATCTGACCCGGGTCTTCCCCGATCATCCCCAGGGCCTGATACAACTGTTCCAAATCAGCCATGGCAGGTCTCCCCGTCACAGCGCCGGCACAGGCGCGCCTTGTAATGGGCCACCACCTCTTCGGGCGGTCCGCTGAACACGATGCGGCCGCCGCACAACTGGGAGGCGCGGTCGGCGTGCGCAGCCAGCTCTTCCTGGTGAGTGATGAGCAGCACCGTCGAACCGGTTTCCCGGAAGGATTCGACCACGGAAATTATTTCCCCCAACGAGAGCATGTCCACTCCCGCGGTGGGTTCATCCAGTATCACCAGCTTCGGCCCCAGCGCGAGCAGTGCGGCCAGCTCGATGCGTTTCCTTTCACCGCCGCTCAGGGTCTTGTCCACCATGCGGGCAAGATATTCCAGATGCGGCAGCCCGACGCGGTCGAGACACTCTGCCGCGCTTCTCCTGGGACTGCCCAGCGAAAGATATTCCATCACCGTCAGCCCCTCGAAGCGGGCCGGCTCCTGCCAGGCCAGGCTGATCCCCAGCCGCGCCCGCTCGTGGATGGGCAGTTCGGCGATGGATAATCCGCCGAACAGCAACTCGCCGTTTTCCGGCCTGTAACCCCCGCAGCCCATGACAAGGTAGGCCAGGCTGCTCTTGCCCGAGCCGTTGGCACCCAGCAGAACGTGGATTTCGTTGGGGAACAGAGTCAACCCCACATCCCGCAACACTGGCCGCCCATCCAGGCGCAGGGAGACATGGCGCAATGCCAGAAGTGGTGTATCGTTCATGCCGGATCCTTGCCAAATGCAGCGATCCTGGCCCGCAACCAAACCTCGATCTCCTCGGTGCGCGGCAGGCCGGATAACATGAGTTGCCCGTCCACCAGCACCGCCGGGGTTTGTTCGAAGGGAATGCCCATGGCCTCGACATCCTTGCGAATCTCCACATCTAGCGCCAGCCCCAGCCCGGCGGCGGCGCACGACAGGCGCTTTTCCAGGCGCAGCAGGGGCTCGCCGCTGCCTGCCAAGGTCAGGGCAAGGCGTGGAGCACCCGGGGGCGGCAGGCGGCAGGTAGTCATCGCGCGGGAATCGTCAGAATGGGCGCCTGCGGCAGGCCGCCGGTTTCGGCCAGAGAGGCGAACATCATCAGGAAGCGGAAAGTACGCTTGGAATTCAGGTCGCGGTCGTCGATCCAGAACCAGCGCTTGCGGTAACTCACCGCCGCATAGGCATCGGCGGGCCGCTCACTGCCAGACGAAATATGCATCAACGGCTCGGCACCCGCACCGCCATCGGCTGATAAACGAGAAGTGGCACGCCCCTCCCGCATGTCCTGCTGGGGCACCTCGACGCCACCAGCCAGCTCCCCCATCACCCCCTGCATGGAGCGCGTGAGCACGGCGATTTCATCCGGATGGCTGCGCGCCGCGCCGAAGACCAGGCGGTAGGTATCAAGATTCGGGTCCAGACCAAGCAACTCCTTCACCAGCGCAATGTCGGCATCCGTGTCGTCGTCTACCGCGCGCCGGAACAGGACGAAGGACACGGTGTTATCGCCATGCGTCTCGATGCGGACGCCTAGCGCTCCTGCCTCCTCGATCCGGCGCAGGGCCTCGGCGACGCGGATGAATTTTGGGTCGTTCCTGCGGGCTCGCGAGGGGGCAGTAGAGACATTGTAAATACCATTGATAGCCTGAACCACAGCACGCAGAATGAAGTCTGCCCTGCCCCCACCCCCTATGGTCGCAAACACGGTTTCGGGCGGAATCGGCCGCAACATGCTCTTGACCAGCCGGTCGCCAGTGAGCGGGGTATAGGAGATGGTCGGCGACTCGCTGTAGCGACCTCCCGCAGTCAGGCCGAGGTTGTTGCCATCCGTAGCGCGCGGAAAGACGTTCGCCGCCAGGCCGATATTGCTTTCCAGCGAATAGGAATTGATGACAGATGTCACATCAAGATATACGGGCGTATCCAGATAACGCAGCTTCACGATGTTGAGCAGCATCTGCTCCTTCCATGAGTCGCCGATGGCCGTAGCGTAGCCCATACGGTCGCGCGGCACGCTTCCGGAGCCCAGCGTCTGGCAACCGGACATCAGGAACATAGCGGCCAGCGCAAGCACGGACTTGAAAGCAAATGTCATGTTTCAGTCCTTGCGCCGCAAAACACCCGAAAGTTGCGTGCCCGGCGCCACGGTGTTGAACACGGTGCCGTATTTCTTCACATTTTCATGCAGGAGTTCCAGACGGCGCTCCGGCTCGTCGCTATCGACGATGATCTCGTAGCTGATGGATTCCATCTTCGGCGGCACGTCCTGGCGCACGCCGTCGACGCGCACCTCCACGCCGCGCAGATCGAATTTCAGTATCGGCGTCACCCGTTCGATGCCTTTGATGATGCAGGCGGATAGCGCTGCCAGCAGCAGTTCCGCCGGATTGAAAGCGTTCGGGTTACCGGCCAGATCGGTATCCAGCGGGATTTCCGCCGCCTTGCAACGGGAGAGGCTGCCGTGCGCGTCGACACGCAGCGTTTCCACATGGAAAATCATTTTAGGGTTGCTCATGGCAGGAATCCTTATTAACAGGGCTACGACGACATGAGGTGAATGTGCTCACCGCGCAAACGCAGCGTGAGCGGTTGCCTTTCCGCGAGTGCATATCGCTCGGCGATATGCCGGGGCACGACCATTTTCAGCAGATCGTCCTTTGCACCCACCACGTTCATTATGACCCGGACGCGATCCCCCAGCATCACCAGTCTGGAGATGACAACCTCGACGGGATTGTCCATGCCGCCTTCAGGCGCATGATCGCGCGGCATCAACAGCACGCCGGCATCGGGTAACGACCAGGCCACCCGCGCGCCGGGCGGAAATGTTTCTTGCAATCGCACTTTGATCTCTCGCCCATTCCAGCGCAACACGGTGCATCCCTCCTGTGGGCAATGGGACAGCACCTCGCCGTCGAACAGGTTCTTGACGCCCACCAGCCTGGCGGATTCCCGTGTAGCGGGACGGTGCATGACGTCCAGTGGCGACCCGGATTGTAGCGAGTTTCCATGCATCAGGATGGTCATGCGGTCGGCCAGCATGACGGCCTCGTCCAGATCGTGGGTGACGAGCACCACCGGCATGTTCAACTCCCGGCGCAATTCGGCGAGCTCGTCGTAGAGCTTCTCGCGAGTGGCGCGATCCACGGCAGAGAAAGGTTCGTCGAGCAGCAATACGTGTGGGTCGCGCGCCAAAGCGCGAGCCACCGCGACGCGCTGTTGCTGACCGCCGGAAAGCTGGCGCGGACGGCGCGATTCCAGCCCGTCAAGATGCACCTTGCCCAGCAATCCCCGCGCTCGTTCATGCGAATTTTGACTTCCCGGATCGTCCATGCCCTCCAGCACGTTTTCCAGCACGGTGAGGTGCGGAAATAGGGCGTAGTTCTGGAACACCATGCCGATGCGTCGCCGGGCGGTGGGGAGGTTGACGCCGGCAGCAGTGTCTAGCCAGACCTCCCCGCCACATTCGATGCGGCCTTGATGGGGGGTGTAAAGCCCGGCGATGGCGCGCAGCAGGGTGGATTTGCCGCTGCCGGAAGGCCCAACCAGCGCCAGCACTTCGCCGGGGGCGCAGCTCAATTCCGCATCGAGCGGAATCGGCGCGGTTTGGCTCAGTCTGGCGTTGAGTTCCGACATCTCAGTCATGGCGCACTTCCTTGACCCAATTGGTGGCAAAGTAGGACAAGCCGATGGCGGCGAGCGAAATGATCAGCAATGCCGCCGACATCAACCCGGCCGCCGCCGTATCGAAAGCCTGCACTCGGTCATAGATGGAAATGGCGATGGTGCGTGTTTCGCCGGGAATGCTGCCACCCACCATCAACACCACGCCGAATTCGCCCAATGTGTGGGCAAAGGTGAGCACCAGCGCGGAAACGATGCCCGGCCAGGCGAGCGGCAGTTCGATGCGGGTGAGCTGGCGGAGCCGCGACATGCCGCAACAGCGCGCCGCTTCGCGCACTTCCGGCGCAATCGCTTCGAAAGCGCGCTGCATCGGCTGAATGGCAAAAGGCAGGTTGAAGATGACGGAGGCGACCAGTAATCCGGCAAAGGAAAACGTCAACTGGTGGCCGGACAGGGATTCATACCATCTGCCAAGCGGGGAATTCCCCCCCATCGCCACCAGCAAATAGAACCCCAGCACTGTCGGCGGCAGCACCAGCGGCAAGGCCAGCAACGCTTCCGCCAGCACCTTGCCGCGAAATTGATGCCATGCCAGCTTGCGCCCTGCCCAGATGCCGAAGGGCAGCAAGACCAGCATGGTGCCCAAGGCCAGCTTGAGCGAGAGTTCGAGAGCAAGCCAATCCATGTCGTACTACCTCACAATTCGCCCGGCAGCAAGAAGCCGTATTTCTTCATGATGGCGCGCGCCGCCGGTTGCTGCATGTAGCGATAAAAGGTCTGCGTGGTCTCGCCTGCGCCCTTGAGCAGCACCATGCGCTGTTTGAGCGGCTCGTGCCAGGTATCCGGGATCAGCGCGAAATCGCCCAGCTTAGCGACGGCGGGCGCCTTGGCCAGCGAATAGGCGATGATCCCCCCTTGCGTGCTACCGGAAGTGGCGAACTGCGCAGTCTGTGAGACGTTTTCGCCCAGCACCAGCTTGTCCTTGATCCGCTCCCACAGTTCGGCGTGCTTCAGCGCTTCCTCGGCGCGCTTGCCATAGGGGGCGTGTTCCGGGTTGGCGATGGCGAATTTCTTGAGCCGCCCGTCGGTAAGCGCGGTGGCAAGGTCTTTGAATTCTCCGTCCGCTTTCAATGGTGAGCCGTGGGGAACGATGATGCCGATGCGCCCGACGGCATAAAGCTCTCCACGATCCATTGTTTTGCCTGCATCTGCCAGTTTGAATACGAACCCCTCGTCCGCCGAGAGGAACATCTGGAATGGCGCGTTTTGCTCGATCTGGCGATAGAAGTTGCCGGAGGAACCGAACACCAGTTTCACCTCGCCCTTCCCGTCATCCCTGAATCTGGCGGCGATTTCCTCCAGCGCGAACTTGAGATCGGCGGCACCCGCAACCACCGGGCTGTCCGCCCAGGCAGGAACTGCACTAGAAGCCAGCAGCGCTAGCCCCAGCAACCAGAACTGCATTCGTTTAAAAAAGCTCATGATCATTGCTCCTTGTATCGCTATGTCAATATTGACATAGCGTCAATAACAATAAAGGCCGGGAGCGTCAAGCAAACGGGGCAAACGGAGCATGAATAATTCAGTCCTTGCACAGCAGTAAAGCAGCGAGCGAATTGATGGAGTCGGTCGCGGCTGCCTGACAGGCGCTCTCGATGGTATCGTAGTGGCGCAGCAATGCGTCACCAAGAGGCGTGAGCCGGGCGCTGCCGCCACCCTTGCCGCCGACCGAGCGCTCCACGACGGGCTGAACGAAGCCCTGATTCATCGTATCGATGAGGAGCCAGGCACGCTTGTAAGGTATGCCGAGCGCACGCGCCGCCGCCGAGATGGAACCGGTTTCGGCAACCGCACGCAACAAATCGATTTTGCCAGGGCCTACGGCCAGCTTGGGGCCAAAGGTGATGCGTGGGCGGATAATGGCGATATTGGGTGTCGATTTACGCTGCATATCTGTGGTTTGGGTATAAATATGGAGGAAGATAGATAATCTTATTCCAGTTTCGACCTGTTCACTCACTCGAATAAGCGCTGCCACCAGTGCCTGCGGTTGTTGGGTAGCGGCGCATCGTCGTCTTGATCAGTTTGCAGCCCAGGCCAAGTATACACCTGCACCTATCACCAGCACCCCGCAACCCTGGCGAAAGCGCAACGCGCCTCGGCTGCGCTCGTTCCAGTCCAGATAACGCTGCACCATGCCGGCGGCGGAACCGGCGGCGACGATGACCGAGCAGTGACCCACGCCGTAGGCGAGCAGCAGCGAAGCGGCAAACAACGGCGAGGTGGCGGCGCTGCTGAAGGCCACGCCCAGCACCGGCGCCATGTAGGCGAAAGTGCAAGGGCCGAGCGCGATGCCGAACACCAGCCCCAGCACCAGCGCGGACAGCAAGCCTTTGCGTGCGATGGGCACGCTGGCGGGGCTCTTCCACGGCGAGGGCAGCAAACCGAGCAGGTAAAGGCCGACCAGCAGGAAAACGCCTGCGACAAGATAATTGGCCCATGGCCCCAAATCCCCGGCAATGCGTCCCAGCGATGCCGTGACCACCCCGATTACGGCGATGGTAACCAGGATGCCGACGGCGAACAGCCCGGAGAGCGCAAAGGCGCGCTTGCCACTGGCCATCCCCTGGCCGTTAATGAACCCCACGATGAGCGGAATGCCGGCCAGATGGCAGGGGCTGAGCAGCATGCTCGCCACGCCCCACAGCGCCGCCGCTGCCAGCGCCCAGACCGGTGCACCTGAAAGGCCGTTATTCAGCGCCTCGAAGAGTTCCCCGATCATCGCGCCCCGCCCGCTTCGGCAAACGCGAAATCGAGTTCACGCCATTTGCCGAGGATCTGCTCGCGGGAATAGAAACCCTCGTGGCGAAACAATTCCTTCCCATCCGCGTTATAGAAGACCTGCGTCGGGATCACCCGGATGCGGTAGGGTGTCGCGGCTTCAGGCGCTTTCCATACGTCGATGAAGACGACCTCGAACTTGCCGGCGTATTCATCCCGCAGTTTTTCCAGAATGGGCGCCATCTGCTTGCAGGGGATACATTTTCCGGCACCGAGGTCGACCAACCGGGGCTTGGCTGTCTTTGCAGACGTAACAGTCGTTTCGGCGGCGCCGGCACTTGAGACTGTCAAGGCGGCTACTGCCATTGCGACGGGTATCGCCACTTTGACTACTTTGCTCATAAACTCCGCGATATGGACGGACCGCCACATCAGGGCGAGGATGGAAGGATGTAAGACAGCATCAGCAGTATCGGCCATAAAAGAACCCCATTGTATTAAGTTACCCAGCTTTAAAAAATAGCCCGCAAAGCTAGCGCTCCCCTTGTGGCGCTAGCTATACCCCAAAAATTTCTCTGCGCCTCTCCTCCAACAATACCTTTAGTTCCGGCTCGGTGCGCTCTACCACCTGTTCGGCCAAATTCGGCGCAAGTTGCATGAACCGTTCAATGATTTCCGGATCGAAGTGACTCCCGCTTTCCTTTTCCAGGATGCCCAGCGTTTGCGGCAAGGCGAATGCGGTCTTGTAGGACCGTGCCGCCAGCAAGGCATCGAAGACATCGATGACCGCGAAAATGCGTGCCATGACTGGAATGGCTTCTCCGGTGAGACCAGCGGGGTAGCCGCTGCCATCGTAGCGCTCGTGGTGGTGAAGCACGACGGGAATGGCATCCTGAAACCAGGGCATGTCGGCGAGAAGTTTTTCTCCCATCACCGGATGCTCCCGCATCACCGCCCACTCGTCCTGATCAAGCGCAGCCTGTTTCAGGAGGATCTTGTCGGGGATGCCTATTTTGCCTACGTCGTGCAGAAATGCGCCTTTCATCAAACTGCGTATTTCCTTCTTGTTAAGTCCGCATGACTCACCGAACAGGCTCGCGAGATAGGTCACCCGGAAATTGTGCGCCCCCGTTTCGTGATCCCGCAAAGTGGCCGCATGACCCAAAGACTGGGCGATGCGGATGTTGTACTCCAGCTCCATGGTGCGCCGCCGCGCCCACTCCTGCCCCCAAAACACGGTAGGCACGGTGCCGCTGGCGACGGAAATCAGCAGGGTCGTCTCTAGCAACATGGCCGATCGCTTTTGCGGCAAGACGCCAGCGAGAAAACCGTCGATTTCCGCGACTCAGGAAACATGATCGTGCTCCGCCGACGCCACGCGGGTCAGCTTGTTCTGGTGCGCATAGATGACGATCGCCATGAAAACGCCACTTTGAACCACGCCGAGGATCGCCTCCACCGATACGCCAAGCATGGCATTAAGGGTTTGCGGCACCCAGTCGCCCGAGCCCAATGTGGTGAATATGACTGTGGAAATATAAAGCGCCGTCAGAAAGCTGTGATCACGGATGGACGCAAGGTTTTCCGCACCGATGGAAGCGTTGAAATGGAACAACTGAAAGACATCGAACAGGTAAAAAAGCAGGGCAAAATAAATGATCGTGATTGCGGTGATTTCCAGATACAGCGCGACGATACGTATCAAGGTCGCATGCAATGGGTGAGGCACACGGCTGAACAAAAACAGCATTACATCCAAGAACATCAAACGAACCAGAACGATATAAACAATGTCCGCGAATAGAAAAACCTCGCGGTTCTCCGCAAAAAACAGGGGAGACTGGTTGCGCCAAGCCCATTCCCCAAAAAGCGGGACGAGAAGCAGCGGCAATAGCAGCGGCACCCAGTTCAAATTCGGTGTGGAGGTTATTTTCGTCATATCTCAATCAGGCGGTGAACGTCTGCTGTAATTGAAGAATAGGCAATTTCGGCTGGTTTCTCATTTCTTCCTGTCCGCCATCCAGACATAGAACATGGGCAGGTAGAACAGGCTCATGAAGGTACCCACCAGCAGCCCGCCGATAGCGGCGTCCGCCAGAGGAGAGAGCCGCTCCAGCCCGATGGCGTGTTCGATTGCGATGGGCAGCATACCGGCGATGGTGGCGAGCGCGGTCATCAGGATCGGGCGGTAGCGCAGTTTCACGGAACCTTCGGCCGCCTCCACGGCGCTCTGCCCTTCATTGCGCCGTTCCTGGATAAAGTCCACCAGCAGGATGGAGTTCTTGATGATGATGGAGAACAGCAGCACGACGCCGAGTATCGCCGACAGTGCCAGCGCCTTGCCGAAAGCGAGCAGGCCCCACATCGCGCCGATGATGGACAGCGGCAGGATCAGCACCGACAAAAGCCCCAGACCCACGCTGCGGTAGGCCGGCACCAGCACGCCGAAGAGCAGCAGCACGCCCAGCCCGAGGCCGACAAACATGCGCTTGCCGGACTCCTTGGAGGAAGCGAAATCGCCCTCGTCGCTGTAGCTCACGTCTTTCGGCATGACCTTGGCCACGGCGGCCACGGCTTCGTCGGAGAGCAGGCTGATGGGCTTGGTGTTGCGATAGGCGAATACGTCCAGGGCGTAATGGATGCCGTCGGTGGTGAGAATGGCGGTGGCTGGCTGGCGCTCGATATGAGCGACTTGGCCCAGTGACACCGCCTCGCCGCTGGGCAGCTGGATCGGCAACAGCATCAGCGCCTGCGGATTGGCGCGGTAGGCATCGCTGAAATAGGTGCGCACCGGCAGGCTGCCGACCGATGGCAATTTGCTCAGACTGGCCACTGGCAGGCCTTTCAGGGGCAACTGACCGACCACCTGATCGGGTGTCGCGCCCAAGGCACGGAGTTTTTCCTCATCAAGCACCAGCACGGCTTCTTCGCTGTTTCTGTCCCAACTGGTGGACACCGTGGTGACGCCCGGCACCGTCCTCAGCGCCGCCACGACATCGTTGGCGGTTTTTGCCAGCACATGCCAGTCCTCGCTCACAAGGCGGATGTCGATCGGCGCCTTGATGGTGGACAGGGCGGTGGCGCCGGAGTCGAACACGTCGGCGCTGACAATGCCTGGCACCGCCGCCAGCTGTTTGCGCAAATCGGCCTCGATGCCCCAGCTGCTTTGCGTACGGTGCAGGCGATCGACATAGGTGATGGTATAAGTCGCCTCGCCCGGCAACTGGCCGGAGCCCAGGGACAGGATGCCGGCCTCCGAACCGAAGGCAGCGCTGATACGCTCGATGCGCTTGTCCTGCGCCAGCGTGCGCTCGAAATCCTTGAGACGCGCTTCGGCCAGCGCCACCGGCACGTTGCCGCCGAACTTGACGTGCACCTTGACGATGCCGGTGTCCATCGGCGGCATGGCGTCGCGGCCGATCAGCGGCATGACGACCTTCACGCTGGCCGCCAGCAGGATGACCGCGGGCAGCACCAGCAAGGTACGCCGCAGCCAGCTTCCCGCCAAGGCGTAGCGCAACATGCCGACATAAAGCCCCGCGCCGGGCGCCAGCGTGCGCTGATAGAGCCGTTCGATAGCCTGTTCCCAGCGGTTCTTCGGCGGCAGGCCGTTGCGGTACCAGTAGGCGGAAAGTTTGGGGATGAACGTGATGGCCAGGAAATAAGACACCAGCACCGCGATCAATACGGGGCGGACCAGGTGGGAGAAAATCGCCTCGGGGAAGCCGCCCACATACATCAGCGGGGCGATCACCACCACCGTAGCGACGGTGCCGACCAGGATGGGCGAGAGCACTTCCTCGGTGCCGTGCCGGATGGCGGTTTCCACATCCTCCTTGAGTTCCTCCAGGTGGCGCTCGATATTCTCCAGCACCACCACGGCATCGTCCACCAGCATCCCCAGGGCCAGGATGATGCCGGTCATGACGGTGATGTTGAGCTCCTTGCCCATCAGCCAGAGTATCGCCAGGGTAAGCAGGAAGACCAGCGGGATACTGATGAGGGAAGTCACCACCGCGCGCCAGTTGGCGAGGAAAAACAGCATCACCAGGGCGACGAAGATGACGGCGTCGCGCAACGCATCGATCATATTGGCGTTGGAGGTCTCGATCAACTCCTCCTGCGTGTCGGCAACGGCAAACTCGACATTCGGATAGCGCGCCTTGAGACCGGGCAGGATGCGGTTGGCGTCGTCGATGGCGCCCTGCACGCTTTCGCCCGGCGCGCGCTGAATGGCGATGGCGACAGAGGGCTTGCCGTTGCCATGGAAGGCGGCAAAACGTTCGGCCTGGGTTAAATTGACCCGCGCCACATCGGAGAGCGTCAGGCCATTGGCGAGCGGCAGGCGGCGCAGGGCCTCGGCGCTGACGCGCTCGCCATAGACCGTGAGGGTAGCCAGCGTCCCTTTGCCTTGGGTGACGCCTACAGGATAGTCCCGTCCCAGCCTGGCCATGAGGTCCTGGAGCTGGGCCTGGCTGATGCGGTATCGCGCCAGTTGCAGCGGGTCGAACTCCACCCGTAAGGCAGGCTCGTAACCACCGAAGATTTCCACGTTGGCGATATGCGGCTGGGTAAGAAAGGCCGTGCGCAGGTCGTTTTCCGCAATCAGCCGGATCTGGGCCAGGCTCGCCTGGCTGCCGGGTTTGGGAGACAGCGCCAGGGTCAGCACCGGGTTGGTGAAGGCGCCCACGGCATACACGGCAGAAGCGGGCGACTCCGGCGGCAGCTTGCCGCGCGCCCGAGAAAGGGCATTGTTGACGTCCAGTACCGCAGCATCCAGCCCCTTGGTGTACTCGAATTCGGCGCGCACGATGGACACTTCGTTCTTGTTGGTGCTTTGTACGTCGCGGATGCCGGACAGGGCATACAGCTCCTGCTCGATCGGCCGCGACACCTTCTGCGCCACGGTCTGGGCGGCTGCACCCGGCAACTGGGTGATAACTGTCACTTGGGGCCGCTCGACATCGGGGTACATGTTGCGCGGCAGGTTGACATAGCCGACCACCCCCAGCAGGGAGCCGATCACCAGAATCATGGCCAGCAGCAGGGGCCGGTCGTAGAAGAAACGGAACAGCATGATTTAGCCGCCTTTCGAGATTTTGAACGGCGTGCCGAGGATCAGCCGGGTGAGCACATCAGGCCCGCCGCAAGCGATGCTTGTCCCGTTCAGGCGGGTATCCGTGCTGGCCGCTCCTTCGCTGCCAGAGGCCGTCAGTTCCACCGTAAACGGCTTCGCCGGGCCGCCTTGCGCAAGCTGAAAAACGGTAGCGCTATGGCCGTCGTTGTTGAGCAGGCAGGTATCCGGCAGGAACACCCCTTGCCCGGAAAAAGTCACCAGCTTGACCGGTACGCGGGCGCCAGGCGTCAGTCCTTCGGCGCGCGCTTCATAGCGGCGCAAGCCTTGTGCGCCATCCTCGGGCCAAGGCGTGAGAGGCAGGTTCCTGCCCTGCCAGCGTAATGAAATCGGGTTGGCCGTGTCCGGCAGATTCACCAATAGGCGCGATTCGCCCAGCGCAACGAGGCGCAGCAAGGGCTTGCCGGGGGTGGCGAGATCGCCCGGCTGCACCGGCCGCGCCGCCACCATGCCATCGAAAGGCGCGCGAATGACGGCGTAGGCGAGATTCTCGCGCGCAGACCGGACGGCGGCTTCCGACGCCCGCAGGCTGTCCCGGTAGCCATCGACGGCAGCTTGGGTGCCGGACAACCGCGCTACAGCGGATGCCTCGTTGCTCTGTTCCGACTGCAACTGCTCCAGAGAGACACCCTTGATCTTGTACAGGGTATCGGCACGCGCCGCACGGTCCCGCGCCGCCTGGGCGGCAACCCTGGCGGCCGCCATATCGGCGTTCAAGGTGCCCTGTTGCAGCCGGGTACGGGCCAGGTCGGCTTCGGCTCGCAGCAACTGCGACTGGGCGTCCGCATCATCCAGGCGCACCAGAATGTCACCTTTTTTGAAACGGTCGCCTTCATGATAATGAAGATCCACAACGTAACCGGTCAGGCGGCTGGCAATATTGGCTTCCTGTACCGCCTGCACATCGGCCACCAATGGCAAGGTGAGCGCGAAGCGGGCGCTGCCGAGCCGGCGCGCTTCCACCGCCACCGGCACCTGTGCCGGTGGCTTTTCCGCGCCCAGTCTGGATTTCTGGTTCCTGACCAGTATCCCGGCACCAACCAGCCCGGCGATGGTGAGAATAATGATGACGGTTTTCTTTTTGGTGAAACTCGTTGGACTCGTTTTCATGGCTTGTCCCACTGTGCGATATAGGTGTCGGGTGGCGTACCCGCCAGAACCTGGGCAGAAGACCAAGCGGCGGCGGCGCGGGCGCGGGCGTCGGCAAAGCGGTACTGGGCGTCGAGCAGGTCACGCCGCTGGCGCAGGAGGTTTTCCAGGGTTTGTGCACCCAGCCGCCATCTTTCCTGATCCACTTCTACCACTTCGCTGCGGTAGGCTATTTCCTTCTCCAGCGCTTCGGCGTCGGCGCGCGCGCTGTCATAAGCGGACTGGAGTGCGGCGATCTGGTGCCGTGCCGCCCGCAGCGCGGCGCGACGATCGTCTTCCGCGGCGAGGGCGCGCGCGCCTTCGGCGGAAGAGCGCAGATAGGCTCCTGGGTCGAGCGGGATGCTCACCCGTCCCATCAGGCTCCAGGTATCCATGTCGCCCCCGCCGCCCTTGTTGTTGTAATAATCCGCGCCCAGACTGAAGGTCGGCAACAGGTTGCGGCGCACTTCGCTGGCACCCGCCTCGGCGGCGCGCGCGCGTCTCTCGGCCAGGCGGGCCGAGAGCGTGGCGTCGGCATCGAGCGGATTCCACTCGGGGACTGGAATACGAAGAGAGCCAGTCTCGGGGTCGATGCCGCTGGCGTCGATCAAATCGGCGCGTGTCTCGCCCAGGATGCCCTTGAGCCGTGCCTCGTCGGCGGAAATTCGCGCCACTTCGCTTTGCGCCAAACGCACATCTATTTCGGCGGCACGACCCAGTTCGGCCTCCTTGCGCACCCGTTCGGCACTGGCCTCGACCCGCTCGCGCTGAATGCGCAAGGCGTTGGCCTGAACTTGCAGCGCCTGTTTGCGGACATAGGCGTTGCCTGCCTGGTGCAGGCGCAGCAAGGTTTCCTGGCGCGCCAGCAGTTCCGCGGCTGCGAGATTGTTCTTGAGTTTTTCGCGCGAGGCGGCAATCACGCCGAACACGTCCACCGGCAGCGCATAACTCACGCCATAGCGGATGATGGCATCGTCCTTGTATAGCGGCGCGGTCTGTCCCGGCACGTAGATCCCCACCACCCGCTGGCCCTCGTAGCGGGTGCGGTCGGCGATCAGGCTGCCGCGGCCGAGATACTGGGCGGTCGCCGCCGACAGATCGTCCTGTGCCCCTTCCACCTGCCGATTGCGCGCCCCCACCGCAGGATGGTCGAGCGCTGCGCGCAGCACGTCGCCCAGTTCACCGGCTGCAGCCGGGCCACAAACAGCCACCAAGGCAAGCAGCAAGGCAGCAAGTTCTTTTGGCAGAAACAGGGAAGTTTTCATCACTATCGTCCCAGCCAGCTTTCCACCTTCTTCCGGTCCGGGATTCCGCCAGCATGCACCACCTTGCCGCCGATCACCACGCCCGGCGTGGATAGGACGCCGTAGCTCATGATGGACTGGATGTCCTCCACCTTGTCGAGCTGAACCGCTACGCCCTTTTCGGCGGCGATGTCCTCGATCAGTTTAAGGGTGGTCTTGCAGTTGGCACAGCCGGTACCCAGCACTTTGATTTGCATCATGTCGATCTCCTTGTTCCGTTTCAGCCGCCGCAGCAGGTGCCGGATTTTTTCCCGCCGCCCAGCATTTTGCTGGCCGGGCAGAAGCCGGTGAAGGTAGACTGAAACGCCATGAAACCAACAAAGGCCGCCAGCCACAGCCAGGTCGGGGCGAGCAGGTTGATTTGCCCGGTGACCTGCGTCAACACCAGAGAAATCAGAATTATGGCCGACATCATGCGAACTGTTTTGTTACCTTTCATTGTAAAGCTCCTTTCGTTGAAAATTCATAGAACAGCGTTGAATACATAGCCCACCAGCATGATGCCGGCTGCCACCACACCAGCAAAAGTGGCGATCAGCCGGGGCTTGAGGACCTTGCGCAGGATGATCATTTCCGGCGCCGACAGGGCGATCACGCTCATCATGAAGGCGAGCACGGTACCCAGCGCCGCGCCCTTGCCCAGCAGCGCCTGGACGACGGGGATGATGCCGGCGGCATTGGAGTACATCGGCACACCGATGGCTACGGCGGCGGGCACCGACCACCAGGGCGCATCCTTGCCCATGATGCCGGCCATGAAATTTTCCGGCACATAGCCGTGGATGCCCGCGCCCAGGGCGACGCCCAGCACGATGTAAATCCATACCTTGCCGACGATCTCACGCACATGGTGAAAACCTTGTCCGATGCGCTCGCCCCAAGTCATCCCGGCCTCCAGCAGTGCCACCGGCGCTTGGCTGTTTTGCATGGCGCGCACCCAGTCTTCCAGATGGTGTTCCATCTTCAACTCGCCGATGACCAGGCCAGAGGTAATCGCGATCAGCAGGCCCATGCCCAGATAGAGCGCCGCCACTTTCCAGCCGAACATGCCGAATAACAGCGCCAGCGCCACTTCGTTCACCATCGGCGCGGAAATCAGGAAGGAAAAAGTCACCCCCAGCGGCACCCCGGCCTGCAGGAAGCCGATGAATAGCGGCACTGCGGAACACGAACAGAATGGCGTGACGATGCCCAGGCTGGCTGCCATGACATTGCCCACACCCAGGCGTTTGCCGGAGAGCATGGCGCGGGTACGTTCCGGCGAGACGAAGGTATGGATGATGCCCATGACGAAGACGATGCCGGTGAGCAGCAGTAGTACCTTGGGCGTGTCGTAGAAGAAGAATTGTAGCGCCCCGCCCAGACGGCCATCCCGCGCCACCGGCAAAGCACCGACCAAGCCTTCGGAAACGGGAATCAGGGTCTGGTAAAGCGCGAACCACAGCGCGCCCACCAAGAACAAAAAAAACAGCGGCTGATGAAAGTGCCAGCGTTTCAACCTGGTAACAAGTGCTTGCATGAGTGCATCTCCATGGGTTTATCGGGTAAGCAAGATGTGCCCTATGGATAAGAAGACGAACGGCCTGTCAAAAGGATGCAGGTCAATTTGGCAAGCTGCCAAAACAAACGCTAAATCAGGCCTGCGGTGCGCGAGGCACGAAACAACATACCTTGCCCGCCTCATCGAAGCGTACCTGACAGGCTTGGGTCAGGTGCTCACGCAACCGCTTGCGCGCCCGTTGCACGCGGGACTTGGCGCCAGGCAGGGAGATGCCCTTGATCCGGGCGTAGTCTTCCTGGTTCAACCCCTCCAGATCGCACAGGGTAATGACCTCGCGATCTTCCTCCGATAATTCCGCCAAGGCGCGCGGCAGGCAGACCGCCAGGCTGTCTACGGCGGCGAGTTCGTTGGCCTCGGAAACCAGATCGTCCGGCAGTTCGACTTGCTCTTTTTTTAGGCGCAGGCGATCCGCCAAGGCATTGCGCGCCACTTCGAACAGCCAGGCGCGGGCGTTGCTGATCTCGCAGAATTTCTTGTCCTGGCGCAGCGCCTTGAGGAACAACTCCTGCACCATGTCTTCGGTGTCGGGGGCGTTGCCCATACGGCCGCGCACCCAGGCGCGCAGTTCACCCTCGTGGCGGTGCCAGGCGGTCATCAGGCTGTCCATGCCCTTCTACTGGCGTACTTCTAATTAAGTCCGAAACGCTGCTTCAATTCGGGTATCAGCCTTGCCCGAATCTCGTCCCGCACCTTGACGAAGCTTTCCAGCGGTTCGCCGTGGGGATCGTGAAACGGCATGTGGATGGCGGGAATCGGCTTGGGGAAGATGGGGCAGGACTCTTTGGCGTTGTCGCACACCGTCACCACCAGGTCAATGGACTCGTTCATCACGGCGTCCACGTCCTTGGGGTAAAGTCCTTCCGTGGCCATGCCGCCCTCTTTCAAAGCCGCAATGGCGCCGTCCGCCACCTTGGGCTGAGGCCGGGTACCGGCGGATAGCGCGCGCACTTCCGGGCCGAGATCGTGGTTGACGAGGACTTCAGCCATCTGGCTACGGCAGGAGTTGCCGGTGCAAAGAATCAGTACGGTTTTGGTCATGTTGTCCACTCCTATGCGCCCAGCCATTCGTCGATCTTGGCCTTGCTCGGCACGCCGCCGGCATGCACCACCTTGCCGTCGATCACCACGCCGGGCGTGGACATCACGCCATAGCCGAGAATGGCGGCCATGTCCTCGACCTTTTCAAGTTTGACTTCGATGCCCTTGGCTGCCGCGGCTTCCTCGATCTGCTTGAGGGTGGTTTTACAGTTGGCACAGCCGGTGCCTAGTACCTTGATGTCTTTCATTTTGATCTCCAAAAATAGGTAGGGTGGGAAAAGCATGGCGTTTCCACCTGTCGGAAGGTGAATATTAACAACAGGAATTACCTTTTGCCGTAGGCACGCAGCAGGAGCCCTCGGTTACGGTAGCAGGCTCGGCTGCGGTATTCGCGGCTGGCACAAAGGCATCGTTGAATTCACTGTCGATCATCTGCCCAGCTTCATCGCGAAGATGGCGGGCAATATCCACCACGATGTCGATTTGCGCGTCCGACACACCCAAACTCCGCAGGCGTTCAAGCTGGCAAAGCCCCTTCTTGGGGTGGTTGGCGGCGATGTTGGCGGCCAGCGACACCAGCGCCACGATGGAAGGATGGAGGGACGAATCAGTCATGAAAGAACTCCTTTGAATTACAGAACAGCGTTGAATACATAGCCCACCAGCATGATGCCGGCCGCAACCACGCCGGCGAAGGTGGCAATCAGCCGGGGCTTCAGAACCTTGCGCAAAATGATCATTTCCGGCGCCGACAGTGCGATCACGCTCATCATGAAGGCGAGCACGGTGCCCAGCGCCGCACCTTTACCCAGCAACGCTTCGACGATGGGGATGATGCCGGCGGCGTTGGTGTACATCGGCACGCCGATGGCAACGGCGGCGGGAACCGACCACCAGGGCGCATCCTTGCCCATGATGCCGGCCATGAAATCCTCCGGCACAAAGCCGTGGATGCCCGCACCCAGCGCAATGCCGCCGAGGATGTAGGGCCACACCTTGCCGACGATCTCCTTGATGTGCGCCACGCCGGCGTCGATGCGTTCCACCCAGGAAGGACGTTCCAGCACCAGATCTACCGCATTGCCGACCTGGATGGCGCGCACCCAGTCTTCCAGGTAGCGTTCCATCTTGAGTTCGCCGATGACCAGGCCGGCGACGATCGCCACAGTAAGCCCCAGGCCAAGATAGAGCGCCGCCACCTTCCAGCCGAACAGGCCGAACAGGAGCGCCAGCGCCACTTCATTGACCATGGGCGCGGAAATCAGGAAGGAGAACGTCACGCCCAGCGGCACCCCGGCGGATAAAAAACCGATGAACAGCGGCACCGCCGAGCAGGAACAGAACGGTGTGACGATGCCGAGCGTCGCCGCCATCACGTTGCCCACGCCCAGTCGTTTGCCGGACAGCATGGCGCGGGTGCGTTCGGGCGAGACGAAGGTATGCACGATGCCCATCACGAACACGATGCCGGTGAGCAGCAGCAATACCTTGGGCGTGTCGTAAAAGAAGAATTGCAGCGCACCGCCCAGGTGGCTCTGCGGCGAAAGCCCGGTGAGCGTCAGCAGCGCATCGGCGAAAGGCGTCAGGCTGGCGTAGGCGGCCACCCACAGAATGGTCGCCAGGACGACCCAGCCCCAGGGGGCGCGGCGGGGCATAGTTACAGTTTCACTTACACTATTCACGTTGACCACCTCTTTCGTACCATTCCTTGGAGCCGTTCACGATGCGCACCACCGACAGCATCACCGGCACCTCGATCAGCACCCCCACCACCGTCGCCAGCGCCGCGCCGGACTCGAAGCCGTAGAGCGAAATCGCCGCCGCCACCGCCAGCTCGAAGAAATTGCTCGCGCCGATCAGCGCCGAAGGCCCGGCCACGCTGTGGACCTCGCCCACGGTTCGGTTGAGCCAGTAGGCGAGCATGGAATTGAAATACACCTGGATCAGGATCGGCACCGCCAGCAGGACGATGATTAGCGGTTGATCAAGTATGGCCTTGCCCTGGAAGGCGAACAGCAGCACCAGGGTGGCGAGCAGGGCCGAGATGCCGGCCGGGTGCAGGCGCGCCAGCACGCTATCCAGCGCGCCTCTGCCCTGCAGCACCCGGCGCAGGAACTGGGCGATGGCGAGCGGAATGACGATGTACATCACCACTGAAAGGAACAGCGTGGCCCACGGTACGCTGATCGACGCGACCCCGAGCAGCAGGCCGACCAGCGGCGCGAAAGCGAACACCATGATGGTGTCGTTGAGCGCCACCTGCGACAGGGTAAACAGCGGATCGCCCCTGGACAGGCCGCTCCACACGAACACCATCGCGGTACAGGGCGCGGCGGCGAGCAGGATCAGCCCAGCGATGTAGCTGTCGATCTGCCCCGCAGGGAGATAAGGCGCAAACAGGATGCGGATGAAAGCCCAAGCCAGCAGCGCCATGGAAAACGGCTTCACGCCCCAGTTGATGAACAGGGTGACACCGATGCCGCGCCAGTGCCGCTTGACCTGGCCGAGTGCCGAAAAGTCGATCTTCATCAGCATGGGGATGATCATCAGCCAGATCAGCAAGCCGACCGGCAGGTTGACCTGGGCGATTTCCAGCTTGCCGAGAATTTGAACCGGCGTGGGTGCCAGTTGCCCCAGCGCGATGCCCGCCACGATGGCGAAGAACACCCACAGCGTCAGCCAGCGCTCGAAAAAACCCAGTTCGGCCCCCGAGGCTTTCTTGGCGGCGATTTCGCATTGGGCGCTCACCGCCTACTCTCCTTTCTCGCGCAAACGCCCGATGTCGTCGAGCTGGCGCTTGAGGGACAGCCGGTCCAGCTTCTCCACCGGCAGGCTGATGAACAGCGAAATGCGGCGGTTGAGCTGGGTGAAAGCCGTGACGAATGCCTTGCGCTTTTCTGCGTCGCTGCCCGTTGCCGCAGCGGGATCGTCGATGCCCCAGTGGGCGGTCATGGGCTGGCCGGGCCAGGCGGGACAGACTTCGCCGGCGGCGTTGTCGCACACGGTAATGACGAAATCGAATTGCGGTGCGCCGGGCAGCGAAAATTCGTCCCAGGACTTGCTGCGCAGGTTTTCGACCGGCAGTTTGCTCTTCCGCAGCAACTCGATGGCGAAAGGACTGACCGCCCCCGCCGGATGACTGCCCGCGCTCCAGGCATGGAACTGGCCCTTGCCGAGATGGTTAAGCAGCGCCTCGCCCAGAATCGAACGCGCCGAATTGCCGGTGCAAAGGAACAGCACGTTGAATGTTTTTTTGCTCATCATTACCTATCCTCAAAATAACCGATTCGTTTGCTGCTCAGGCCTTGTTGCATTTGCATGAACGCCTCGCTTCGTCCTGTTACAGCGCGAACGCTTCATCGTAAGGCTGCTCGCCTTCAGATACCGGCAGCGCCAGGTTGTTGCCCCAATCGCCCCAGCCACCGTTGTAGATGCGCACGTCCTTGTAGCCCAGAGTTTTGAGTTGCAACCAGGCCAGGCTGGAGCGGAAGCCGTCGTGACAATAGGCGTATACGGTCTTGTCCTTGGGAATGGCTTTATACATCGCCGCAATGTCGTCCAGCGATTTCCAGGTCTGGCTCTGGCCGTCCGCGCCATCCAGGCTGACGACGTTGATGGCGCCCGGAATATGGCCGCCGCGAACGGAGTGCTGTACCACCTTGCCCGTGTACATGTCGGCTGGGCGGGCATCGAGCAGAACGATATTGGGGTCGCGGCGCGCCACCACGTCGCTGTAGACATCGGTCCACTCCACTACCACGCCGGGCTTGGCGGGCTTGAGCTTGACGCTGCCGGGCTTGTGTTTGGGTTCTTCCTTCACCATGTCGTTGAATGCGCTCCACTCCACGGTGCCGCCGTTGAGGATTTTCACGTGCTTCATGTCGTAGCCGTAGAGATCGAGCAGGAAATAGACGCGCGAGGTCATCGCGGTGACGGAATCGTCGTACAGCACGATGGTCGAGTCGTTGTTCACGCCCCAGCTACGCAGGGTATGCTCGAAGGCTTCGCGCGAAGGAAAACGCATGGAGGGAATGGCATGATTGTCGCCTAGATCCTTGAAGCGCTGTACCTGCACCGCGCCGGGAATATGCCCCACGGTGAAATAACGGTGCGGGTAATAGCGGATTTCCAGCACCACCAGCTTGGGGTCTTTCAGATTCTTGGCGAGCCAGTCGGCATCGACCATGAAGTCAGGTTTGTCGCCTGCGGTAGCGGCAAAGGCCCACAGCGACAGCAAGGCTGCCATCCAGAAGCGGCGCATCACGTTATTAAGATTATTATTCGCCATCTCGTATATTCCCCATTTCAGATATAAAAAGACAAAAAAATCAGGCGGCGCAGCGCGCCGGACGGTTTGCCGCATTCGCCAGACGTTCAGCGTCCTCGCGATACGGATCACCATTGCTCACCCCTTCCACCATCAGCCCCAGCATGCGATAAGCCCATGCGGGTAGCTGTGGGTCGAGGCGGTAAAATACCCAGGTCCCCTCGCGGCGCTGCGCCAGCACGCCGGCATCGCGCAACACTGCGAGATGGCGCGACACTTTGGGCTGCGGCGCGTCCAGGGCTTGAAACAGTTCGCACACGCACAACTCCTCGTGTTTGAGGATCAGCACCAGGATGCGGCGACGTGTCTCGTCGGAGAGGGACTCGAAAAACGATTGTTCATTCATGGGGCAAAACAATATTCGCTGATTCGAATGTTGTCAAGCGTAGGGTTATTCGGGTATGAAAAGATTGGATGACATCTATTCCGTCGCAGCTTTTGCAATCGTGGCCTGCAGTCCGTCCAGCTTATTCGCCAACTCGTCCAGCCCGTTGATGTTATGCCTGGCAATGATAGCCGTCACGGTGTTGTAGCTCATGAATACTCTTCCCGCAGCATCTTCCCACACCAGTGCTTTAAGCGGGAAATCGATGGCCGATTCGGGCGACACCATCATGAAAGGCGTGCCGCCCTTGGGATTGCCAAAAATCGTGACCGTGGCAGGCTGCATCTTCATCCCGATTTTTTGCGCGCCTTCGGCGTGATCGATCTTGGCGAACACGGTCAAGCCTTTTTCTTTCAGCACCGCTTCCAGCCGGGATTGCGTATCCTGGAATCCGTGCTTGCTTGCCTGGGTTTTAATGATTTCATCCGCACTTGCCGGAAAAGTAATCGTCAACATACTCAATATGATCAACAAATACTTCATTGCTTATTCTCCTTGTAGTTGATTTGCGAAACCTCCGCAGTGCCTGGTATTGCCTGCCTTGAGTGAAACACCGCATAGGGAGCCTGCTCGGCGAGGCGCAAGGCCTCGCTGATTGCTTTACGGCCAACCCGGAATTCCGGGTCGTCGAGCGTTGCCCGATAAAAATCCGCATAGAAGGCATCGGGCTCCACCATGATACGGACTGTCAGCACTACCGCTTCCGGATGCAAGACCTTTGCATAGCCATAACGCCGGGTCTCGTCCGGCATGATCCGGGTGTCGGATTTTTCAGCCTGAAGGTTTAGGCTCACATCCCTGGCGATCAGATGACGTTCAACGGTTTGCCCAATCATCTTGCCTGACCTTGATTCCTGGCCGATTTCAACCATCACACGCGGCGTGACATAGGTTGGAAAAGCATGGCCGACGCCATGGTTGATGATTTGCAGGGTGGCAGAGACATGACCATTGGCGACGATTGGACGAGATGCTTCGATCTTGAGTCCCGATTTCACCATTTCCGGGTCGTGAATGCCGCGCCACAAATGACGCCGCTCCGGCATGTGGCATGACTGACACGATCGACCTTCACGGGCGTAACGGCTGGCACGCCATTCTTCATAGGTATTTTCCAGCAGCTTGCCGTTCAGCGCCGGGCCGTCCGCTTCGAACTGGTGACACGCGGCACAGAAACGTGAATCCTGAAAGGCGTCCGTCGCTTGCCACCCGTTGTGGGGGAGCTTTTGTGAAAGGCTGGGGGCGCTGCCGTCTTTCCGCAGTGGTCCGAAAACCTGGTGATTACGGACATGGCAACCGGCGCAGGTCAGGCCGTGGGTGTAGGAAACACCATCTTGCCGCGGAGGTATTGGTAGTGTCCCTCTAGCCAGAGCTTGCCGCAGATGCTCTTCCTGCTCGGCAAGGGGAGCATGACACCGGAGGCACGCTTGATGGTCATCGGTAGCGTCCGCCCCCATCTCCTGCACTTGTCCAAACAGCCCCGGACTCATGGCTCTGCTGTGCAGCGCGGTTTTCCAATCGTTGTATTGTTGGGTGTGGCATGTTCCGCACGATGCAGGATCGAGCGCGGACTCCAGTTGGGAATGGCCAACGGGTGGCGAGCCCTGAGCAGCAAGCGGCCGTTGCCAGTGCTTGCTGAGGAAATCGTCTATTTCTGATGCTTGGGATGCAGGTGTCGCGGTGTGGGTGGCGGATTGGGGGCCGGAATTGCAGCCGGAAAGGGTGATAAGCCACAGTCCGGCCACGATCCAGAGAACCCGGAATTGCATGGTGCGCAGGGCCCCGAATCCGCTCAGCCTCTTACTTCTTGGGCGCGCAAGGGTTGGCGGGTTTGGCCGCACAAGGATTGGCCATTTTGGGTGCGCAGGGGTTCCCCATTTTTGCAGCGCAGGGATTTGCCGCTTTCTTGCCGGACTTCATGGCTTTTGCCTTGGCAGGCGCACAGGGGTTGGCCTTCGGTGCGCACGGGTTGGCCATGCCTTCGGCCGCAACGGCGGGAAGCGCAAGAGCGGAAGCAATCAGCGCAGCCGAGCCGAGCATCAGGGTTTTACGGAATAGTTTGTGCATGGTTCTCTCCTTAAGGGTTTTTAAGATTGCGCGAATCATTTAGTCGCGCAAGGGTTGGCCGGCTTTGTCGCGCAGGGATTCGCGGGCTTGGCCGAACAAGGGTTGGCCGGCGCCTTGGCGCCCGGCTTAAAGGTCTTCTGCATATCCTGCGTATAGGCAGTGAGCGCGGCCAGTTCGCGGGAATTCCAGGGCAGCGGTTTGGCCGCCATGGGCATGACCATGCAGGCCTGGATCATCTCATCGAGGTGCACGGATTTCATGCCGGCCTTGTCCTTAGCCATCGCCACCTGGTGGGGAAAAGGCTTCGCGAAGCTCTCCTGAAAGGCGCCGTGATTCTGGTGACAGGTGTTGCAGGAAAAGCCGTTGCTCGACAGCTTGGTGTCGTTCCACAATTTTTCGCCAGCCTTGGCGAGTTCTTTGTGATCACCCGCATAGGGTTTGTAGCCCTGTGGCCGGGTGATGGACTTGGCATCGATTTCCGGTTTTCCGGCACAGGGATTGCCGGCGGCAAACGCCGATCCGCCGGAGAGGCCGCCGAGGGCGGCGGAAATTAGCAGCATGATGGACAGTGTTTTCATGGTTATTGTCTCCTTTTGATGGTTGTATAAATGCAATGGTGCAGTTAGGCGAGAAGTTCCTCCAGACGCTTTTCCGACAGGATGCCGAGGTTGACTTGAGCAATCCGTCCATCCGCAATCAGCAGCGTGGTCGGCGTCCCCATGACGCCGAGTTTGCGGGCAATTTCCAGCGACTGGGCGACATCGAATTTGAAGACGTTGTCGTGACGGGTTGCAGCTTGATCGATGCGTGGTGTCATCGCCCGGCATGGAGCACAATTCGGGCTGTAGAAATAGAGCAGCGCCCGGCCGCGTTCGCGCAATTTTTGTTCGATTTCGGGCTCGATTTCGGGCACGGCCTGCCCCTCCATCTTTTTCGCTTTTCGTGCCATGCGCCACTGGAGCAAAGCGAGCGCCAGCAATATCGCGGTTAGTGCAATGCCGAAGTAGGTCGTCATGGTGCCTCTTCCTTTCGCCGCAGGCTCATATCGAGGTGGTCAATCGCACCAGCCACTCCGGTGCGGCTTGCAACACCCACGCCTCGAACAATTTGTCGGCGCCGCTCAGGATCAGGAAGCCGAGCAACAACATCACGCCGCCGAGCGCCTGCTTGCCTATTTTGCCGGCGGCCAGCATCTTGCCGCGCACCTTTGCCATTGCTCCGCGCGATACCAGGCCGAGCGCAATCAGCGGAATCCCCGCGCCAGATGCCGAACAGCGCCATCAGCAGCGTCACCTGACCGAGGTTCTGCCCTTGGCTCGCCAGTGTCACCGCCGCACCGAGGGTCGGGCCGACGCAGGGGCTCCAGACGATGCCGAGGAGCAGCCCGAGCATAAACTGGCCCGATAAACCGTTGAGCGACACGCTTGCCAGCAAGGTATTCCCCGCGCCGGAAAGGCCGGATGTCGCCACTGCGAACCTCTCCTGCAAGCGGGCGGACAGCAGCACCACGCCGAAGGCGATCAGCAGGCTGGCGGCAATCAGGCGGAACACCCCCTGATCTAGCCCCAGCGCGGCGCCCAGGCTGGCGACAAACACGCCGACCACGGTGAAGGATAGCGCCAGCCCGCCTGCCAGGGCATAGGGACCGAGGCGATGGGCTGCCACCGCGCTGGCAAGCAGGATCGGCACCAGCGGCAGCACGCAAGGTGAAAGCGTGGACAGGCTGCCGGCGGCGAGTGCGAGGCTATAGGATGCGAGGCCGAACTCCATGACCAGATTCCTAGATCGCTTTCTTCAGGAGGGCGGCGATACTGTCTTTTTTGGTATCGCCGGTCGAGCGATCTACTTCCTTGCCATCCTTGAAGACGATTAGCGTGCTCTGATACTGCACCTTGAAGGCCCTGACCACCGCCTTCTGCTTGTCGAAATCGACGCGCAGGGCGGCAAGCGATTGCAGTTCCGGGGTTTTGAGCAATTCGCCAATAATCGGCTTCTGCGCCTTGCAGGTGGGGCACCAGTCGGCGTGGATCATGACCAGTATCGGTTTGCCCTGTTTTTGCAGTGTGTCGAAGGTGGCCTGGTCGAACGGCTGTTCGGCGGCTACGGCGGTTCCGGCAGCGAGAAACGGGAGCAGGATCAGGGAACGAATTAACTTGAACATGGCGACTCTCCTTGTGAAATTACTTTGTATCGTTTAGTCGCCGACAACTGATATTCCTTACACCGGGTCCCGGTCATCTTCCTGCTGTTTTGTCGCGGCATCCGGGTAGTGCGCGCAAGCCTCATGCAGGAAGGCCATCTGCTTGCGGAAATTCCGGCAACCGGCGCACATCGAGACATGGAAGCGCAAACCCAACCGCTCCTTAAGATCGAGAGGACGGTCTTGTTCTTGTGACATTAATGCCGTCGCCTGTTTGCAGTTCAGCATGATTATTTCCTTCCCGTATCGAACCAGGTTTCTTCCAGGCACAAGCGCAACCCCATGCGGGCACGGTGCAGTACCACCCAGCAATTAGTCGGAGTGATTCCCACTGCCTTACAAATTTCTTCAGTATCGAGCCCGAGAAACTCGCGCATCATGAAAATGCGCGCCGTATTTTCCGGCAAATGATCGAGGCAGGCCTCGAATACGGTCCAGAACCGCGTGTTTTCGAGGCTTTTTTCGGGGTTACCCCAATCAGACGGGCGTTCAGCCTTTTGCCAATGCCCGCGTTCGCTGAACAGCGGATCGAAAGCATCCTCCGGTAATTCATCGGTGGCGCAATCCAGCAGGGGTTCCCGGCTGCGCTGGCGGATGATGTCGATGATCTTGTGCTTGAGAATGGAAAACACCCAGGTCTTCAGCTGCGACCGACTGTCGAAGCGTTGCGCGCCTTCCAGCGCGGCAAGCATGGCTTCCTGCACCGCATCCTCCGCAACAGACCGATTGCGCAGTTGCAGCAGTGCGAAACGCAACATGCCGTCGCGAAAGCCGTCGAGTTGAGCCCATACGCCAGACATAGCCTGGTGAACGGAAGACGTGTTCATGGCGCACCCGATAAGCTGGCCAAGCCGATGACACGCGATGCTTCATGTACGAGGCCATCGATCAAAGCGGCATCGACTTCGGGTTGCAGATCTTCCGGCGTGCCCTTGTGCCCGGTCGGGAAGACGTGGATGGCATTGCCGTCACGCTCGACCCGGGCCTCCCCCCCGCAGTGGCGGCAAAAAACATGGTCGCCAGTGTGGTGGTCACGGCGTACGACAATGGTGGGACCGCACATCGGGCACTCCTGCAACGGGATGCCGGATTCGCTGTGTCCAACGATGTGATCGAGTTGCCCTGCGCGTCCCAACCGCAAAAAGCGTTCGCCCAAAGCGCTATCGAATTGGCGCCCCAGGTTTTCCTCGATGATGGCGAGCGCCTTATGCACGGGCATGCCGCGCCGGTAGGGGCGAGTGCTGGTCATGGCGTCGAAGGCATCGCAGATGCCGACGATGCGGGCATCGAACGCAATCTCATCGCCGCTCAGGCGATGCGGATAGCCGTTTCCGTCTGGCATTTCGTGATGGGACAACACTGCGGCGCGTGCCAGAGCGGCCAGGGGGTGGCCAGATAACACGCGGTTACCGACCTCCGGATGAGTCTTGATCACCGCATATTCCTCGTCGGTCAGTCGGTCCGGCTTGTTGAGAATGGCATCCGGCACACCGACCTTTCCCAGATCGTGGAGGAAACCGCCCAGGGCTATCCGCTCTATGTCGGTTTCAGGCAAGCCGGCAGCTTCGGCCAATAGCCGGCTGAATTGTGATACCCGCCAGAGATGGCCGCCGGTATAAGGGTCACGCGCCTCGACCAGGGACGCCATGACGTAAAGGCTTTTCAATAGGTCTTCCATGTGGCTCATCGGGTTCTCCTTTTGTTGGTACGCGGCTTGACAGCATTGCTTCACAATTATCGAAGGGCTGAAGATTGAGTATGCATGGAAACATAGCTGCAATAACAGGGTTATCGCCGACGACTGGAGAGGCGGTGAGTCAGTAACCAAACTCACCCACCCATTGGCCACATCGGTAGTCAATGGACAGCCATCGCGGTACATAGGGGCGTGGGTTGACTATTGGGAAGTCATCAAGTGGCGGCGTGCCATCCAGGTCGGACAGCACGCAAGCACGTGTCATGGCGGGTCGGAAACGTACTGACAGTTGATCCGATACCGCTATGGCATCTTGCGCCACCTGCTCGCTGAAACGCACGCGCTTACGGATCAGGCAGGAGAAAAGCAGCTCCATTTCCGCTTGCAATGGCGTGGCTCGTTCCGCCAGGGCGCGCTGTGCAGTACGACTAAGGCGAACCTCGACGTTCTTGCCAATCAATGTGACATTCATGTCGGCTCCTTCATTCCAGATTCAGTGTGCTGTACAGGTTTGTCGTGGCAAGTGCGGATTCCTTACAACCAAATATACAGACAGAGAAGTTCGAAATTACCGTTTTTATCTCGGATCAACGCATGAAAAACTGAGCATGGTAAAATGCGCGTCATTGCTCGCTATCAAAACACCCCTCTGAATCCAATGTAGTCCGCCGCCGCCCTTCGCCTTACCTGCTATTGCCTTAACGGCCACGGCCCAACACGACCCGATTTTCCACCCCCCTCGCATGAGGCGCGGGAAGCCTTTTCTATTGGATGTCGCACATGAACACAAGCAGCTGCTCGAATTTCACCCCTTCCCGTCTCAAAATCTGCATTCTGAGCGGCCTGACTGTCGCCCTGGCACTGGTGCCGGAGGCGATCGCCTTCGCCTTCGTGGCCCACGTACACCCGCTCACTGGCCTCTATGCCGCCTTTATTGTCAGCCTCATTACCGCTGCTTTCGGCGGCAGGCCCGGCATGATCTCCGGCGCCACCGGCGCGCTGGCGGTGGTAATGGTGGCGCTCGTGGTACAGCATGGCGTTGAATATCTATTCGCCACCGTGGTGCTGACGGGCTTGCTGCAAATCGCCTTCGGCCTGCTGAAGCTGGGCAAGTTCATCCGCATGGTGCCGTTCCCGGTGATGCTGGGTTTCGTCAACGGCCTGGCCATCGTGATCTTTCTGGCGCAACTGGGACATTTCAAAATATCGGGGCCGGATGGCACGCTGACCTGGATGACGGGCGCCCCGCTCTACACCATGCTGGGCCTGATCGCGCTGACCCTGGCCATCATCTATCTGCTGCCGCGTTTCACCAAAGCCATCCCCTCCACCCTGGCCGGCATCGTCGCGGTTTCCCTGCTGGTGATCTTCGCCGGCATCGACACCAAGACCGTGGGCGACATGGCCTCCATCGAAGGCGGGCTGCCGCAGTTCCACTTGCCACAGGTGCCGCTGACCTGGGAAACCCTCAAGATCATCTTTCCCTACAGTCTGATACTCGCCGCCATCGGCCTGATCGAATCCCTGCTGACGCTGAACCTGATCGACGAGATGACCGACACGCGCGGCAAGCCCAACCGCGAATGCGTGGCCCAGGGTTCGGCCAATGTGGTCACGGGCTTCTTCGGCGGCATGGGCGGCTGCGCCATGATCGGCCAGAGCATGATCAACGTGAACAACGGCGCCACCCAGCGCCTGGCCGGCATCGCCGCCGCGCTGTTTTTGCTGTCGTTCATCCTGTTTGCTTCAAAGTGGATCGCGATGATCCCGCTTGCCGCGCTGATCGGACTGATGTTCATGGTTTCGGAAAAAACCTTCGAATGGGGCAGCCTCACCGCCATGCGCAAGGTGCCGAAGAGCGACGCTTTCGTCGTGGTCGCGGTCACCGTGATTACCGTGTTTACGGATCTGGCCATTGCCGTGGTCACCGGGGTGATCATCTCTGCCCTGGTATTCGCCTGGCAGCATGCCAAGCACATCAACGTGCAGACCTATGTCGACGACAAGGGCTGGAAAGTCTACGAACTGGAGGGCACGCTGTTTTTCGCCTCGGTGGCGCAATTCCAGACCCTGTTCAACCCCAAAGACGACCCGGACGAGGTGGTGGTGGAATTCCGCCGTGCCCGCGTCAAGGACCATTCCGCCGTCGAGGCCATCGACAGCCTCGCCACGCGTTACCAGCAGGCTGGCAAGCGCCTGCACCTGCGCCACCTCAGCCCGGATTGCCTGGAAGTGCTGGAAAAAGCCAAGGACATGGTGGAAATCAACGTGGGCGAAGATCCGCATTACCATTTGGCGGATGACAAGCTGGGGTAAGCCGGCAGTTGTATTTGTGCGGCGCACATAAGAGTGCGCTATGGCATTTTGCCCCACTCACCCCTTTACAGAGGGGCGAAACGCCCCTTGTGGCCGCGTTTCTCAAAACAATAATCCACAGCAAATCATATGGATGGCGAAAAGTGCATGGCTGGCACGGTTCCCGCTATACCTACTCCCAGACGGCCTCACGCTGTCACTTACTACTCAGGAGGAGAATCCATGCACAAAAGAACCCTTGGCCTCGCTGCCCTTGCGCTTGTCGCGGGCGTGGCGGCACATGCGGCAGACCTGCCGTCGAACATCCTTTACGATGCCAATACCGATAAAAAGACCCTCTGGCCGCAACCCGTTGCCAATAGCGGCGTGGTGAAATACAACGAGCATCGCCAGGATCTTTCCAAATGGGTCACTCTGAGCTATGAGGACAAGCGCCCTACCCGCAAGGCCGAAACGGTTGAACTGAAAGGCGATCTCAACGGCGATGCCAAGCGCGGCAAGGAAATCGCGATGAATACCCAGCGGGGCAACTGCTGGGCCTGCCACGTCATGCCCGGCGATGCTCAGGGCGGGACCGGCGGCCCGACCCTGGTCGGCTTCAAGCATCGTGGCTACCCTGATTCATATGTCTATCAGACGATTTGGGACAGGCGTGCGATTAATCCCGGCGCGATCATGCCGCCTTACGGCACCAATGGCGTGCTGCCCGAACAGGACATCCGCGACCTCGTCGCCTTCCTGCAATCCCTCGACTGAACCGCTTCCGGAGAAAACCCATGCGTAAACCCATTATCCTGGCGTCTCTCGCCCTGGCAGCCGTCGCCGGCAGCGCCACCGCTGCGGACAAGCCCTACCGCGACATGATTCCCTTCATCGACTACAGCAATCCTGCCGCCAGTGCCGATGCCAAGCACACCAACACCTACCAGTACTGGAAGGAGCGCGACAAACTGGACCCCGCGCGGGTCACGAGCGGTCAACTCAACTGGACCACCAACTGGAAGTTCATGGATGCGCCCTATAACGATACCCTGCACGGCGGCCACGAAGCCCAGGACCGGGGCGGAGAATTTTACAAACAACTCAACGCCAAGGGCGAGTTTGCCACCTGCCTCGGTGCCAAAAAAAATGACCTGAAGGGCTTGCGCCTGCAATATCCCCAGTACAACAAGGACATGAAACGGGTCGTGGGAATGGAAGCGATGATCGAACAGTGCGCCGAAAAACAGGGCATGAAACTGGAAAATGGCAGCTATGACAATTCCGCCGTATCGATCTACATCGGCGCATTCAGTAACGGCATGCCTATCAAGATCAATGTTTCCAAAGGCCCTCTGAAAGAATCCTTTGAACATGGAAAGGAACTGTTCCATACCCGCGCCGGCTGGACCAACTTTGCCTGCGCTACCTGCCACGTTTCCCTGGTGGGCAAAAGCCTGCGCGGACAGACGCCCACCACCCACTTTGGCGACGCCTCCCACTGGCCTACCTATCGCACCAAGGACGAATTGCAATCGATGCATGTGCGCTTCACCGAATGCAACCGCAACGCCGGCATCCAGCCGCTCAAGATCGGCAGCCAGGAATATACGGACATTGAAGTATTCCTGACCGCACTGACGAACGGCTACCCTGTAGCACTGCCCAGTGCGCGGGATTGAGGAATTTACACCATGAAAACGAAAGGAAACGCCTCCATGAAACAAGACCGCAGAACATTTTTGAAAGGTGCTGGCGCCGCCGGTGCCGTAGCCCTTGCCGTTGCCGCCGGCCTGCTCAAGCCCGGCCAGGTGCTGGCCGCCGATTGGAACAAGAATGCCTTCGAGGCCAAGAGCGTTGCTGACGCACTCAAGGACATCAACGCCAGCGGCCCGGCCAAGAGTGCCGACATCCTGATCAAGTCCCCGGACATCGCAGAAAATGGCGCAGTGGTACCGGTCGAAGTAACCAGCAAAATCCCGGGCACCACTGACATCGCGATCATTTCGGAGCAGAACGTCAATCCGCTGATCGCCGAATTTGCCTTGGCCAACGGTGCGGAAGGCTTTGTTTCCACGCGCATCAAAATGGCCAAGACTTCCAATGTCACGGTGATCGTGAAGGCGGGCGGCAAAGTTTACACCGCCTCCAAGGAAGTGAAAGTGACCATCGGTGGCTGCGGCGGCTGATCGAAAACCACCGCCTGCCCGTTAACGAACTCAAGTAAAGGATATAAAAATGGCTGAACCAATGAAAATCCGCGCCCAAATGCAGGGCGATACGGCTGACATCAAAGTGCTGATGAACCACATCATGGAAACCGGCTTGCGCAAGGACGCCAAGACCGGCCAGATGATTCCTGCACATTTCATTCAGCAAGTGAATGTCACCGTGGGCGGCAAGACTGTTCTGGATGCGCAGTGGGGCTACGCTGTAGCCAAGAACCCCTTCCTCGGCTTCAAGGTCAAAGGCGCCAAGGCGGGCGAAAAAATCGTCGTGAACTGGGTTGACAACAAGGGCGACAAGCGCACTGACGAAGCCACCATTGCCTGAATACTGGGCGCGGCTTGTTGCATGGGCAGCTTTCCTGCAGAATTGACAGCATGAACAATCCAGCCCTCAAAGGAAACTGATCGTGCAGCGCCGCGCCTTTCTCGCCGCTGGCCTGGCTATTCCCGGTCTATTGCTGGGCCGGGAGGCCGGAACGGCGGAAAACATTCGCCTAGATACGCTCGGTAGCGGCGATATGTGCCGCACCCGGGTTGCACCGCCAGTTTTTCCGCGCGGGCCGGGCGATCTATCCTTCCAGGGCACCCACATCCTGGCCCAGGGCGCCTTTCGCGAACTGGCCGAGGTCTATCGCGGCCCTGCTGATGGGCGGCTGCATGTGGCGGGCGGCGGTTGCGATGATGGCATTGCCGGGGTGCTGCGCTTGCAGGTCGATTTGGGCGGCATGTGCTGCCCGGTGGAGAAATCCCGTGCCGTGGGTCTGCCTTGGTACCTTGTAGCGCGAGACATCAAGGTCGCCATTACCCATCCCACCAATCCGGTAACCGACATCAGCTTCGACGAACTGGCTGCCGCCGCTGCGGGCCGCATCTCCCGCTGGCGGGAACTTGGCGGCGAGGATCGTGCCATCGCTCTGGTGGTGCGCAATCATTGTCCGGATTATCTGGAGCCGGTGCGCGACCTGCTGCTGAAAAACAAACCTGCCTGGTCACCCAAAGGGCTGTTCGTCGATCGCGACGAGCAGATTGTCGATGCCGTCACCAGCTACCCCGGCAGCCTGGGCCTGGTGAGCTGGGTCTTTGCCAAGCCCTTGGCGGAGGCCGGCAAACTCAAGGTGCTCAAGTTGGAAGGGGTGCGGCCAGGCGCGCGGGCGGTTCGCGCTGGAAGCTATCGGCTGCACGGCCCACTTAACGTCATCTTCACACGCTGGCGAGCGCAATCCATGCGCCCCTTCTTCGATTTCCTCTACAGCGCGCGCGGTCTGAAAATCATGAACCGCGTCCTGGTGCCGGTGAGCGCCGAGGAGGCGGATTACCGGCCGGGGCGCTGGACATGATCTCCGGCCAGCGGCAAATTGACTTCCACTCGACCCGGCGCGCCGGGCAGGATGCTGATGTCGCCGCCATGGGCCTGGGCGATGGCCAGCGCACTGCCCAGCCCGAGCCCGTTGCCGCCGGGCTTGGTGGTGAAGAAAGGCTCGTACAGCCTTTCAAGCGCCTCGGGCGGAAAACCTGGCCCGCTGTCAGTAATCGTAATCCGTGCCCATCTATCGTCTGCGGCCAGGTTGACGGCGACCGGTCCGGCGGGGGCAGCCTGCCGGGCATTGTCCAGAAGATTGGCAAGCATCTGTTCCAGCTGGTAGGCATCGGTCTCCACCATAATGGGTGCTGCCGCCGGGGTGACGCTCAACGCCGTATCCGGCCAGGCCTTGCGCCAGCGGCTGGCGATTTCGGCCAGCAGTTCATTCAGGTCATGACGCGCGGACTTGAGGCGAACCGGGCGGCCATAATCCAGCAACATTTCTACGGTGCGCATGCAACGCTCGCTGTGATGTGCGATGAGCCGGCTGTCTTCCCGGATTTGAGCCGGCTGTTCCGCCGGCTGTTTTTCCATGAGCCTGGCCACATTGCGGATCACCGTCAGCGGATTGTTGATGTCGTGGGCCACCCGGGCGGCCATGCGTCCGATGTCCGAAAGGCGTTCCTGATGACGCATGCGCCGCTCCAGGTCGCGCAGCCGCGCCAGGTCGTCGCTCATGACGTTAAAAGCATTCACCAGCCGGGCGATTTCGTTGCGGCCATGAGATTGCAGGCGCGCGCCGAATTCGCCCCGGCCGACCGCGGACACGGCCTGGGTCAGCGCCCGCAAGGGCTTGAGCTGCCACCCCAGGAAAGCCGCAAGGGCAAACGTGAGCAACAGGCCGAACACCGCCATGATCCAGCCCAACAGACGTTTGACCTGAGACAGCGCCGGACCAACGCTATCCTGAACCGCGATTTCAAGCCACAACTTTTTACCGTTTCTTGTGGGCAACTCCACGCGCATCCGCTCCGCACCCGCACCGCCAGCCGCAGCCCGTACCGTCACTTCGCTGCCGGGCGGGAAGGCCGCATCCAGAAAAGGCTGCAATGGGCGAGCCAATTGCAGCACGGCATAGACCTGCCCCTCCCGCAAGAGGGGCGCGCTGGTCACCAGCCAGAGCGTCTGCCCCACCCAGCCTACCGCCACGCCGCGCTGGGCAGGGGGGGCCGATTGTACGCTGCCGGTGGCGGCTACAAGCTTGGCGGAGTTATTCCACAGACCCACGGATTCCAGCCGGAAGCTGTCAGCAATGCGCCGCACGGCAGCCTGCGGGTGTTCTTTTTCGCCATCGAGAAAGAGGTGATAGTAAGTGCTGTTCCTGAGTTCCGCATCGTCGGCGAGCAAGGTCGCAAGACCGGCCAGCTGGGCCAGTTGCCGTTCCACGACTGCTTTCGCCTGGACGCTGGCATAGGCAGTGCGCTGCTTGCGCAACTCATCGAATTTCTGGCTGACGAAGTGGTCGATGCCAAGAAACAGTGCCGCGCTCATCAGGGCAATGCTGAGTGTCAGCGCAACGAACATGCTGGCAAGCAGGGAATGCCGCAGCCCGGCGAGCCATTCTGGCAGCGCCACTGCCTTGGTTCGTGCAAGTGCAGGGTCGGGCGCGTGGGCTGGATGCAATGCTTTCATGGTGACAAGGGTTTCGCGCTATGAATTCGCCCAAGTTTAACGTATTCGCTGGTGCGGAACCAACGCCGGAAGAAAGCGCCACCCTGCGCATCCTGATTATAGAGGATGAGCCGGATGTCGCGCGCCTGCTCAAGCGGGTGATCGAAAGCTGCGGCGGGCACGAGGTGCGGCTGGAAGGCGTGCCGTCCGACGTGGCCGGCTGCCTGCGGGATTTCGCGCCGGACTTGGTGCTGACCGACCTGATGATGCCGGGCCTTGACGGCTTCGAGGTGATCCGCCAAGCCAAGGCCGTGGACGAAGACCTGCCGGTGGTGGTGGTCAGCGCTTTCGCCACCCTGGAGAACGCTGTCGAAGCGGTAAAGGCCGGCGCCTTCGATTTCCTCGCCAAGCCCTTCAGCCCCGAGTCAGTGGAACTCATGCTGGCCAAGGTGGCCCGCAACCGTCAGATGCGCGCCCGTGCCGCCAGTCTGTGCCGCCAGATGCAGGCGCGCGATGGCGACCTGGCTGCGCTGCTGGGCGAAAGCCGTGCCATGCAGAATCTGCGGATATGGATCTGCCGCGTGCGCGAACCCCGCACCAACGTCCTGATCGAAGGGGAAAGCGGTACCGGCAAGGAACTGGTGGCGCGCGCCATCCACGCCGGGCGCGGCCCCTTTGTCGCCATCAACATGGCGGCGATTCCCGACGAACTGGCCGAATCCGAGTTGTTCGGTCATCGCAAGGGTGCATTCACCGGTGCTGCCCGCGACCGCATCGGCTTGTTGCAAGAGGCGGGCAATGGCGTGCTATTCCTCGACGAGGTGAACGCCATGAGCCCGATGTTGCAGGCCAAGCTGTTGCGGGTGTTGCAGGAAAAAAGGATGCGCCCGGTGGGCGCCAACCAGGAGGTGGAACTGAATTTCCGCCTGCTCGCCGCCAGCAACCGGGAACTGGAGACGCTGATTGAAGCCGGCCAGTTCCGCCGCGACCTCTACCATAGACTCAACGTCCTCTCCGTACGATTGCCGCCCCTGCGCGAGCGGCGCGAGGACATCCCCCTGCTGGCCGAGCATTTCGTGCAGCGCTACGCGCGCGCCCATGGCCGCCGCCTGCGCCGGCTCGCGCCGGAGGCTGCGGCAGCGCTGATAGCGGCGGACTGGTCGGGCAACGTGCGGGAACTGGAGAATATTGTCGAGCAGGCGGTCATCCTCTGCCCGGAGGGCCGCACCGACCTGCCGCTTACCTCTCTTCCCGCCCGTCTGGGCGGCGAGGGCTGGCAACTGGACGCTGCGCCCGGCGTATCCCGTCCCGCCACCCTGGACGAAGTGGAACGGCAATACATCCTGAGCGTGCTCCGGCAAACCGGCGGCAACAAGGCCCAGGCCGCGCGCATCCTGAACATCGATTACAAGACACTGCTGCGCAAGTTGAGCGCGGCGGCAGAACCGGAAGCCGGATAGCATGACTGTTCCAGTTGTTTGTCGCTGCAACCCGCGCAGCAATGCCAGCAGTTCCACCTTGTCGTCCTGGCCGAGGCAGCGATAGCGTGCCGCCGACGAAAAGCCACAAATACCCGCTTTACACTCGGGCTAAGATTCATTCCCATCCAAACCGATGACCCAGAAAATGTCCAGCCAGCGTCCTCATTCCTATCTGATCGCCGGCTTTATCCTTGTCGTGCTGCTCATGTTGAGCCTGGCTGGACTGGGTGCGCAGCGGCTTGAAGTACTGAAAGGTCGTGTCGACTACATTTTGCAGGACCAGATGGTCAAAATCGACCTGACCCACAGGTTGCGCAGCATTACCCGCGAACGCATGATCCGCATGAATCTGATGACCATCACCAGCGACCCCTTTGTGCGCGACCAGAATTATCAGGAATTTCTTGTGCTGGGCAACCGTTATATTGGAACGCGACACAAGCTTGAGGATCTGGTTAAGGGTGGAACCGAGACTGCCATGCTGGATCAGCTGCGCAACATGAGCATCAACGCCACCCCAATCCAGGAGCGCGTCGTTGAATTGGCCCTGGATAACCATCTGGAGCAGGCTCGCGCATTGCTATTTGAGAAATCCTTGTTAATCCAGCAGGAAATACTGGATCACTGCGATGTGATTCTGACCACATTCGAGCAGTCGAGTCAGTCCGCCATGGAACAGGCCAGACAGACCTACCAGACAACCTACACCCTGATGATAAACCTGACCACACTGGCGGTGCTGCTCACAGCCGTTATCGGCATGATAGTGGTGCGCCGCATCAAGGCCGACCGCGGTCAATTGCTGAGTGAAATCGCTGAAAGACGCAAGACCGAACAAGAGCTGCGCCATACCAAGGAAGGGCTGGAGCAGATAATATCCGAACGCACCGCGACATTGCGCGAAAATCTGGAGCGCCTGTCCGAAGCCCAGCGCATCAGTCACATGGGGCACTGGGAGTGGGATATCGTGACCAATGAATTACGCTGGTCAGACGAGATTTATCGCCTGTTCGGTTTGCAACCCACCGGTTTTGGCGCAACGCATGACACCTTCATGGCAGCAGTGCATCCGGAAGATCGACACATGGTCAACAACAGCGTTGAAAGAGCGCTGCGCAAGGAAGAAAACTATCAGGTCGAACACCGTATCATCTGGCCGGATGGCACCGTACGCCACATGCGCGAGAAAGGCGAGGTGGCTTTTGACGAGAATGGACAAGCACTACGCATGATCGGTACTGTTCGTGATATCACGGACGAACGTGAAAACGAGCAACGCCTGTGGCATCTCGCACACCATGATGCCCTGACCGGCCTTCCTAACCGCAGCCTGCTCTATGCCACATTGTCGCAGGCATTGACCCGGGCGAAGCGCAGCGGCAGCAAGGTGGCCCTGATGCTGTGCGACCTCGACCACTTCAAGTCTATCAATGATCGCTATGGCCATGACGCAGGCGATCAACTCATCGTCGAAGCAGGACGCAGAATCAAGTCCTGCATCCGGGAAAGCGATGTACTTGCCCGCCTGGGCGGTGACGAATTTACCGTCGTCATGGAAGATGTGCGAGATCCGGAAAATACTCGACAAGTTGCGCAGAAAATCACCGATGCGCTCAATGCGCCATTTGAACTGTCTGGCGAACACAGCGGGATGATCGGCGTCAGCATCGGTATTGCCCTGTACCCGGAAGATGCACCCGACATGGATGGGCTGCTGAAAAATGCCGATGTGGCCATACAAAGTAAAAGAGCGTGGCCGCAGCGGTTATTGCCTGTATGCCGCTCAGGATTGAACTGGCGGATGACCCGCTGGAATAACATTAAAGCGCTCTTGCGAGAATCAACTATCCCCCGGTTGACGACATAAAGCGGATGAGTTGCGTAGGTTGTTCCTGGAATTCATGTTTGAGCGGCTTGCGCCCGATGCCGTTGAGCAGCGCCTGTTCCAGCTGATCATCGCTGCAGCCGCTGCGCAGCAGGGTCCGCAGGTCTACCTTGTCGTCCTGGCCCAGGCAGAGATAGAGCGTGCCATCGACGGAGAGACGCACACGGTTGCAGGTGTCGCAGAAGTGTTGTGAGATCGGGGTGATGAAGCCGATTTGACAGCGTCCGTCGGGCGACACCAGGTAGCGGGCCGGGCCGCCGCCGGGTACCACGCCGTCCACCAGACCGAAGCGTGCGCGCATTCTTTCCCGGATCGGGCCAAGTGCGACGAAAGCGGTCTTGCGGCCGGTTTCTCCCACCGGCATGGCTTCGATCAGCCGCAGCACAAAGCGGTGCTCGATGCAGTAGGCGGCCATTGCATCAATCTCGTCATTGCTCGTGCCAGCCATGGCGACCATGTTGATCTTGATCGGGCCGAACCCCCCGTCCTTGGCGACCATCAGTCCCTGTAGCACGGTAGCCAGCGCGTCCCGTCCGGTGATGGTGGCGAAGCGTGCAGGGTCGAGGGTATCCAGGCTGACGTTGAGCCGGGTGATGCCGGCAGCGCGCAGGGACTGAGCGTGTTTTGCCAGTTGGGTGCCGTTGCTGGAAAGGGACAGGTCGGCGATGCCGGGAAGGGAGGAGAGGCGACCGGCGAGCTCGGCCAGGTTGCGCCGCAGCAGCGGCTCGCCGCCAGTCAGCCGGATCTTGCGCACGCCGAGGCGGGCGAATGCCCCCACTACCCGCTCGATTTCGTCGAACGTCAGCCAGTTTGCCGGCTCTTCATATCCATTGAAATCTGCCGGCATGCAATAGGTGCAGCGCAGATCGCAGCGGTCGGTGACGGAGAGCCGCAGGTATTCGATGCGGCGTCCGTGGCTGTCACATAACATGGTGTCTCCCACGAAACACGCCTTCTTCGTAATTGTGCTGGCGGAATCAACGGAAACCGGGCAGATTGAACTCGGCCTTGCCCGCCGCCCAGCCGCGCGTACCATCGCGGCAATCCGGGCACAGCTCCAGATGATCCGATGGCAGGCCGCTCTGGCGCAGGCGGTCGATGATGACTTTGAGATCCCTTGCGGTGGCCACCGGTTTGCCGCACGACTTGCAGGCAACGAGATCGGGCGCTTCCGCGCGCTTGGTGAAATAACGACGCTCCGGTTTGGCTGCATCGCTGGAGGCGGCCGCAAAGAAAATGCATTGCTCATCGCACAAGGCGGTCTCGATCGCGCCGAGCAGCGCCGAATAGACTGCCGGCAGTTTGCGTTCGGACTCTGTTTCGGCCACCCGTGCCGCGATTTCCGGCAAGACGCGCTTCAGCAGGCCGCGCACGGCTTCCATGTCGTCGAGCAGGAATTCCAGCATTTCGGGTTCAGCCTCTTCTGCTTTATGAATAAGCAGCGCCAGAAATTCCAGGATGGTAGCGACGTGATCCGGGGTGTCGTGCATGTCCGGGGATTGTTCCACGCCGTGACGGTAGAAGATTTCCGCCAGCATCCTGGTGTTGGCCCCGAGCAGCGTTCCGTCCAGATAGATGCCGGCATTTAGCTTGGCGGGAATGGGTGGCACCAGGAACAGCGAGCTGTAGGCCGGGAGAAGCGCTTCCGCTTCGATTCGCGTCAGGACTGCGCGCAGTTCCTCGATCTCATCCCCGATGCTCAGACCGAGCGTTTCCGCCAGATCCTCCAGGTCGAGGGTCAGATCCTCGCGCAGCGCCCGTGAAAGAATCTCCCCGTGCGGGGGAAGGAGCGCCTGGGCCATACATTGCCAGAGCTCGGCACGGGGAGAAAAACCATTGTTCATCGTATCCATGATGTTTATTCCGTCATTGCCCGATTAGCCCTGGGCGAGTTGCCCTGCCACGTCCATGCATTCCTTGGGCGCGGCGCAGAGGTTGAACAGGCGCTCGCCGAGGGCATACAGTGCCAGCGCGGTGCTGATACCCACCACCACCAGCGCCCACTCGGTCAGGGAGGGCGTGTAGGGCGTCACGCCGTTCATCCAGGTTCCCTTGAACATCGGCACGTTCTGGCCGGCGACGATGAACTGGAGGCGCTCGATGAACATGCCGACCAGTACCAGGACGGACGCCGTGACCTGCCATTTCGGCACCTGCTGCATGGAGGGGGACAGCATCATCAGGAACGGCAGCGCCAGGCAAACCCACACTTCGAGGTGGAACCAGGGCGCGTGCAGCAGCGCGACAAAGCCTTCCATGCCGTCTATGTTGCTCCACAGCCCCACCCAGATTCGAGTGAGGAGGAACATCAGAACGATACCGATCAGGGTGGCGAAGACCTTGGGCAACTGGTCGCCCAGCGTCAGCGAACGCAAGGGGGCCGGCACGTTGTTGGGATTGAAGCCGTAGGCGAGATAGACGCTGACCACGATCGCAGCCGCGCCGGACAAGGCACCCGAGATGATGAAGAACAGCGAGGTGGCGGAACCGAACCACATCGGGCGCATCGCCATCGAACCGAACAGCAGCCCCAACATGCCGCTCGCCAGTATGACCGCGACGAAGCCGGCATTGCCGATGAAGTGGCTGAACGGGCTGTCCCAGTCATCCTTCCACATCAGGTAGAACTTGACGATCAGCAGCAACAGGTCGATGGTGTAGAACACCCCCATCCAGAACATTGGGGAATGTATCTGCATGCCGAGAGGCACCGCCCACAACATGCGGAAAGGATGGCCGAGTTCCAGGGCCAACACCGAAAAACCCGCAATCAGGGTGACGATCGCCAGCCAGATGCAGCGCTTGGCGACGGGATAGAACTGCTTGAAGCCGAAAACCGTCGACAGCGAGGCGATCAGGGTCAGTCCCGACGAGGTCAGCGCGAAGAAAACATAGGTTGCAATCGCGCTGCCCCAGTTCACGCCGTCGCTCGATGTATTGAACGCGGCGTGCCCTTCGGTGAACAGCATATAGAACACAAAGGCCAAGCTTACCACCAGCGCCGCCACCGAGAGTTTCCAGATGGTGGCGGTGACGTGGCTTTCGCCGAACATCTTGAGCGCGCCAGCCACGGCCTCGCTCGGGGTTTTTGGATAAGTGAAGTTCATGATCTTCCTCCGTCAGACTTTCTTGTTGATCGCGCGGCTGCTCGGCACCGCGCCGCCATCACCGGTGACGTAATACACCTGCGGCTTGTTGCCCAACTGGTCGAGCAGGCGCACGCCGCGTTTGTCGCCGATAATGCGCGAGACATTGCTCTCCGGATTGGACAGGTCGCCGAAGAAACGGGCGCCCGGCGCACAGGTGACCACGCAGGCCGGCGTGAATTCGCGCAGCTTCGGGTCTTGCGGATCAAGGTCGGGCGTGCCGGGCGGCGCCTTGGAAATGCGGTGGTAACAGAAGGTGCATTTCGACACCACATCGTGCGGCTGGATACCGACGCCGTGCTTCCAGTCTTCCCGAGCATCCGGCATTTTCCACGGGGGGTTCCACGAGTGATCGTCCTTGCTCGCATATACCTTGCGCATGTCGGGCGCCACCAGCGGCTTTTCGTCGGTGTAGAAGCGCACGCCATAAGGGCACGCAACCATGCAGTACTTGCAGCCGATGCACTTGTCCCAGTCCACCAGCACCACGCCGTCCTCCGTCTTGTAGGTGGCGTGCGTCGGGCACACCGCCATGCAGGACGGATTCTCGCAATGCTGGCAGGGACGCGGGAACCACTTGAGCTGGGCGCTGGGATACGTGCCCTCGCTGAAAAAAATCACGTCCTGCCAATTTTCACCTGGCAGCCGGTTGTTCTCCATCCCGCACGCCACGGTGCAGGCCTGGCAGCCAACGCATTTTTCCAGGTCTATAACCATTCCCCACTTAGCCATGATCAGGCCTCCTTAAAGTATCTAAACCTTCTCCACAAAGACCTTGGCGCTGTGGTAGCAGCACTGGCCGGAAATCGCATCCGAGACATTGGGCGTCACCTCGTTGGTGCTGCCCGAGACGCCGCTGTTCTTGGTCCAGCGCCCCATGCCCCAGTGGCCGTGAATCATCGGCAACGCCACGGTGTCCGGGCGGATGCCGTTGTACAAGCGGGCATAAACCTCGATGGCGCCGACCGAGGACTTGATGCGCACCCGGTCGCCGTCCTTGATGCCACGCTTGGCGGCGGTTTCGGGATGGATTTCGAGATACACCGTCTTCTTGCCACCCTGAGTCGGCTGAATGCTGGCCGTGACGTGAGGCAGGTTGCCGCTACGCCCTTCCGCCTGCATGGCGAGTTTCGGGCTGACGAAGTGGAGGTCGCCGCCACCGGCATGGTTGGCCGGCAGGTATTGCGGGAAACCAACCATCTCGGCAGGCAGGCCGAATTTCTCCATCAGGTAATGCACGTGATGCTCTTCTTCCAGGTAGCCCGACTTGAATTCGAACTTGCCCGAGGGGGTTTTCAGCAGCTTTTCCTTCACCGCTTCCTGTGTCATGCGCTTGGAGTAGGACTTGGCGGCCTTGTCCCATTCGTAGAACTCGCCGCGAATCTGGCGCCACAGATAAGGCTTCTGGAACCAGACGCCCTTCTCCTTCCAGGTTTCGTAGCTGTTTACGCCGTTGTCGCCGGGTTTTTCCGCGAAAACCGTGGCCATCGCCTTGATGATATTTTCGGTGTTTCCGAGTTTCTTGTAGTACTCGCCCGTCGATCCCTTGATGCGCTTGCCCAGGTCGATCAGCATGTCGCCGAACACCCGCGTGTCATACAGCGGCTTGACCGCGGGGGTACGGATCATCGAGATCGGATAGCCCTGGAAGGGATAGGTATCTGCCACCTGCAAGCGCTCAAGATAGGTATGATCAGGCAGGATCAGGTCGGAATACACCGAGGTTTCGTCCGGGAACGGCGAAGTGTTGATGACGAAAACCTCATTCAGCATCTTTTCCCAAGCCGTGCAGTCCGGACCCGAGAAGATCGGCCCGGTCATGTAGAACATGACGCTGTCCAACTTGTAGGGTTTCGCCTCGTTATGGTTCTTGGCGACTTCCTGCAACATGTTGCTGACCATCGGCCATTTGTCGGTACCCTTCATGTCGATGCGCGGCTTCTTGCGTTCCGGCGATTTGGCGTAGTCATCCATGAAGTCGTCGAGATTGACCGGCCACTTACCGGCAGGTGATTTCATCTGGTACGCCATCCCTCCCTCGGCGAACATCGAACCGACCAGGGCGTTAAGCGAATGTATCGCCATGCCGCTGTAGGTGCCGTTGGTGTGGGCATGAGCACCGCGTTCGAAGATGGCGATGGCGGGATGGGTGGTGCCGAATTCGCGTGCCACGTCATGAATGATCTTGGCAGGGATGGTGGTGATCTTTTCGGCCCATTCCGGAGTGCAGTCCTTGAGCACCGCATTCCACCATTGCGGCAGGCCCAGCACCCACTTCTCTTCGAACAGCGGCTGCCCTGCCTTGATTTCAGATTCCGGTTTTTTCTCTTTATCGAGTGCTTCCCGTTGCTTGCGATCGGTTTCCTCGGAGAGCGCTTTTTTGGCCTGCTCTTTCTCGAACTTGGCGATCTTTTCCGCAATCGCTTTTTCTGCGACGGGATTGCCCTTGGCCAGAACTTGTTCCTTGAGGAGCTTCTCGTGGGCCGCTTCAGTCTTGGCCTTTTCGGCCGCGGCTTTTTCCGCCGCGGCCTTGTCAGCTGCAGCCTTGTCAGCTGCGGCTTTTTCCTTGGCCTGCGCGCGCTTCTGGATGTCTTCATCGGTGAAGACAGCCGCCACGGTTTCGCCTGACTTGAAATGATTAATTCCATCGGCGAAATTGCCGACAAAAGGTTTGTCCCACAGGCCTTCGGTGAGGAGGACATGGGCGATCGCCAGCGCCATCGCGCCGTCCGTGCCGGGCTTGATCAGCAACGCCCGGTCGGATGCCGCCGCACCAGTATTCAGATGCACATCGACAAACGTCACCTTGGTTTTGGCTGGCTTGGTGCGCATCACGCCCCATGCCTGCATGTTGCCGTTGAAGGGGCGGAACGATTCCAGAAAACCGGCACCGAACACCAGCATGTAGTTGGTGTTGGCGTAGTCGTAGGCGTTGTAGCCATGATTACCGTCGAGAATTTTCTTGGTTTCCTCGCTGCCGTCGGAGCACATCGACGAGTGGCCGAGGCCAATATTGGGCGAACCATAAAGACTGCTGAGTGTCTGGAGTACACCCACGTCGGTGGCGCCCCAGCCACGACCGTAAATCAGCCCGAAGCGGTGCGATTCGTTCTTCTCACGCAGATCGTTCATGCGTTTGGCAACGGTGTCCAACGCCTCGTCCCAGCTAATCGGTACGAATTTCGGGTCTTCGGTGCGTCCCTTTTTTGGATTGGTGCGCTTCATCGGTCCTTTGAAGCGGTCAGCGTTATACAGCAGGTATTGGCCGTAATGGCCCTTGGGACAGAGCTTGCCCATGGAGAGCGGGTTGTCGAGCGAGCCGAACACCGCATGCACCCGCCCATCGGTGGTGTAAACGTCGATACCGCAGCGCGCCGGGCACTGGTGACAGAAGCTCTTGGTGATCACTGTCGGCCCACCGGAAGGCGCGGTTGTCGCCTGTGCCTCCGACAGGGTGCGCAATCCCAGGCCATTGAAACCGACGCCCGCTGCACCAGCCGCGCCAGCAACAGCGCTTGCCTGTAAAAAGCGCCGCCGCGTAATGGCGGTCTTGAGGAATTCTAAATCCATGACGAATCTCCTTCTAAAACTACAGTTCAAGATTTGCTGCGGTTGGTTCGCTCTCTGCAAGACTCATGCCAAACAGGCTTTGCGCCATGTTCCGGTTGCCGAGACATGCCGGACAGGTGTCGCCATCACCATGATTCACATAGCTTTTACCGCACATCTGGCAGTCTTTCTGTATAAAAGAATTCAGTTGCTTTCCATCCCGCGAGTGGAGTGCGGTCGCGTTACCAAACGGCGACATGCTCAAGGCTCCAGTCGGGCAGTGTCGAATGCATAGCCCGCAGGCAAGGCATGACTCCGGGTCGAAATGAAGCCCGGCTGACGTTCCGCTTCGCGCAATGGCAAGCGCGCCGCTCGGGCAAACGGCTGCACAAACCCCGTGCAGTAGGCAGTGTTCAGAGACTGATATATCGGGGAAGAATTTAGCCGACAGGGGCTTTCCCGTCAGCGCGGCGATTGCCGCCAGGTTTGAGGCCATGCGCTTGCGGGTATGGTGGATCAGCGGCGAAGCCAGCAGCGCCCCGCGCGTAGTTTTGACCGCCAACCGGGCGACATCCGGCGAGCGCGCGGCGATGGCTGCTTCGGCAGTCCGCTTGAGCAGTGCACCGAAAAACGCGCGGCGCGGCAAGGGTGTGTTGTCCGCGGTTACGTCCATGGGCAATGACTGCTCCTGCGGCGTCGGCAGGCTGTAAACAAAGGGGGAACACTCGTCGGGCAATCCAATATCCGTGAGCGTCGCGCGAACCGAATCGACGAGCGCGTTAATCGGCTCACTTCCACCACCTGACGGGCATGTGGCGCACCAGCCGCGATCGACCAATGCTACGGCGCTGGAGTTTCGCGCCGCTAGGCCGATCAGCGCGGAGAACGAAATTCCCCCCAGACAGGGGAGTTGTCGCGCTTTCCCTGCCAGCTTGTGCGGCACGCGGCTGCACTCGATGCGCAGCAGCGGCACGGCTTCGCTCTCCGGCAAAGGCTGCAGGAGCGTATCGAATCCCTCGGCCAGCAGTGCCCCGGACGGGCAAACGGCGGCACACTGGCCGCAGCCCGTGCAAGCTGGCGCCAGTTCCACCACGCCGGCATCCACACGAACCGCCTGAACCGGGCAGGCATCCCGGCAGGCTTTGCACTCCGTGCCGCCGGGCCTGAGTTTCAGGCAAGCATCGGCGCAAAACCACACCGACTGATTCGCGGCAAGCCGCTTGAAACTGGCCTTGCTTTTATTCGGGGTTTTCGAGGTTGTAGCATGCATAATTGGAACTCGGTGATTACCGAATTGCCCTATGCAAGGTATGTACCATCACGATTAGACATCCCACGCGACTTGCCTAACCACCGGAAAGAATCTATCTTTCACCCGCTATCCGTAAAGCCCAACAAGATGGCGTTACCATTTTGCGACCACATTTAACATGCCGTTACCAAAATGGAACATCAGGAGGACAGACCATGCATCGCCGAACTTTTCTTGCCTTGCCGCTTTTGCTGGCGGCGAGAACATCACTCGGGGCCGACAAGCCGCTGCGCGTCGGAATGACGCCTGCCTTTCTGCATGACCAGCTTGCACTGCTGGCGGCATGGCAAAACTATTTGCAACAAACGCTGAAACGTCCGGTGGAGTTCGTTCAACGCGACCGTTATCGCGAGATGATGGATTTATTGCAGCAAAACAAGATCGATTTCGCCTGGGTATGCGATTACCCCTACGTTTCGATGGGGAACCAGGTCAGGTTGCTTGCCGTCCCGGTCAATCAGGGCAAGCCGATTTACCGTTCCTACCTGATCGTTCCCGCGAAGGACACTCACACCCGTTCCATCGAGGACCTGAAAGGCGCGGTATTTGCCTACGCCGATCCACTGTCGAACACGGGCTATCTGGCGCCACGATTCGAGATCAAGCAGGCGGGCTACGACACGGCGACGTTTTTCCGCCGCACTTTTTTCACCTGGTCCCATCGCAAGGCGATCGAGGCCGTTGCAAGCGGGCTGGCCCAAGGGGCGGCGGTAGACAGTTATGTATGGCAGTCTCTTGAAAAGGTAAATCCCAAGCTGACCGCCAGAACGCGCGTGGTAAGGCAATCCGAAGCTTTCGGATTCCCGCCGTTCGTGGCGAATCGCAGTGTCAGCCAGGCGGATTTCGACGCCATGCGCGCAGCGCTCCTGAACATGAGCCACAACCCCGCCGGACAGGCATTGCTGGCAAAGCTGAATCTGGACGGCTTTATTGCCGGTTCTCCCGATCTCTATAAAAGCGTTGCCCTCATGGCTGCTTCCTTCGGTCAGCCCTGATGTTCTTCAACCTGAGCCTGCGTTTCAAACTGCCGCTGTGGGGCAGCTTGCTGATCGTCATCACCGCCTTGACGCTGTCGCTGACCTTCATGGGACAGGCCTACGACGATCTGAAACAGGACGTGCTGCGCAGTTCCGAAGACCTCGGGCTGACCATGTCGCGCGCGCTTATACCGCTGATGTTGCACGACGATATGTGGCTGGCTTTCGAAATGGTCTCCCTGCCCTTCCAGGAAAACTCCCATACCGATGGAATGCACGCCGAGAGCCTGATCGTGCTTGACCCCGAAAGGCGGGTGTATGTTTCGTCTCTTCCGGAACGCTATCCGGTTTTAGCCGAGCTTCCCACCCTCGGGCGGGAATTCGCCTACGTCGACAAGTCTCTTGGGACATTGCAGGAAGGCGAATCCAAGGTGCTGGAACCGCCGGACTCGTCCCGCCTGTTCATCGTCCTGCCCATCATCGCTGACGGTGTGACGCTCGGGACATTGCTGGTGGTGCACGACACCTCGTCCTTCTGGTTCCGCTTCTTGCGCCTTGCCGACCGGGCGCTGTGGATCACGCTGATCGTCCTGGGCGTATTGCTGCCCATCAACTGGTACTGGGGGCAACGCATGACGCGGCCGCTCTCGTTGCTGGCGCAGCACATGGAAACCATCCACCATCAGCTGCCGGAGGCGCTGGAACCTGGCATCTACGAGTACGGCGACGAATTGGGAAGGCTCTACAAGGCCTTTGCCGAGATGGTGGCGCAACTCAAGGAAAAGGCCCTGCTGGAAAAGCAGATGATCCAGTCCGAGCGCATGGCTGCGGTGGGGCGTTTCACCGCCAGTATCGCCCATGAGATCAACAACCCGCTGGGCGGCATGTTTAACGCCATCAGCACACTTAAGCGGCACGTTTCGCTCGACCCCGTCGCGCAAATGACGGTTTCCCACCTCGAACGGGGCCTGCAGCAAATCCGCGACACCGTTGCCGCCCTGCTGGTGGAAGCCAAGCTGAAAAGCCGCTTCCTTATCCGCCAGGATTTCGACGACGTGCGCCTGCTGGTCACTCACGAGGCGCACAAGAAGCACGTCGAGCTTGCCTGGTCAATCGCCACGGATGAATCGTTGCCGCTGGCGTCCACGCTGGTGCGGCAGATTCTCATCAACCTGTTGCTCAACGCGATCCAGGCTGCTTCGGATGGCGGGCACGTATCGCTGCGCGCGGCCATGGACGGGGACAATCTGCTAATCCGCGTGGAAAACGATGGCAAGATGCTGACGCCCGAACAAATGGGTACCCTGTTCGAGCCGTTCTCGCGCTTCAGCGAGCAAGGGAACGGGCTGGGCCTGTGGATCATTTACCAGATCGTGCAGCAACTAAAAGGAACCGTTACTGCTGGTACCGATGCCGGCATCACGCATTTTCTTGTTTTGCTTCCGCTGACTGAACAGAAGGATGGGAATGTCTAAGCAAATCTGCCTCATCGAGGACGATGAGATCATGGGCGAAACACTCCTGGTTCGCCTGACCCTTGAAGGCTTTTCCTGCGATTGGTACCAGAGGGGACAGGAGGCCTTGGCCGCGCTCAAGGATAAAAACTACAATCTGGTGATCAGCGACATCCGCTTGCCGGACATCAGCGGCGACACCCTGTTCCGCCAATTGCGGGAAGCCCATGCCGCCATTCCACCATTCATTTTCATCACCGGCTTCTCCGATATTGAAACAGCGGTGGAACTTCTCAAGCTGGGCGCTCAGGATTACCTGACCAAACCGTTCGATCTGGACGCGCTGGTGGAAAAGGCGCGCGCTATCCTCGGCGAAGCGGAGGCGGAAACCGGCGTATCGCTGGGCGTCTCACCCGCCATGCGCCATATCGAAGCGATGTTGCCCAAACTGGCCGCCGGCAACACGTCGGTGCTGATTACGGGAGAATCGGGGGTAGGCAAGGAGCGGGTTGCCCTCGCGCTGCATCGCCTGGCGCACGAAAACCGGCCATTTGTCGCGGTGAACTGCGGCGCGCTGACGGAAACGCTGCTGGAAGCCGAGTTGTTCGGGTATGAAAAAGGCGCCTTCACCGGCGCCCAGCGCACCAAGAAAGGCGTGTTCGAGCAGGCGGATGGAGGGACACTGTTTCTCGACGAAATCGGCGACATGCCTTTATCGATGCAGATCAAGGTGCTGCGCTCGATCCAGGAACGCACCATTGTCCGGGTTGGCGGCGAGACCGCCATCCCGGTTAATTTCCGGCTGATTTGCGCAACCCACCGGGACTTGAAGGCCATGGTGGAGGCCGGAGAGTTTCGCGAAGACCTCTATTACCGCGTCACAGTCATCAGCTTGCGGATTCCGCCCTTGCGGGAACGCAAGGAAGACATCTTGTGGATGGCGCACCGTTTCCTCGCAGACCTGTCGGCGCAGCACGACGGTGAGATATTTGTCTTGCAGCCCTCAACCGAACGCGCACTGCTTGACTATCGCTGGCCAGGAAACATCCGGGAACTCAAACATGCCCTGGAACGCGCCTGCGTCCTCACCGAAGGGCGGGCTCTCTCGCCGGACGCCGTTTTCGAGCGCCCCGCGAGGAGCGAAATCGCAGCCTCGAACAAGCTTTCCGCACTGGACGATTATCTGGCCGAAAGCGAGCGCAAATACATTCTGGACGCGCTGGAAAAACACAACTGGCAGATTCAAATCTGCGCCGCCGCGCTCGGCATTAGCCGCAAGAACTTATGGCAGAAGATGCGCAGGCTCAATATCAGCCGAGAGTAACCCCACCTTGGCGCACCAGTTCCGATTGATGAGCCGCCACCCGATCCACCGCATCATCAACGGAAAGTCCCGCCTCCACTCCGTCCATGATCATGCGCTGCAAAATGGCGCCGAGCATTTCGACATTGGCCTTGCCATGCTCCCGTAGCGCGCGCAGAAACATTACAGTATTGTTGTCCTGAAACCGCTCCTCGAATTCGTCGTAGTCCTTGCCTGTGGCAAGCCAGTAGCAGAGATCGTATGCCAGGCTGAAAACCGGCTCCAGTTGTTCCTGACCGAGTCCCGGTATGTTCAGCCCCACTTCCTGCATCAGGTCATGTCGGAACTCGTCCAGTCCATAGCCCGCTTCGCCTTTTACCACCTGCTGTGGCGTGAATTCCCATTCCATGATGATTTCCTTCTGTCAGTTAACCGCCGGTGACCGGTGGAAAAAAGGCCACCTCGTCGCCATCGTTGATCGGCAGCGCGGACGACGCCATTTCCTGGTTCACCGCGCAGCGCAGGGCATTGTTCGTGACCAGCCGGGACCATTCGCCACCGCGGGATGCCAGGTGGGCGCGAAGTTCGGCGACCGTCACGACCGAGCCCGGCAGCGCGGTTTTTTCCTCGGATAGCCCCAGCGCGTCGCGCAGCGAGGCAAAATACAAAAGTTTAATGGCCATGACTAACCTCCGGTCGATGACATGAAGCGTATGACCTTGGCTGGGTCTTCGCCGAATTCGTGTTTGAAAGGCTTGCGCCCGATGCCTTCGAGCAGCGCGGATTGCAGTTGCGCGTCGCTGCATCCGGCGCGCAGCAGGGTTCCCAAATTCACACTGTCGTTGTCGCCAAGACAAGGATAAAGGGTTCCGTCCACACCCAGACGCACGCGATTGCAGGTTTCGCAGAAATGCTGGGACATGGGCGTAATGAAACCGATCTGGAATCGCCGATCCGGGGACACCAGGTACTTGGCTGGCCCACCTCCGGGTACGATGCCGTCCACCAGGCCAAAACGCGCGCGCAGGCGTTCCCGGATCGGGCCAAGCGGGATGAATCCTGTGTTTCTGCCCGTTTGCCCGACCGGCATGGTTTCGATCAGGCGCAACACGAACCCCTGTTCGCCGCAGTAGGCTACCATGGCGTCGATTTCGTCGTCGCTAACCCCCGGCATCACCACCATGTTGATCTTGATCGGGCCAAAACCCTCCTCCCTTGCGGCCCTCAGGCCATCCAGCACGAACGCGAGAGCATCTCGTTTGGTGATTGCGGCGAAGCGGACCGGGTCGAGCGAGTCGAGGCTGACGTTGAGCCTGCTAATGCCGGCTTTGCGCAGCGCCTGGGCGTGTCTGGCCAACTGAGTGGCATTGGTGGAAAGCGACAAGTCCTCGATGCCGGGCAGTGCGGCAAGACGACAGGCCAGATCCGGAAGGTTGCGGCGCAACAGCGGCTCGCCGCCGGTTACCCGGATGCGCCGCACGCCCAGGCGGCCAAACGCCCCCACCACGCGCTCGATTTCGTCGAAGTTCAGCCAGTTAGCCGGCTCCTCGTAACCCTTGAATCCCTCCGGCATGCAGTAGGCGCAGCGCAAATCGCAGCGGTCGGTAACGGACAGCCGCAGGTATTCGATTCGACGTCCGTGTCTGTCATACAACATAGGCTTTCACCCTCTTCACTACCTGCTGTGGCGTGAATTCCCATTCCATTTCACCTCCTCAGCCTATCTTTAAGATACGGTTTTCAAGTCTTCTCCGCTCGCCCTGGAATGCATTCGATCATCAGGTTGTTTTCGTTGGCGAACTCCTTCAGAAAGCGAAAGCCAGTCGGCTCGCGCTTTCTCAGCCTGACATCCACCAGCAGGGCACGCGCGCCCCTAGCCATGACCGGCCTCACGTAAGGGGAATACCTGAACGATCGGTCCTGACTAAAAGTAGAGTACAACCCCGCCAGCCTGTCGATCCAGTCGCCCGGTCTGAAGGCGTGTCCCGAGCGGGTTACACCGAGAATCAGGATGGCGCCGGGTTGATCCGACCAATCCGCCTCCCCGGTGTTCCTGTTCTTCTTCATCCCTTACGGATGAAGAAAGTCCATACGCCCGGCCCGGTTTCCAGGGTGTCCAACAACACGTTTCCGGTCGCCGCACACCAAGTTCCGACCTCATCCCGGGTGGAACTACAGGTGCTGACGAGTTTCATGATTTGCCCCTGCACCATGGTGTTGAAAAATCTTCTCGCCTCGATCACCGGCCCGGGGCAGACCATGCCAGTCACATCCAGCGTCACATGAGGCATGAGCGCCGCCTTTTTTCCTTTGCGCACGTAGTACTCGGTCACGCCTTCAGTGCTCTTTTCGGAACGAACGACCTCGTTCCCCGTCGCCTTCGCCCAGGAAAACAGGTCATCCCGTGTGCCGGGGCAATTGGATTTCAGCAGCAGCACTTCGCCGGTTTTCATATCATCCAGTACCCGTTTCGCGCCCAGCAAGGGATGTGGGCATACCAGGCCCGTCATATCCACGACGATATTTGGTTTGATCAGTGTCTCGTTTCCCATTTCTGCCAATCTCCTTCTATTTGTAATCGTCCAAACCACCTCCACTCGCAGCGAACTCCGATTCAGCCGAAAAGCGACGCAAAGTCCTGGTCGTCCCCCTCGCAGATCGGGCAGATGTCAGCTGGCGCGGGCGAGATGAAGAAGCGGTCGCAGCGAGTGCAGCGCTGTTTGCCCAGAGCATGCAGGGTCATCGCTTCGGCTGCCTTGGCAAGATTTTCCATCTCATCCTTGAAATACAAAACATGGGGCTGGCACACCTCGACGCACACGCCGCAACCGACGCAGCGCGTGAACTCGAACCCCAGGCTCCAGGCCGTGCCGCTTTCCCTGATCTGCATCGCGCCGGTGGGGCAGGCGCGGGCGCAGGCTTCGCAGGCGGTGCAGCCGGGCCGGATGGCAACCTGCGCAGCGAGCAGGGCGGCATGGCTGGGCAAGGGCACAGGCAATTCCTGTGGCGTGTTGAACAGAATTTGCAGCAATTCCCGCCCTGCGGTGGAAAACGGCGCGGCGAAACGGATCGCCTTGAGGGGGATGGGCTGCGCCTCGCTTGCTGAAACCGGGCGCGTCAACTGGTCGGCGCCGCGCCCAACGAAGCGGCGGAACAGGTGGCGGCGGGAGGGGTTGTGCCCAGTCTTGACTAGTTCGGCTTCGCGTTCATCAGGCACGGAAATATCGGCCCACTTGTCGTTGCCGACAACGCGCCGCAGCGTCTCGACCGCCTCCAGATGGAGGCCCAGCCTGCCCTCTCCCCGCGCGCCATGTGGACATTCGGCGCAATGTTGCGTGCCGGCCAGCGTGACGGCAATGCCGCGGCTGGCGAGATAAGCCAGCATCGCCGCATCCAGGGCGCCCAGGCAGGGCACGATTTCGTCGCCCTGAAGTTCGGAAGGCGCGCAGGCGAAGCGCACTTCGGGCTGTTTGACGGCGCGCTTCAGCACCTCGATGCGGGGCAGATTGTCAGCCAGCAGCGCCTCGGTGGGGCAGGCAGCAGCACACAACGCGCAGTTCTGGCACGCCGCGGTGCGAATTGTGACGCCCTCGTCGTTCAGCTCAAGCGCTTCGTGAGGACAGGCGTCGGCGCAACGGCTGCATGCGCTGTAACGGTAGCGGTAACGGGTGCAGCGGCTGGCGCGGTATTCGGGCTGGGTCAGCATGGATTACTTGTATTCATGCAGCGCCTGCCCCTGCTCGCAGGTATTGCTGGGGATGGTGAAGTTCTGCGGCATGATGGTTTCAGCGGTTTTGCCACCGCCCTCCTTCGCCTGTCGCCACGCGGCGTATCCGCCTTTTACCGCATACACATCCTGCCCACTTTTTCTGGAGACACTTTGGGCAGTTTCCATCGCCTGCCGGTCGCTATCCCCCACCACCAGCGCATACCCGCCCGGCTTGGGCTTGACGCCTTCCTTGTAGATCACGGCGAAGGGAATGGGTTGTTGCTTGCGCGGACCTTCGCCGCGCGCGTCGATGATGCAGCAGGGCTGGTTTTTTTTCAGCATTTCCACGAGCTGGGCGCTGTCCAGCAACGCGGCGGTAGCGGCCCATGCCGGCGCTGACAACGCACACATCAAAGCCAGCAGCCTTTTCATGCCGCCTCCTCCATCGCTGTCTCAATCGCTGGCTCCAGCGCCTGACGCAAGGCCAGCATCGCCGCTTCGTCGCATGTGTCCGGGACGACGATCTGCCTTGCCTGGCCGTAAATCACCCAAGGGAGCAGATTCGCCGCCGGGTCAGCCACGGGCGTCAGCCACAGGCGGGACTCGTACTGTTCCACCAGTTCGGCGCACAGGTTGAGGTCAGTGTCGTCAGCGATGTCCACCCCGAGCAGTGCCAGCTCAGCGCCGCGATCCAGCATCTGCCCCAGCCACCAGCCGGCGTCGGTGCCGCTGCGCGCGCCGTCGCTGGTCAGCACTTCCCAGGCGGGTTTAACTTGGGAAGGCGTGATGCATTTGAAATCGGCATTGGAATACAAATCCAGCGACCAGCTGACCTCCACGCGTTGCGCGGGAACCCACACCCCCACTTTACCGGGCCCGAACTCCCCTGCCAGAGCCTCGATCAGGCTGCCGTCCAGCAAGGCGGCCTCGCCCACCAGCACCCGCTGTGCGCCACGTGCCAGCAGCTCGCGGACGCGTTCCCTGCCTCCGCTCCGTAGCACCACCGATACCTGGGCTAGATCATCGGGTAGGGTAGTGCAGTCAAAAAGAAAAACGGGCTCGGCAAAAGGACCATCTTCTGAACCAGCCCAGCGGCAAAGCGTGATTTCGGGTGCGGAATCGTTCATCAATTGATCACCTGGTATGCCAGTTTGTTGAAAACGAAGGGCTGCATGGGGCAGTCGGCCTCGTGCTCCAGCCCTTCCAGCAGCGGCCGCAGGGTGTGCAGGGTTTCCAGCACCGGCGCCACTTCCAGCCCCCGGTATACCGGCAGGAACCGCGCCAGCCGCGCCAAGCCATCTTCGGCGAGCAGCGCCGCGCCGTCCTGATTGTGGTTCTGGGTGAAATAGAACGCCAGCGCGGCGAATGCGAGGCCCTGCAGAAATTGCGCATCGGGGTCCTCGTGCCCGGCCGGCCGGGTCTGGATCTGGTAGTTCCAGCGCTCGCCCAGCCAGTCGTGGACAGCGCCGAAGTTGTTGGCGTTCCACAGCAGCTCCAGTTCGTCCCAGGCGAATTCGTGATTCATGCGATGGCCCTTTTTTCGTCTTTGCCGTGCTCGCAGCCGCCGCACACCGGCTCGTTGGGATTGAACAGGACCTGGATTTCGCTTTTCGGCACCACTTCCCGGCCGCCGTCGACATCGTCCACCCGCACTTTCAGTAGCGCCAGCTCCGCCTCGGCAAAATCGCGCAACAGGCGGGCGATCTCGCGGTAGAAGGAGTGCTCCGTCACACGCTCCAGCAGCGTCGAGTAGCCGCGCACCCAGCGCCCCAGATGAATGGCCCAGAAACGTTTGATTTCCTTTTCCAGCGGCCCGGCGGCAGTTGCGTCGTCGCCCTCCAGCGCCTCCGCCAGCCGCTCCAGCAGGGCCGCGACGAAGGACAACTCGATCCCGAGTTGGTCCTCGAACACGGCGAAACGGCCCGGTTGCAGCTCGAAACCGCAACGCTGGTAGATCGCCTTCACCTCGTGATAAGGCTCCTGTTGAAAACGCCCGGTGAGGCGCGACGACTCCACCGGCGGGCACCCGCCGGCGGTGGTAAAGAGGGTGGCATATTCGCAAGCCAAAACATCCTGAAGCTCGCCCAAGGGAACATCGGTAAAGTCCGCGTCGAAATGCAAGCCGAGTTCGGCCAGTTCAGCCAGCGCCTGCGGCGCACGCAGGGCGGCCAGGTAAGCGCCGCCCGGCTCCTCGACGAATGCGCCCGCCAGTAACTGGTAGTAACCGGCGCGGGCGCGCAATTCCAGAGGGGATAGGCTGTCTTCCATGTGTTCAATTAAGACTGCGTTCTGATTCTGCATGGTGATCCTCTCAAAAAATCCCGGTCAAGAAAAACGATGAACTTCATGACCGGGACACTCCGCACGGTTGAAGGTTGTCGCTCAGCGTGGCCAGAGGCCCACGTCGAACTTGTAAACCACGCCGACCGAGATCGCCGAGGGGCTACCTGCTATTCCTGGCACGCCCTGGTCTCCATGGCCCCAATCAAACGCGCTGTAAGACGCGCCCGTGTCGTTCCTGGTCTTGGCATAGGCGACATAAAGCGTAGTGCTCTTGTCCCAAGCATGGTCATAGCCCACCGCCCACTGCTTGGCGCCACTGTCAGGCGTGTTGTTCAGGTTACCCGCGCTGGCATACTGCACCTTGACCGTCCCGCTGCTCCCCACTTTTGCAGCAGCGCCCAGCGTGTACTTGTTGCGGTCTGCGTTCGACACGCCCCCGATGGCAGTTTCCCGCTGCCAGCCCCCACCCACATTGAACGCGCCGAAATCGTAGCTCGCCGTAATGGCGTCGGTTTTGTGGTCGGGTGTGCCCGCCACTCCTGAGCCGAAGTTACCGTAGGCAGCCCCCAGCTTGAGCCCACCTTTCACGTAGTCGCCCTTGGCGATGTAGGATTTGGCGTTGGTGCCGCCCTGGTTCGGCACATAGGTCAACCCGAGGGAAAAGCCGCCAAAGTCGGGCGTGCGGTAGTACGCGGCATGATCAGCGCGGCCCGGCAGGCCGTCGCCGCCGCAGATGTTGCCCAAATCACCCACTTGATCGCCAAACAGGTTGTAGTCGTAGAGCCACTGGTTTAATGCAGGCAGACGGCCCAGCATAACAGTGCCAAAGCCGCCCTTCAACCCGACGAACGAGTCGCGGGCACGGGTGAAAATCTGCCCGTTGGAGTTGGCGCCGCCGTTGCCGTCACCTGTGCCATTGCCGGTGAGATCCACGCCTGATTCGTATTGGAAAAGAACGGCGAGTCCATTGCCTAGGTCATGACTGCCCTTGAAACCGAGACGAGATGAGTTGCTGTGAAGGTAGTCGCTTGAGCTGGAGCCATTGTTAATGCTGTCAGCGGACATGTGGCCGACACCGTAGACCGACAGATCCAGCGCCCATACGGGCGTGCCAAGTGTCGCGCCCACTGCCATTGCAACGACCAGTTGCTTCATACCCAAAACTTGAGTTTTTTTGATACCGGACATAATTTCTCTCCCATTCCGTTTAGCTAAAAACAATCCCGTGGCATATCAATGGGCTAGGGTTTTCTATTCCCGATCCCTCAACCCAAGCTACAAAACCTCAATGGCCGCCGCCCTCCTTGTGCCTGACGCTCTCCGGTCCGCCCCAGGAGGCCATCTCCGGATGCATCTTGCGGTGCAGGTCGCCGGTGTAGGCGTAGCGCATGGTTTCCTTGTAGGCTTCCACGTGCTTGTCCCATGATGCCTGGACGTCGCCGTACTTGTCGTTGGGTCCGGCCTTGGTCACCTTGACCACGGTGTCGAACCATCCCTGGGAGCCGCCGATGGGGTCGACCACTACCGGAATGATCTGGTTGGGGTGGACGCCCTTGTCCTCCCACCACACGTTGTTCAGGTCCGGGTCGTCCTGCGCGCCCCAGGCGCCACCCTTCTCGCTCTTCAGCTTGAGCTGGGCCAGCCTGCCATAGGCCCAGTGTCCGAATGCCGTCGGTATGGCCACCACCTTGGGATGAATGCCCTCGAACACATAGGCCTTGGTGACCATGTGGCCGACCTTGCTTTCCACCCGCACCAGGTCGCCGGTTTTTATGCCCAGCTTCTTGCCGGTCTCGGTGTTCATCCACACCGGATTGCTGTGCATGATCTCGGCCAGCCACTTCACCGCCGCGGTGCGCGACTGCTTGTGGACGTTGATCTTGTAGGTGGTGAGGATCATTTCGTCGTCCTTCATCTCCTTGTGCCAGGGGATCTGCTTGAAGGTCGGCATGGGGTTGAAGCCAAAATCCGCCCACTCGTCCACGCGCACGTTGATGATCCGATTCTTGGTCGGGAAGCCGGCGTAGTTCTTGCCCTTGCGCTGGACGCCGATGGTCTTGCCGTTTTTCACGATGGCGCCGCCCTTCTCGACCACCGCGCCGGTCATGTCGGCGGAAGACAGTTCCTTCTTGTGCAGGCCGTATTCGGGCTGGATTTCGCGCCCGGTCTTGTCCACGATCTTGCCGGTGCCCGGGTCGAGCTTGCCGTAAATCGGGAACACGCCGTGCTTTTTGAGGAAATCCAGGCCGCCCACTTCCTTCAACCCCGGCACATTGTCGAAGTGCTGGCGCATGTAGTCCTCGCCGTCCTTGAAGTTCCAGTACTGCTTCATGCCGCGTTTGCCGTCCGGGTCCAGCTTGTGAATGATGTCGCGCATCATGATGCGGTTCTCGCGCGATTCGCCGAGCGACTTGATCACCGGCTGGCGAATGCCCAGCCACGGCCACAGGGAATTGGGCATGGACTCCGGCTCCCAGCGCTCGAGATAGGGGCAGTCGGGCAGGATGATGTCGGCCAGCGCCGTTTCCTCGCCCATGAAAGGGCTCATGGAAACGTAGAACGGAATCAGTTTCTCGTCACGGTACAGCTTGCCCCACACCGCGTCCGACCCCGGGTTGGTGTACACCGCGTTGTCCTGGTAGGAGAAATAGACGTTGATCTTCTGCTTGCCCTCGGCAATCCAGAACGGCGTGAGGTGGCTCACCTTGTGGTGAGCCAGGGGGTAATCCGGATGGTCGGCGATCCAGGAGTGCTTGGCAGGCTTGGGCGGTTCCGGCTGAGGTTGCGGCCAGCCCATGCCGCGCGGCATGCAGTAGCCGCCGCGCACCTCGATATTGCCGGTCATGATCGGCAGCATCATGGTGGCTTTCTCGTTATAGGAGCCATACAGGTGCTTGGCCGGGCCGCGGTAGGTGTAAGTCGTCGCGGGCTTGGTGGTGGCGAACTCGCGCGCGATGCGCTCGATCGTTTCCACCGGCACGCCAGACAGCTTGGAGGCCCATTCCGGCGTGAATTGCTGGTAATGCGCCTTCAGTTCCGCCACCGTGACATTGGTCCAGGTTTCGATGAAATCGCTGTCCTGCAGGTCGTCACGCAGGATGACGTGCCCAAGGGCGAGCGCCACCGCCCCGTCGGTGCCGGGAAACACCGGGATCCACTCGTCCGAGCGGCCGGCTGTGTTGGACAGCCGCACGTCGAAAGTGACGAGTTTGGCCTTGTTGTCGGCCATGCCGTCGGCCAGGCGCTGCGAGTACGGGTTGTGGAAATAGGCCGCTTCCATGAGATTGGAACCGAAGTTGAGGATGTATTTGGCGTTGGCGAAGTCCGGAGTTTCGATGTCCGGTCCCCAGGTGGGCTCCATGCCGATCTTCTTGGAGGACTCGCACACCGAAGTGTGGTTCATGACGGTAGCCGAGCCCAGGGTATTCATGAAACGGTCGATGACGCCGCCGGAGCGGTTGCGACCGTACTTCAGCATGATGGTGTTGGGGTCTTCCTTGAGCGCCGCATCCAGCTTCTGCGCAATCTCGGTCAGCGCCTCGTCCCAGGTGATGCGCTTCCACTTGCCCTCGCCGCGTTTACCGACGCGCTTCAGCGGGTAGAGGATGCGGTCCGGGTCATAGCTGTACCACATACCAGAATTACCCTTGGCGCACAGCCGGCCGCGCGTGGAGACGTGCTCCGGGTTGCCTTCCAGCTTGACGATGCGGCCGTTCTCCACGTAAGCCATGGCACCGTCCTGGATGTTGCAGACGTGGCAAGTAATGGGGATCGCCTTGCGTTCGGTGTAATTCACCGGGCTGAAATCCTTGCCGCCCAATTCAACTTCCATTGCCTTGAGCAACTTGGGTGAAGCCGCCGCCGCGGCCGTGGTAGCGGCGCTGGCCTGGAGGAAGGTGCGGCGCGAAATCTTGAAATTCAACATGTCCATTTTCTGGTTTCCTCGTTCTTAGAAATAGGTCTGCACGATCTGGCCGCCGACCAGGATCGAGTAGCGCAAGGCCATGCCACCCACCAGCAACAGCAGGGCGGCAAGCATCACACCCCCCTGCTGGCGCCCGAACGGCGCGAGCAGGAGCAGGATGGGCGCGGCGGTGCCGAGCAGGATGCCGACCCCGATGAAGATGCCGCCCAGTGCGCCGCTGGTCATGAACATGAAAGTCAGTTCCTGGCCGGTGCCGCCATAGGCGGTGGTACCCAGCAGCGAGATGAGCATGGCGGCCACCGCGCCGGCAGACCACAGCATGAAGCGACGCAGCATGACGAGCAGTTTTTCATTCGTCCCAGCCAGGAAAGACGCCACCGCAGCTCCGGATACCAGCGACAGGGCGACAAACAGGATCGGCATCAGCGGCGTGTTCCACACCGGGCGATTCTGGTGCACGGTGAGGTCGAAGCCGGTGTAGATCGGCAGGCCCAAAGCCAGCAGCGAACCCAGCACCGCCAGCTTGCGGCTCAAGCCTTCGTCGTTCTTGCGCATCATGAAGAAGTAAGCCACCGACACCGCGCCGAACGAGAGCAGGTTGAGCCCGCCCCAGGCCAATGGCGAGGTGAAGTTGAGGTAGGCCGGATTCATGATATTCAGGAAACGCGCCGGTTTCGACAGGTCACCGATCAGCAGCAAGCCGCTCACCGCCAGCAGCACGAACGAGAGATAGAATGCGCTGGAACGCAGGGTCTTGAATTCCTCGCGGTACCAGGACAGCGTGGACATGAAGAACAGCGCCGCCGAAATGCCGATGGTGAAGAAGTAAATCGAATAGGTACTCGACCACGGCATGTGATGGAAAATATTGAAGTCACCCATGATTCGCTCCTATCCCTGATGATTCTTGTTGAACGCCTGACGGTCCTGCTCCAGGACGTCCAGCGGGTTGTAAACGGCGCGGCCAAACTCAGAATTGTTACGATCCAGGCCGATGTAGAACACATGCGGCTTGGTCCCTTCCTCGGGACGCAGCACCTGGGTCGGCAGGGTGGACACCAGCCGCGCGACCTCGCTGGCGGGATCGTTGAGGTCGCCGAAAATGCGCGCGCGACCGATGCAGGTCACCACGCAGGCCGGTGCCAGACCCTGTGTTACCCGGTGGTGACAGAAGGTGCACTTGTCCACCACGCTGGTAATGTCGGTATAGGTGCGGCTCTTGGGCAGCATGAAACGGGCGTTGTAGGGACAGGACGCCATGCAGGCCTTGCAGCCGATGCAGCGGTCGTAGTGCTGAAGCACGAAGCCGCCGTCTTCCACCTTGTAGGTGGCCCCAACCGGACAGGCACGCACACATGGCGGATCGTCACAGTGGTTGCACAGGCGCGGCATGAAATGCTTGCGCACGTTGGGATAGATGCCCACCACCTTGTAGGGCACCCAGGTTCTAAAAACGCCCACCGGGACATCGAACTCCGCCTTGCACGCGGTCATACAGCCGTCGCAGCCGATACAGCGACGCAGGTCGATCACCATGGCGTAGCGCCTCTTGCCTGGCACGCCGCGGGTTTCGATGGAAGACAAGCGCAATTCGCTCATGGTTTTTGGTCTCCTCCTAGATTCCATTCCGGCCCGCCTTGATGCACTCATCGCCACTGGCGGGCAGCCATAACCCCACATTCTTTGTGGTTGCCTTTCCATGAGCACTTCCCGTGCCAGACAACATCACTTTGTTTATTAATGATATTTAATCCAATGGCACGAAAAGTCATTACCTTTCGGTTACAACTAGCGATTTGTGTATTACCATTTGGTAAACATCGGCAGCCGTATCCAAATCCAGATGAGGAATGAAACATGTCGAGGAGGAAATTTTGCGCAACACTGGCCGTGTGTGCGCTGGCACCCAAGGCATTCGCCGCCGGGATGCCCGCCGAGCGGCCCACGCTGCGCATCGGCCTTACCCCCGTTTTTCTCGACGATGAGGCCATTTTCCTGGAGGCCTGGCGTGTTTACCTGACCAAGAAGCTGCAACGTCCGGTGGTTTTCGTGCAGCGCGGCAGCTACCGTGAAATCGTCGAACTGCTGGGCAAAAACCAGCTCGACGCGGCGTGGCTTTGCGGTTTTCCTTTCGTGCGCCACGAACAACTACTCAAGCTCCTGGCCGTACCGCTGTTCCAGGGCAAGCCACTCTACCGCTCCTATCTCATTGTCCCTGCCGACGACACGCGCACCAGAACCTTGCTCGATTTGCGCGGCAAGTCATTCGCCTATTCCGACCCGGATTCGAACTCCGGTTTTCTCTATACCCAGTTCAGCTTGGCGCAGATCAGGGAACGCTCGGATGTCTTCTTTTCCCGCACTTTCTACACCTGGGCACACCGCAAGGTAGTGGACGCCGTCGCGGTAAAAATGGCGCAGGGTGGCGCGGTTGACGGCTATGTGTGGGAAACCTTGCGCCACTCCCATCCGGAACTCACAGCCAGAACTCGCGTAGTGGAGCAATCTCCCGAATTCGGCTTTCCGCCCTTTGTCGCCCGGAAATCACTGCCCGAAACTGATTTCGCAGCGTTGCGGCAGGTCCTGATCGCCATGCGCGACGACGTGGAAGGCAATAAATTGCTGGCCCAGCTCAATCTGGATGGCTTCGTGCCGGGTGATCGCAAGTTATTTGACGGTATCGCGCGCATGTCTGAGAAGGTGGAACACCGCCCATGAAGCACTTCCTGCGCGACCTCAGCCTGCGCTACAAGATCCCCCTGCGGGTACTCATGCTCGCCAGCATCACAGCCTTCCTGGTAACAGCGTCCATCCTGTTCCGGGTCTATGACGAAACGCGCAACGACCTGCTGCGTCACGCAGAAAGCATGGGGCGGGTGCTGGCCAACACGCTGGTTGGCCCCATCACCCATGATGACGTGTGGCGCGCGTACGAGATCATCAACTCCCCTTTCCAGAGCGGAGGCCAGGATCAGACCCAGATCGCGGAAACCATCCTGGTGCTGGACACCAAGGGCCAAATCTATGCGTCTACCCGTCCGGCCCAGTATCCCATGCTGGCTGACCCGGGTCGGATCGATCCGGAATATGCCGCGATAAGCGAGATAGCGACAGACCGGAACGATGCCAAACCGGCTGTCATCGACCTCCCCAATTCCAGCAGGCTGTTCGTCGCCATCCCCGTCACATCCGGAGGGGCACGCCTGGGAACCCTGGTCATGGGGTATTCCAAGAGTCTGTTCATGCCCCGCTTCATCGGCATTGCCCAGCGTGCTGCACTGATGACCCTGCTGGCGCTGGCGGTGCTGCTGCCCATCGCGTGGTACTGGGGCAACCGCATGGCCGGGCCACTGGTCCGGCTAGCCTCTTGCATGGACCAGATCGGGCCGAACGTGCCGGAACATCTCCACTGCGACCTGTTTGAATCGCACGACGAAATCGGCCGCGCCGGCGCTTCGTTCAAACGCATGCTGAAGGAGCTCAAGGACAAGGAGAGACTGGAACAGGAAATGATGATCAGCGAGCGGCTGGCGGCAGTGGGCCGGCTTTCCGCTGGGATCGCCCACGAAATCAACAACCCCCTGGGCGGCATGCTCAACACCATCAGCACCTACAAGAAGCATGGCTCGGACGACCCGCGCACGCTGAAAACACTGTCCATGCTGGAACGCGGCCTCACCCAGATCAAGGACACCGTTGCTGCCCTGCTGGTGGAAGCCAAGGTGGAAAGCCATCCGCTATCGCGCCGCGACATCGAGGACACTCGCACCCTGGTGGCCGCTGAAGCTGCCGGAAAAGGGGTTGAACTGGCGTGGGAAAACGACATCACCACCGCTTTGCCACTCCCCTCCACGCTGGTGCGGCAGATTCTCATCAATCTGCTCCTCAACGCCATCCGCGCCGCGGACAAGCGCGTCGAGTGCCTGGTTTACCGCGACAGCCGCAGCTTCACCCTAGCGGTTAAAAACGACGGCGCCCACATCGAGGAGGACGACATGCCCTACCTGTTCGAGCCTTTTTCCCGCCTCAGCCGAAACGGCCACGGCCTGGGCCTGTGGGTCACCTACCAGATCGCGCGCCAGTTGAACGGCGGCATCGTGGTCGAAAGCGACCCCGGCGAAACCAGGTTCGCCGTCACCCTACCCTTGCAGGAAGAATCATGAGTAACCCTACAATCCCTTTTCTGTGTCTGATCGAGGACGATGAGATCATGGGCGAATCCCTTCTTGACCGCTTCGAGCTGGAAGGGTACCGGGTGGACTGGCACCGTACTGCCCAGTCGGCCTTGGCCGCTGTCGGGGACAAAGATTATGCGGCCGTGGTGAGCGACATCCGTCTGCCCGACGGCAGCGGAGAGGAAATCTTTATCCGCCTGCTGGAACGCGGTCTCAGCCTGCCCCCGTTTCTCTTCATCACCGGCCACGGCTCGATCGACCGCGCCGTGGCGCTGCTCAAACTGGGCGCCGCCGATTACATCACCAAGCCCTTCGACCTTGACCAACTGGTGGAAAAGGTGGGCGCCCTGTGCGGCAACCGCGTCTCCCCATGCGAGGAGGACAACTGCCGCCTGGGCATCTCGCCGGCCATGCGCAAGATCGCGCAGACTCTGCCTCGCCTTGCCCTGCATGCACCCACCCTGCTCATCACCGGAGAATCCGGCGTAGGCAAGGAGGTGATCGCACGGGAAATCCACCGCCTCGACCCGAGCACCACCATCCGGCCATTCGTCGCGGTCAATTGCGCCGCAATCAGTGAATCGCTGCTGGAAGCCGAACTGTTCGGCCATGAAAAGGGGGCGTTCACCGGGGCGACACGCGCACGCAAAGGGGTGTTTGAACAGGCCGACGGCGGCACCCTGTTTCTCGACGAAATCGGCGATACGCCGCTGTCCATGCAGGTCAAGTTGCTGCGTGCCGTCCAGGAGCGAAAAATCGTGCGCGTCGGCGGCAACACCGAAATTGCCGTCAATCTCCGCCTGATCTGCGCCACCCACCGTGACCTGCGCAAGATGGTCGAGGAAGGCGCTTTTCGCGAAGACCTGTATTACCGCATCCACGTCATTCAAATCAAGGTTCCTCCGCTGCGGGAACGGCGCGAGGACATCCTGTGGTTCGCCCAGCGTTTTTTGGAGGAACAGGCGGCCAAGGGAGAACGCAAGCAGCTTTCACGATCCGGTGAAGAAGCCTTGCTTGGCCACGCCTGGCCGGGCAACATTCGCGAGCTTCGCCATGCCATCGAACGCGCCTCGATTCTCACTCCCGGCCCGCTGCTGGAGCCTGAAGCCTTATTCGAGGAAGGAGAGCAGCCAGCGCCGGTGGACAATAAAGAACTAGGCAGCTACCTGCAAGGTTGCGAAGAGCGATACATCCGCGATGCCTTGGCGCGCAACGACGGCCACCTCGGCCGTACTGCGGAAAGTCTCGGCATCAGCCGCAAGAATTTGTGGGAAAAGATGAAAAAACTCGAAATTTCTTCGATAGGGTAATCAATTTGACGTGTCTCGCCTGCATGGCTGCCGGCCAACTCTACTGACCGCCAGATTCTTACCCTTCGCCTCGCTCCGTTTATGTAACCCTCACCCGCTTGCATTTGCTGCAAACCTCAACGGACCCAGTCAGCGTTTGCCCCGAATAAACCCAATCATGCGGCCCGCCATCACACACTGTTGCGTCAGCCTCGGCGCGCATCTGCGCCCCGATCTTACTGAGTCGCAAATACTCAGCCAAGAGAGCCGCGTTTTTTGCTTCCTTTGATTTATATTTGTTGCTCATCACGCCTCCGTGCCGCCTGTTTGACATCATTAATTTTGAGCTTTTATGTTCGATACTGGCAGCCCCCATGCGCGATACAGCCAGTATGATTATTTAGGGGATAGCTATAGTTATCAAACATGGCAGACAATAAAGTCTTGACCATATTGCTCGTGGGCGATGGTATGGTAACTGCCGCTGGAAATTTAGCGGGTGCATTGCGCTTCGTCGGGCGTGCTGATGATGCCGATTGTATTGGCCCACGCCACCATTTATGATGCTCCTATCAAGTATTCATTTAGAAATTTCGACCATTACGATGTGGGCCAAGTGAAAAGATATGCTCGCTCGGACTCCAGAAATAAGTTTCCTCTTGATGGCATTGTGATTCTCGTTTTGTATGGTACCGCCCCGTTGAAGATCGCATTCAACCAGGATTGAATATCATCAATATGGGCCAATGCCTCCTCGTAAAGAAGATCCTCGATTAGCCCCTTAAGGTCAGGATCAAGTACCAGCCTTGCTATGGAATCATAAAAGGGTGTTAAATAAATCTGTTGGTCGGGCGAATTCCGGCGGTCATGTGAGGGTGCTACATAGCCATGTTTGTGAAGGTCCTTTGCACAGTAGAAATAACGCAACCACTTGTTTTTGCGCTGATGATGTGAATCTTCCTCAAGCGAAAAATCTGTCCAAGTACTTCGCAACTGACTCGCGGCAAGGCCGGATGGTGTAATTATCCGCCACGTCAGAGACAATCTCGGCCATGAGTCAATTTCCACTACCAGCAAATATCTCCATTCTGAAGATGATAAACGCCACAAGGAAACAGAACAAAAACACCGTATCGGCTGGTAGTCACCACCTACGGTTGGGTTCTTCTTCGAACCACGCTGAGTAGGGTCGGGCTAGTGAGCTCGGACAGAGTGATAAGTATAGCTTTGCTCAACCCAGCGGCAGTTTAACTTCCGTATCCGGCAACTGTGGCGCTGGTCGCGCCATGGCGTTTCCCTTGGGGTTACGCTCGGCGTATTCTTCGGCTTATTGATTACGATGTAGAAAAAGCGGACACAAGCCAAGATGGCCGACAGCAAGATCGAGTTTTGCGAAGAAGGTGCTGACCTGTGGTGTGCCGCCTCGGGCGTGGCCAAGAATCTCGGAGCGTCCATGCCACTGTATCGCCGGATTCCTGAGTCGACGCATGCCGAACGCGAGTGCAAGCCGTTCTATCTATTTGGAGATTTTCTTAAGCGAAGGAGGATGTAAATGGTTCGGATAAAACGCATTATCGTAGCCACCGATTTCTCGCTCCGAGCTGCGCTCGCTGTGCGACGAGCCGCCCTGCTTGCCGCTCAGCACGGTGCAGAATTGCATCTGCTTCACGTGATCGACACTTTCTACTTGGGGATGCTGCGCCAACTGGCGCCGATGGAGCCAATCGCCGAGGAGCAGCGACTGCTTCGGTGGGCTGGTTCTGAATTGGCGCGTCGCGCTGAGCAATTGCGAGCCGAGCATGGCGTTGATAGCCAATGCCATGTCGCCACCGGTCACGCGCATGAAGAAATCAACCGCCATGCTGAATCCCTGCAGGCCGACATGATTGTAATAGGCGCACAAGGGGAAAATTTCATTCGCGAGATATTCTTCGGCTCCACTACGATGAAATCCCTGTTCAAGGGACAACGACCCACGCTCGCCGTACGGACAAAAGCCACGGAGGCCTATCAGCAGGTTCTGGTGCCGACAAATTTTTCGCCCTCATCGCACCAGGCACTGCTGATGGCGCTCAAGGTCGCTCCAAAGGCGGCGATCAGCCTCCTGCACGTGTGCGAGATGCCCTCCCCAGAGAATATGCGCACTGCCGGCATCGATGAAAGCTCAATTCAAGCCTACCGCACCAAGACACTTGACGATGCCCAAGCGACAATGTCCGGGATAATTGCCGACTGCGGCGTGGAACGCGATGACGTGGAAATCGTCGTTGAATTTGGTTACCCACCTGCGGTGATAAAGGAAAAGGCGCAGTCCTTCGGCGCTGACCTGCTGGTCATCGGCAAGGGTGGGAAAGCGGGACACCAGGAAGTGCTGCTGAGTTCAGTTGCAAAACATGTCATGTACGAAACGGAAGGCGATATCTTGCTCGTTGATGCGGGGCGCTAGAAACCTGCTAGGGCGTGCTAGCACTAATTTCGCGTCTGCAACGGAGGCAATCTGGGATGCCGCCCGCGAAGCAAGGCGCGCGGTTGTGTCGCCCAAAACATGCGGCTTGCGACATGGGAAAACGCCAAAATCGCCCCGTACATAACGATGCACATCCATTTTCAATGATCTACAGGGAAATTCGGCAAGATCTGTGTGCGGCGGAATGCAGCTTGGCCCCGTTCACGCTCTTCATCTTTTTGCCCAGGGGCTGGGTATATCACGGTTTTCTCCGTTTCGAAACCAGCCTCTACCAGCCACGCGGCAACAATTTCTGCGCGCTTGGATGCCAGCCCGGCAGAGGCCCTGCCTTTCTCTCCAAGACTGGCGTAGCCAACCACGTCAACCCGTTTCAAACCCCAGCGTTGAAGCGCCCATTGCACCGTTCGCAATTTATCCAGACTGACCGGATCAAGCTCGGCCTCGCCACTGTCAAAATTGACCACAGGGAGCCCCCTCAAGGGCGGAACAAGCCGCATTTCCCACCCCGGAAACTTGCTTTGCAGATCACGCTCCGCGTTGTACAGTGTTTGAAGGTTGCCAGCGTAGCTATCGGCCAACTGCAAGGTAGCCGATTTGCGAACGGAGTCAATTTCTGACATTGAAATCGGCAGTGGGAATACTTGCCTAAGATACTGCTCAATTAACTGGGTCTCTGTAAGGGGCGGCGGCTGGACGGGCAGGGGCGTCACTGGATTGGCGATGACAGACGGCTTCTGAGCCGCTTGTTCAGCGGAGCCGATGACAACCTGGTCCAGTTGAAAGTGAACAGGCTTTCCAAGTGCCTGGCGTAGCGCGGCCTGCATGCGATCGGGGGCGCCTTCGTCATATTTCGGCACAAGGGCCACCGCACCCACAAGGACATTTCCGTTGTCCGCGTAGTTTACTTGCAGCTTGTCCATTCGCATGCCTCTAGCAACCATGTCTTCGCGCAGCACATCCGTAGCACGCTTCAACGCAAGCGATTTGGATACGCTTTCATTGAGCGTATCCACCAATGGAACCGAGAGCAGCGCCAGCACAGCACCGGCAGCCAGCGTCTTCCATAAAAGTTCCCTGGGCGCCTGCAGGTTGCCGAACCCGTACCAGATCGCCATGCCCGCTACGCTGAAGGCTATGGCCAGCATATTGGTGAGAAACAGGAAGAACGACCCGCTGAATACTTGCATGTCTGCGGCGGCCAGCCCATAACCCGCTGTTGCAAGGGGCGGCATCAAGGCCGTGGCAATCGCAACGCCCGCCACCGCTCCGATTTGCTGACGCATCACGGCATAGCCGGCAACCATGCCAGAGCATACCGCCACCAGAAGATCGAACAGGTTTGGATTGGTACGCGCCATGATTTCCGGCGTGGGAGAAATGTATGGGGAGAGTTTGACAATGACTGCCGAGATGACCAGTGCACCCAGCACACCTGCCACAATTGCTTTCCCGCTTCGGATTGCACGCAGCACATCGGTTTCCGCGATGGCGAACCCGAGCAGCACGATGGGCCCCATCAACGGCGCAATCAGCATCGCACCGATAATCACGGCAACTGAATTGAGCAACAGGCCCAGCGTAGCGATGGCGCAGGAAAGGAAAACCAGAAATATATACGAATAGCTTAATCCGCCCTCCTCAAAAACCCGCCTACGGGTGACATCGCGGTCGACATCTCGCAGATGTCGTCGCCACCATAGGATTAAGAGTCGAGAAAGTTTCTGCCTGAGCGAAGCACGGTCTGTTGGCTCATGATTCATCAGGACCCTTCGTTAAAAAAGATGGGAACATCGCGAACCCCCCGTATAAACAGAAAACCGGCTTAACCAGAAACCTGGCAGCAAGCCTCTGGGAGGTCATCATTCCTGCCTGTGTGCGGGAAGCTCATTTCAGTCGAGACTGCCTCACAAGAATATAATCAACGACTAATCTACGTAAAGCTCAACTGATGAATGGTGGCGGTGAGTTCTGCACGCATGGGGAAACTCCAGTCTGTCATATGCGTTTCAGACGACAAACTTTGTTTGTCTGTTCCTCTAATTACGAAGCACTACGTTAGCCCAATCGGTCATCCGCCAAATGGTAATGCGGATCTTCGCCCACGTTGATTTCCACCATGTCCTTGGCTTTTTCCAGCACCTCCAGGCAATCCGGGCTGAGGTGGCGCAGGTGCAGGCGCTTGCCGGCCTGTTGATAGCGCGTGGCGAGGCTGTCGATGGCCTCGACGGCGGAATGGTCCTTGACGCGGGCACGGCGGAATTCCACCACCACCTCGTCCGGGTCGTCCTTGGGGTTGAACAGGGTCTGGAATTGCGCCACCGAGGCGAAAAACAGGGTGCCCTCCAGTTCGTAGACTTTCCAGCCCTTGTCGTCAAGATAGGTCTGCACGTTGATGTGCTTGGCGTGCTGCCAGGCGAATACCAGAGCGGAGATGATGACGCCGGTGACCACGGCAATGGCCAGATCGGTGAACACGGTAATCACCGTGACCGCGACCACCACGAAAGCGTCGCTCTTCGGTACCTTGCACATGGCGGTGAAGCTGCCCCATTCGAAAGTTTTTTCCGAGACCATGAACATCAGGCCGATCAGCGCGGCGAGCGGAATCATCGCGATCCACTTTGAAGCGAACAGGATGAACGACAGCAAAAACAGCGCGGCGGCGATGCCTGAGAGGCGCTGGGTGGCGCCGTTGCTGACGTTGATCATGCTCTGGCCGATCATGGCGCAGCCACCCATGCCGCCGAAAAAGCCGGTGACGATGTTGGCAGAGCCCTGGGCCACGCACTCCCGGTTGGGCTTGCCGCGCGTGTCGGTCATTTCGTCGATCAGGTTCAGCGTCAGCAGGGATTCGATCAGGCCGATGGCGGCGAGTATCAGACTGTAGGGAAAGATGATCTTGAGGGTTTCCCAGGTCAGCGGCACGTTGGGCAAGTGGAACTGCGGCAGGCCCCCCTCGATGGAAGCCATGTCGCCCACGGTCTTGGTGTCGATGCCGGCGAAGATTACCAGCAGGGAAACCGCGACGATGCCGGCCAGGGTGGAGGGGATGGCTTTGGTGAAACGCGGCAGCAGATAGATGATGGCCAGGGTCAGCGCGATCAGGCCCAGCATGGTGTAGAGCGGGGCGCCCGTCATCCAGGTCAGCGTGCCATCCGGCCCCGATATTTTGAAATGTCCCAGTTGCGCCAGAAAGATCACGATGGCCAGGCCGTTGACGAAACCCAGCATCACCGGGAACGGCACCATGCGGATGAACTTGCCCAGCTTCAGCAGGCCGAAGGCGATTTGCAGCAAGCCCGTCAGCACCACGGTGGCGAATAGATATTCAACGCCATGCTGTACCACGAGCGCCACCATTACCACCGCCAGCGCGCCGGTGGCGCCGGAGATCATGCCGGGCCTGCCGCCGAAAGCAGCGGTAATGAGGCTGACAATAAAGGCGGCATAGAGGCCAGTGAGCGGGTGTACGTGGGCCACGAAGGCGAAGGCGATCGCCTCCGGCACCAGCGCCAGGGCGACGGTCAGGCCACTCAAGGTGCAGAGCTTAAGGCGGGAAAGAGTGAAATTCGAGCAACTGCTTGCGTTCATGTAAGACAATCCAATAAAAATGCATTCCCTCGCCCCATAAGAGAATGGGGCGAAAACAGATCCAGTTGAGCTGGGGTCGGTAAGACGGTAAAAACCGGAAAGGAAGCGAACTACATTGGAATTAGGTGGCCAACAGGAGCGGTATTGATTTTGCGAATTCTACCATGCTCCTGTGTTTCGAAGAAAACGCGACGTGGATGCCCCTCTTTGCGCCAGGATTAGTCGACACTGGCGTGGTATAAAGTCGCACTAGACGTGTCACAAATGAGCACGATGGAAACACAAACATTTTTTCTATATCTGCTGGGTATTCTGCTGTCCGCGAGAGTTTTTGCGGAACTGGCGGTGCGCCTGAAGGCACCGGCCGTGATCGGCGAATTGATTGCCGGCGTCGTGCTCGGGCCAAGTCTGCTCGGCTGGATCGAGCCGGTCCAGGTGATCAAATTGCTGGCAGAAATCGGCATCATTTTGCTTCTGTTCGAAGTCGGCCTGGAAACCGATGTGACGCGCCTCGCTCGCTCCGGAGCCAAATCGGTTGCCGTCGCCATCAGCGGTTTTGTGCTGCCATTCCTGCTCGGATACGCTGCGAGCCGCTGGATCTTTGGGCTGGATGCCCTGACGGCGGCATTTATCGGCGGAACCCTGACTGCCACCAGCATCGGCATTACCGTGCGCGTGCTCGCGGATCTCAACCGGCAACGCAGCCATGAGGCCCAGGTGATCCTGGGCGCGGCAGTTCTGGACGACGTGCTTGGCGTGCTGCTCCTGGCCTTGCTATACGAATTTTCCGTCGGCGGGGGCGTCAGCCTGGTCAACTTCGGCAAAGTCCTGTTATTCGTCTCCACTTTTTTTGTGCTGGCTCCGGCCTCCGCGAAAATCATGTCTTTGGTGATCCGCCGCTTCGACAAAAAAAGCGAGATACCCGGCCTGATCCCCACCGCCATCGTTTCGCTGGTGCTGTTCTTCGCGTGGCTGGCCCATGCCATCGGCGCACCGGAATTGCTGGGTGGATTCGCGGCGGGCCTCGCCCTTTCGCGGCGGTTCTTCCTGCCTTTCGGCACGGCTCTGCACAGCAATCCGATCTTCTCCGAGCGCATCGAAAGGCAGATGAAACCCATTGTTCACCTGTTCACGCCGATATTCTTTGTCATGGTGGGGCTGTCTCTTAACCTCAGGGAAGTTGACTGGGGCTCCGGCTTTATCTGGAGCTTTTCAATGCTTCTTCTGGCTGTAGCCGTGCTCGGCAAACTTGCCAGCGCGTTCCTGGTGCGCGAAACAACGCTCACGCGGCTCGCCATCGGCTTTTCCATGATCCCGCGGGGAGAAGTGGGGCTGATTTTCGCCGAACTTGGGCGCGTGAGCGGCATTTTCACCAACGATGTCTATGCCGGCATGATCATCGTCATCGCCCTGACTACCGTTTTGCCGCCATTCGCTTTGAAATGGCTCTATTCCCGCCACGGCCAGAATATCGGGAAACGGAATCCGGGCGAGGATGGCGAGGTGCAATGACATGAGATCCTGGCAGCTTTTCGCCGGTTACCTGATCTTGTACGTGTTTATGGACTGGGCGAGCTACATCCATCCCGTCCTGCCGCTCGCCATTACCCCCTGGAACCCGCCGCCAGGACTCAGCCTCGCATTCCTGCTGTTGTATGGTGTTCGGCAGTGGCCGGCCCTGTTTATCGCCGCGCTGCTGGCCGAAATATTCGTGCGCGACATCCCTGCACCACTCCCCTATCTGGCTGCATCCTCGCTGCTGCTGACAGTCTGCTACACCGGCGCAGCAGCCCTTCTCCTCGGCCCGCTGCGCTTCGACACTAAATTTTCCAGCCTGCGCGACCTGTCGTTGCTGCTTGCCGTGGCGCTGGGCGGAACACTGCTGGCTTCCCTGGCATACGTTTCCACCTATGCCGCGGCCGGCCTGGTGCCAACGCAACAGTTCATGACCAACATCCTGCGTTTCTGGGTAGGCGACGTAATCGGCATCATGGTCGCCGCCCCGCTGATTCTCTCCCTGGCCGCCCATCAAACCGGCATCCGTTCCATCAGCGCGAGGGAAATCATGGCACAGGCGGCAAGTCTCGCCCTGGCGCTCTGGGTGATTTTTGGCCTGGCATTTACCGACGAATTCAAGTTCTTCTACCTGCTGTTTCTCCCCCTGATCTGGATCGCCATGCGGCACGGCGTCCGGGGCGCGACACTGGCCATTCTCGGAACGCAGCTCGGATTGATCGTTGCGTTCCAGACGGGTGAGCACAAAGCCACCGCGGTCATTGAACTTCAGCTGCTCATGCTGGCTCTGGCAATCACCGGACTTTATTTGGGCATGGCCGTTACCAGCCGCCGGCTGCTGGAAGAGCGCCTGCAAGCGCAGCAAGCCGAACTGGATCGCGCACTGCGCTTTGCTGCCGCCGGCGAGATGACTTCTGCCGTGGCGCATGAACTGAACCAGCCGCTTTCAGCGCTGACCAGCTATCTGCGTTCCTGCCAGCTATTGCTCACCCAGCCGGAAACGCAGCACGCCCTGCTGGCGGATACAATGGAGAAAACCGTTGGCGAAGCCCGCCGCGCCGGACAGGTGGTACACCGCCTGCGCAATTTTTATCGCTGGGGCATCGTCCAGCTCCAGCAAATATCCGTATTGCCCTTCCTGCAGGAAGGCATCATCCCGCTGCTTAATCGCGCCGAGCGGCACAACATTTCGCTGCGTATTTCCTGTCCGCAAACCTTGCCCGATATCCGGGCGGACCGGGTGCAACTGGAAACCGTGCTGCACAACCTGGTGTTCAATTCGATCGATGCCATTGACGGGGCCAGGAGTGCTCGCGGGGAGATCGTCATTGAGGCGGCTGAATTTACTGCCGATGACATTTGCATCTGCGTCTCGGATAGCGGTCCTGGCGTCTCGCAAGAAATGCAGCCACATATTTTCGAAGCCTTCGCTACCGGCAAAATAGACGGCACCGGATTGGGGCTCGCGATCAGCCGTTCCATGATTGAAGCAAATCACGGCAAAATATGGTTGGATAATTCATATGCGGCCGGTGCACGCTTTTGCTTCAGCGTCCCGCTGAACACACAGACAGGAAACACATGACTGACCCTACGATTTTCATTGTGGACGACGACGCGTCCGTCCGGGATTCGCTCTCCCTGCTGCTGGGGCTGAAAGGCTATGCGACCCGCAGCTTCGCCTCGGCGGAAGACTTTCTCTCCACCTGCCAGCCCGACTGGCATGGCTGCCTTTTGCTGGATATCCGCATGCCGGGAATGAAAGGCCTGGAGCTGCAGCAGCACCTGATTTCCCGCCAGATATTCCTGCCCATCATTTTCATCACGGGCCATGGCGACGTGGCTGCGACACGCGCCGCGCTCAAGGCCGGCGCGGCCGATTTTCTCGAAAAGCCGCTGGACGACCGGCTGCTGCTCACGGCGATCGCCGATGCGCTGAAAAGCAGCGCTCATCAACGTGATGAAGCGGCGGTTGCACAGGAGATCATGGACCGGATATCACGGCTGACCGCACGCGAGCGCGAAGTAATGGAGAAAGTCACCCTCGGCGAGCCCAACCGGGAAATCGCCCGGCGACTTGGCATCAGCCCGCGCACGGTGGAAGTCTACAAAGCGCGCATGATGGAAAAAATGCGGACGCAGAGCCTGCCTGAACTGGTTCGCTTGGTCCTCAGCATTAAAACAAGCGAGCCATCGGATTAGGGCGCGCTTCTTTCTCCGCCTGCAGCGCAATCCACACCGAAAGTAAGGGATTCCCTTACGCGTACCCCCGAATTTCCTCCCCTCCTCCATGGAACTATCATTGAACCATAGCGATAGCCATTGAAATGCTGCTCGCGGCGCCCGTTCCAACTCAGGTGCCACGATGCGAGTAAAACGAGATAAAAAGCCGCCCAATCCATTCGATATACCTGAACATCACCCACTCTGGTTTGCCACGCGGAAACGGGGTTCGACGAATACCTGAATCGTGTTGGCCGTGCCTCGCAAAGGCAAGGCTGCACATCAAAGACCAATCATGAGCATCCAATCCATTCCCTACTGTCCTCCGACCATCGGCATTCTTCCCGAGACGAGCCTGCTGGATGCGCTCAAGCTGATGCTGGAAAAGCAGATCAATCATGTGCCATTGCGCGACGGCAATGGGAAATTTGCCGGCATCGTCAGCACCCAGGCCATCCTTTCCGAACTGATTCCGGCCAGTGCCCGGGTCGAGCACGGCTTGTCCGACCTGAAGTTTGCCGGGGACGCCACACGGCTGCTTTCGTCCCGCCTGCACGATCTGGAGCACCGTACTGTCGGCGAATTTGCCTGGAAAAATGTGCCGGTGCTGAACGAAGACTGCCCGGTCCTGGAGGCGGCCCTGCTGCTCAGCCAGAGCAACGCTCCGCTGCCGGTGATCGGCAAGGACGGCACGCTGCTTGGCATGCTCAGCCGACGCACCCTGCTTGACTATCTCGTGCAGCAGGCAGGCATCTGAAATGCACGGCGCTGTTTCCACCACCCAGGTGATCCTGGGACTAAGCCCGCTCGCCGTGTCGCTCGCGGTGTTCGTGCTGACCTACGCCGCCATCGTCACCGAAACGATCAACCGCTCCATCATCGCCTTGCTGGGCGCGGGGCTGATGATTTTCTCCGGCGTGCTGCAACAGAGCGAGGCCGTGGCAGGCATCGATTTCAACACCATCAGCCTGCTCACCGGGATGATGGTGCTGGTGGCGATCACCCAGAAGAGCGGAGTGTTCCAGTGCGTTGCCATCGTTGTGGCGAAATGGGTGAAGGCCGACCCCTGGGGCCTGCTGGTGATGCTCGCCGTAATCACGGCGGTATTTTCCGCCCTGCTCGACAATGTCACCACGGTGCTCCTGATCGTGCCGGTAGCCTTGCTCATTACCGACTCGCTCAGAGTGTCTCCCTACCCCTACCTGTTCTCCATCATATTCGCCTCCAACATCGGCGGCACCGCCACGCTGATCGGCGACCCGCCCAACATCATGATCGGCTCGGCGGTCGGACTGACCTTCACCGATTTTCTGCTGAACCTGGCACCGATTGCTGTGATCATTTTCGCCCTTACCCTGATCCCGATCTATCTGATATGGGGCCGCAAGATGCGCGCCGCGCCGGAAGACCGGGCGCAAGTCATGGCGTTCGACGCCAAGGCGGCCATTACCGACTCCCTCCTGCTCAAGCAATCTCTTGCGGTGATCGGGCTGGTGATCGCGGGCTTCGTCATGGCTCACCACATCGGTCAGCAACCCGGCACCATCGCCATGTTTGGCGCCGCATTCCTGCTCTTGTTGCGCGTTTTCGGGAAAGACTCGGAAGAACAGACTCATGAGACACATCGCACCTGGGGCGAAGTGGAATGGGTGACGATCTTCTTTTTCGTCGGCCTGTTCGTGGTGGTGGCCGGCGTGGAAAAGGCCGGTGCGCTCGACCTGCTGGCCGGAGAGCTTCTGGGTCTGACCGGCGGCGATTTTCCCACTACAGCAATTACCATCCTGTGGGTCTCGGCGATATTTTCCGCTGTCGTCGACAACATACCTTTCGTCGCCACCATGATTCCCGTCATCCAGAAAATGGAACCGGTGTTCGGCGTGGACAAACTGGCCACCCTGTGGTGGTCCTTGGCGCTGGGCGCCTGCCTGGGCGGCAACGGCAGCCTGGTCGGGGCAAGCGCCAACCTGGTGGTGGCGGGTTTCGCCGAGCGCGCCGGCCAGCCGATCCGCTTTTTGCCGTTCATTCTCATGGCCTTTCCGCTAATGTTGGCCAGCATCGCGGTGGCCAGCCTGTATCTTTACCTACGCTATCTGTAAATATCGATTGCTTATGAAAAAACACTATTTCTTCGCCATTGTCGCCTGCATCGGACTGATGTTTTCCGCCGCACCCGCAATGGCATGCGACCTTGTCCACGATGGGCAATGCGCGGGAGCCAGACTGGTAGGAGCCAAGCTTCAGGGCAAAAACCTTGAGAGGGCGAATTTTATGGGCGCCAACCTGAGTTTCGCCGCTCTTGCCAGTACCAATTTAAGCGGTGCCGACCTGAGAGGCGCCAACCTGAAACACGCCCGCCAGCGCGGCGCCGGACGCTTCACACGAAGCGTTGACGTTCAGTCTTCAACTGGTCTCACTCCTGGGAGAATTCATATCTCTTTCCGAGCAAATTCATTTCCAGGTCAATCCGCATCGAAACGATCGTAGAAACTTTAATGAAAAGGGTGACTCCATAAAAGGAGAAAGTCTCAGCGGGGAGCGCGAACTTTGAAAAAAATCACCAAAGCAGTATTCCCGGTCGCCGGTTTTGGCAGCCGGTTTCTGCCCGCCACCAAGGCCAGCCCCAAGGAGATGATGCCGGTCGTGGATAAACCGCTGATCCAGTACGCGGTGGAAGAAGCCGTGGCGGCCGGGATCACCGACATGGTATTCATCACCGGGCGCAACAAGCGCACGATAGAAGACCATTTCGACATGGCTTACGAAGTGGAAGCGGAGCTCGCAGCGCGTGGCAAAACCGAGTTGCTGCGCGCGGTGCAGGATGTCGTCCCGAAACACGTGAACTGCATCTACATCCGGCAGTCGGAGCCGCTTGGGCTGGGCCATGCCGTACTGTGCGCGCAACCGGTGGTCCAGGATGAAGCGTTCGCGGTGATACTTGCGGACGATCTGATCGATGCCGAACCACCCGTCATCAAACAAATGGGCTACGTGTTTGCAACCCATCAATGTTCTGTCCTGGGCGTACAAGAGGTCGCTCGCGAACATACCGGGCAATACGGGATCGTCAGCGCGACCAATCTGGTGCCAGGCGTGGAAAAGGTGCATGGGCTCGTCGAAAAGCCGCGCCCCGAAGAGGCTCCCTCCAACTTGGCCGTAGTGGGGCGCTACATCCTTACGCCGCGAATTTTTCATCACCTGGCGCAAGTTCACGCCGGGGCCGGCGGCGAAATCCAGCTCACTGACGGCATAGCCGCGCTGCTGCGGGAAGAAAAACTGCTGGCCTACCATTTCAGCGGCACGCGCTACGATTGCGGTTCGAAGCTGGGATACCTCAAGGCGCAGGTTGCTTTCGGCTTGAAGCATGAAGATTTGCAGGAAGAATTTTCCGCCTACCTGGCAGCGCTGCAATAAGCACCGAGTGGGGAAAATGAAAAAAACAGTCATATTCAGCGATCTCGACGGAACGCTGCTCGACGCGAAGAATTATTGTTTTGATGACGCGCTACCGGCACTGAGCCTGCTCCAGGAACGGGCCATTCCGCTGATACTCTGCTCCAGCAAAACCCGCATGGAAATCGAAGCCTACCGACTGAGTATGCGCAATGAGCACCCGTTCATATCCGAGAACGGTGGCGGCATCTTCATTCCGCAGGGCTATTTCTCAACGCCGGTTAAAGCCACGAAAATTAACGGCTATCAGCTCATCACGCTCGGCATGCCTTATGCGGAAATCAGAAGCCGCTTTGTCGCGCTCAGGAAAAGATTCGGGACACAGGTGCGCGGCTTTGGCGACATGACTGCACAGGAAGTCGCCGAATTGACTGGCCTTTCATGCGACGAAGCCACTTTGGCAAAGCAGCGAGATTTCGACGAACCCTTCGTTTTCGACGGAGCGCCCGACGAACATTTCCTGCAAGCCATAATAGACACCGGGCTGCACTGGACCCAGGGGCGGATATTCCACATCCTGGGCAAACACGACAAAGGCCGTGCCGTGGAAATTCTCATGAAACTTTACCGGCAGGAGCTAGGCGCAATCACCAGCGTCGGCCTGGGCGATGGATTTAACGACCTGCCGATGCTCCAGGAAGTCGACCGTCCGGTGCTGATCCGCCACGAGGACCGCAGTTTTGACCCTCGCATCGTCATGGCCGGCCTGGTGAAAACGCAGAGCCCCGGCCCGCGGGGCTGGAACGAAGCGGTGCTGCAGCTGCTGTCAGCCGCGGAGACGACGCCGCAAGCGGTGTTGGGCAGTATTTTCAGCGCTGCCATTGCGGCGGTCGATCCTTACCAGGCGGTGCTCAACGCCGCAAAACTTGAGCATGAATGCCTGACCGTCGCCGACGCCGTTTACCGGCTTGATACTTTTAGCCGCATTCTCGTGGTCGGTGCGGGCAAGGCCACCGCGCGCATGGCACTGGCCATCGAACATTTGCTTGGAGCGCGAATTTCGGATGGGCTGATCATCGTAAAGAATGGCCACACGGCAGGACTTGCCATGGTTGAACAGATAGAGGCTTCCCACCCGGTGCCGAACCAGGCCGGGGTGGAGGGCGCTCAGCGCATACTGGAAATGGTGCGGGGCGCCGGCGAGAAGACGCTGGTGATCTGCCTGCTCTCGGGCGGTGCGTCGGCCCTGCTGGTTGCCCCCGTCGCGGGCGTCACGCTGCAGGACAAGCAGGAAGTGACCGCCCTGCTGCTGAAAGCGGGCGCGACCATCGGCGAATTGAACGCCGTGCGCAAACATCTCTCGGCGGTCAAGGGCGGCAGACTGGCGCGGGCCGCCTGCCCGGCGCAGATGATGACACTGATTCTTTCCGACGTGATCGGTGACCGGCTCGACGTCATCGCTTCCGGGCCGACGGCGCCAGACGGTTCGAGCTTTGCCGACGCCTGTTCGGTAATCGAAAAATACGGGCTGATGGAAAAAATACCCGTACGCGTCACGGATTATCTGCAGCGGGGTGCCGCCGGTCTGGAAGCCGAAACGGTGAAAGACGGCGACGCCTGTCTGAGCGCAACCCGCAACGTGATTGTCGGCGGCAGCCGCCAGGCGCTGGCGGCGGCGCAGGAAAAATCGCGACAACTCGGATTTGCGGCAGAGATCGTCACGTCTGAACTGCAGGGCGAAGCGCGCGATGCCGCAGGTTTCCTGGCACATACTGCACGCATGACGCAAGACGGCATGAACTCGGACGAGCGCCGCTGCCTGCTGTTCGGCGGCGAAACCACGGTCACCGTCAGGGGGACAGGAAAAGGCGGCCGGAACCAGGAGCTGGCACTGGCGTTTGCCCTGGAGGCTGAAGGCAGACAAGGAATTTCCCTGCTTTCCGCCGGCACGGACGGCAACGACGGACCGACCGATGCGGCGGGCGCGTTGGTCGACGGCCGCACCGCCGAACGCGCGCGCCGGCTTGGCATGGAGCCGGCCGCATATCTTGCGGAAAACGATTCCTATGGGTTTTTTCAACGCTTCGACGCCTTGTCAGGGACGCGCAGCCATTTCATGACCGGACCGACGGGAACGAACGTCATGGACCTCCAGATCATCCTGCTGGAAGGAAACGACGCCGAGCATGCGAACGCGAACAGAGATAAAAAACCGGAAGGACGACCCACAACATGAATGACATTTCCTTCAGAACGGAAGTGCACGAACAGATCGGGAAGATCGGGTCTGCCGACATCGTCGTCGGCATTCCCAGCTTCAACAATGCGCGCACCATCGGCCACGTCGTGCGCGCGGTTCAGGCCGGTCTGGCCAAGTATTTTCCCGACCACAAGGCGGTGATCGTGAACTCCGACGGCGGTTCCAGCGACGGCACCACGGACGTGGTGCAGAACACTTCGGTCGATGATTTCAGCGCCATCTTGCTCCATCACCGCATCCTGCCCATCTCCAAGATCGCCTTCCCTTATTCCGGCATACCCGGTAAGGGGAGCGCCTTTCGCAGTATTTTCGAAATCGCCCAGACGCTGGGTGCAAAGGCCTGCGTGGTGGTCGATTCGGATCTCCGAAGCATCACGCCGGAGTGGATCGAACTGCTGGTGAAGCCGGTGCTGGAAGGGGGCTTCGATTACGTGGCCCCGCTTTACCACCGCCACAAGTTCGACGGAACCATTACCAACAGCATCGTCTACCCGCTTACCCGCGCGCTCTACGGCAAGCGAGTACGGCAGCCCATCGGCGGTGATTTCGGCTTTTCCGGCCGGCTGGCGCAGTTCTACCTGACCAAGGACGTGTGGCAAACCGATGTCGCGCGCTTCGGCATCGACATATGGATGACCACGACGGCCATCGCGAACGGCTTCAAGGTCGCCCAGTCCTTTCTCGGCGCCAAGATTCACGACGCCAAGGACCCCGGTGCCGACCTGAGCAGCATGCTCTATCAGGTGGTGAGCGCCACCTTCGAGCTGATGGAGGGCTATGCTGAAGTATGGACGCCCATCCGCGGATCCGCGCCAGCAACGACCTTCGGCTTCGAATACACGGTGGGGCTCGAACAGGTCAACGTCAATACCGCCAGGATGCTGAACCTGTTCCGCGAGGGCCTTAAAAACCTCAGCGAGATCTGGCTCGATATCCTCGGCACCGGGGACTTCAGGGAAGTGGAACGGCTGGGCACCCTGGCCGATGGCGAGTTCTCCTTTCCCATCGGGTTGTGGACAAGGGTCATCTATGATTACGCCATTGCTTTCCACCAGAAAAAAATGTCGCCGGAACACCTGATCAAGTCCCTGACCCCGCTTTATCTCGGGAAAACCGCATCGTTCATTCTGTCAGCGGAACACATGGAGGGGTATGAGGCGGAGGCCGAGATCGAAAAACTTTGCCTCGAATTCGAAAACAACAAGGATTACCTGGTAACCAGCTGGAAATAACTTTTAAGGAGATAAACATGATGGATTTTCTGAACCTGATATTCGACCCCCTGGAAGAGGTATTTCTGAAGTTCAAAATGTTTTTGCCCAATCTTTTGGCCATGCTTGTCATCACCGCGCTGGGCATCGTTCTGGCTCGGCTCATCAAAGTCATGCTGGTAAAATCCCTGGTGGCCATCAACTTCGACAGCTGGTCCGACCGGATGGGATTTACCACCCTGATGCGCAAGGGGGATCTCTGGGCCAAACCTTCCGCCACCCTCGGGGCCATCATCTTCTGGTTGCTGATCATCCTCACCCTGATGATCGGCCTGAGCGCCCTCAAAGTCCCGGCGATCGACAATCTGGTCGAACAGGTATTCAGTTATATGCCCCGCGCTTTTTCCGCCGCCGTGATCCTGATCATCGGCTACGTGCTGACCGGCTTTATCAGCCAAGGGGTATTGATCGCCGCGGTAAACAGCGGTTATCACTACGCCAAACTGATCGCCGAGGCCATCCGCACCCTGTTGATGGTGTTGATTCTGGCGATGGCCATGGAACAGCTACAGATCGCGCCGAGCATCGTACTCGCCGCCTTCTCGATCATTTTCGGTGGAATTGTGATAGCGCTCTCGATTTCCTTCGGTGTGGGTGGTATCGATGCGGCGCGGCGGATGATCGAAAGAGAAGGCGCGGAAAAACGTGCTGAAGAGCCACGTGACGATATCGAACACATCTAGACGGGAGATCAATCATGTCCGATTTTTATCAGTCAGGCATCATCACGACACTTCATCAGCTTGGCAATCCCTCGCTGGAGAGGCTGGAGTCCGAGTTGAACGGCTTCGCGAAAACCAGGCCCGTGGCCCTGGTATTGCCGGCGCTGTATTCGGAGTTCGAGGGGCCGGCCATGCCGGGAATCGTCCAGGAACTCGCCAAGGTAAAGTATCTGAACGAAATCGTTCTGGTACTGGACAAGGCCTCGGAAAAAGATTTTCAGCGCGTAAAAGAGTTCATGTCGCCGATATCGACTGAGGTCAAGATCATCCACAACGATGGGAAAAGGGTAAGCGAAATATATGAAACCTTCGCCCGCAACGGATTCAACGTGGGCGAGCGCGGCAAGGGGCGCTCGGCGTGGCTTGCCTACGGCTACGTGCTGGCGCGCGGACGCTCCGACGTCATCGCCCTGCACGATTGCGACATCGTCACCTACAGCCGCGAACTGCTGGCGCGGCTGTGCTACCCCGTGGTCAATCCGAGCCTGGACTACGTGTTCTGCAAGGGGTATTACAGCCGGATATCTAGCAAAATGAATGGGCGCGTTACCCGCCTATTGGTGACACCGCTGGTCAGGGCTCTCGGTCAGCTCATCGGGCCGCATGATTTTCTCGCATTCCTCGACAGCTTCCGCTATCCCCTGGCAGGGGAATTCTGCATGATCACGGATCTCGCCCGGGTGAACCGGATCCCGTGGGATTGGGGACTGGAGGTGGGCTCACTGGCCGAGGTACACCGCAACTATTCGCCACGCCGTGTTTGTCAGGTGGACATCGCCGCGAACTACGACCACAAACATCAAATTCTTTCCGCCGATGATGCAAGCAAAGGTTTGATGAAAATGACCGTGGATATCTGCAAATCCATCTTCAGGACTTTGGCATCGGAAGGCGTGGTGTTTTCGGACGGCCTCTTCAAATCCTTGCTCGTATCCTATCTGCGGCAGGCAGAGGATACGATCATGAAGTACGAAGCGGATGCTGCCATCAACGGCCTCAAGTTCGACCGCCACGAGGAAGCAATGGCGGTGGAAGCTTTTACCCGGGCCATCGCCATGGCAACGCAGGTATTCATGGAAAATCCGATGACCACGCCGCTCATTCCGAACTGGAACCGGGTGACCTCAGCCATTCCGGGCATTTTCGACATGCTAAAAATGGCCGTGGACGCGGATAACCAGTAAGACCATGTGGGACAGGTTCTGCCGGGCCCTGGCGGTTTAGGGAAGCACTCTTGCGCGCCAGGTCCCTCTCCGATCTTTCCGTTTGATTAATCGCCGTGATGACAACACAGTTGGTTCATTGTTCAAAGCTGCGTCCTAGTTCTTCGATGGCGAACACGATGCCGGCCAAGGGTGTGTTGAAAAATCAATCTCCGGAACTAACGGGGCCACTATCCTACCTGCGCACCTTGCGGATATTTGAGCAGCAAGAAGTAGACGACTGCAATGGGCCGGGCGGACAATCATCGTGCTTCGTCAAAGGTAATTAGTGACAACATTTTTTGTTGTCAACTTCAAGACTGCTGATTTCGATTTCTTCCAAATTGTTGATCCAAGACAACTTAAGGCGATCGATCCAGCCTCCGCCGAGATTAGCCCCTATAGATGCTAATTTATCCGCTATCTGCTCGGCGGTTACTTGTATAAGGTCATACTTGATTGTGAGTTTGTCGCCTTCAATGGAAACTTCAAGTATTCCCATCATTTCACGCAAAGCGTTCATTACTTGTTCGGCCTGTCCCGCATCAAACGGATCCGATAGCAAAAGGCGACGACGCTTGATGACTTGTTTCCCCTCCTGTGCGGGCGCTTTGTGCCCGGGAAATCCAATGTATAAACGTGGATTCGCTAGAAATCGTTCCTTGCACTGAGCCGAACAGAAAGCATAATGACCGCCTGCGTATTCTGCGGCAAATGAGGTGGATGAGACTTTCATATGGCAAACGGGGTCTTCGATAATTTCGTTCATTGATGCATCTCCTTTTAGATTTATGGATCAGTTTCAGACGGTCCTTGCGGGAACAAGCGTCCATTCAGTCACTGCGATGCTTGGTTAAGCGTTGACCGTGGTTGCCTGCCTCATGCGTAGTGCCCGGACGATCCCCCGCAGATCGCCCTTTATCAGGGTAATGCTGGCGCTTGCCATGACCACATCGGGCCGGTACCCATAGCGATACCCACTTGAGCCAGGGCCAGAACTGGGGCGTCATTGCGAACTGCCTCGCTCCTGTTCACACGTCGGCTTCGAATCATCGGCGCCGAGCAAACCTTGTGCCGCCAGCGTACCGGAAGTGGTGGGCTCGCCCTTGAGTATCCACTCGAAGACAACGCCTATCAGCGCGCCGAGGAGCGGCCCCGCCACATAGATCCACGCGGTGCCAAGGTCGCCGCGCACCAAGTCCGGCGCCAGCGATCGCACCGGATTCATCGAAGCGCCACTGATCGGCGCCGCCCAAAGACCCGCCAGGGCGATATATCCACCTACCGCGATGGCGCCGTTGGCGCCGATCTGGCGCGCCCCGGCGGCCGTGCCCAGGATCGTGTTCACCAATCCGGTCGTCAACACCACTTCCATCGCCAATGCTGTCCCGTTGCCAATGCCGCTGCCCGGCACCGTTGCGCCCAGCGCGCCGACAGTGCCGAACAAAGCCCTGAGGAAGAGCACCGCTGCGACACCTCCGATCATCTGTGCCAGGACGTAACCCGGGACCCGACGCCAGGGGAAGTTGCGTCGTACCGCGAATGCCAGGGTGACAGCGGGGTTCAAATGCGCCCCGCTCACTGTGCCCATGAAGTAGATGATCGCCATCACCATGAGCCCGGGCGCCACCACGATCATGCCGGGGGTGACGGTACCGCCGCTCCTGGCAGCAACCACACCTCCGCCCGCGGCGACGAGAACCAGCAGGAACGTGCCCCAAGCCTCGGCGAAAAGACGACGCCACTCGTGCGCCGGATCCAGAAAATCGGGGGACACCTGCTTCTGGACCATCCGCTCCTGCTGCGCAGCTTTATGCCGGTTTTTGCGTAATAAAGTCATGCACGCCTCGGTTGGTTGCTACATCAGCCTTGCTTCGCAAGCCGTTGGCGGATCGACAACAACTCCTGGCGGCGTTTTGCGTCGGTTTTGGGGTAGCGCATTTTTAGCGCCTTGAATGTATCGAGAATAACCCGGGAAACGATCAGCCGAGCGTTCTCCTTGTCGTCGGCGGGCACCACATACCAAGACGCATTTTTGGTACTCGTCGCGCTCAGGCAGTCTTCATAGGCCTGCATGTACTGACCCCAGAATTTCCGCTCCTCAATGTCGGCAAGACTGAATTTCCAGTTTTTTTCGGGCTCGTCGATGCGGTCGAGAAAGCGCTTGCGTTGCTCTTCCTCTGAAAGGTGAAGGAAAAATTTTATAATCCTTGTGCCGTTGCGATAAAGATGGTTCTCCATATCCACAATGGAACGGTATCGATCCTGCCAGATGGTTTTCTCGTCGATCATCCCATCCGGCAGACCCTGGCCTTGGAGAATCTCCGGGTGCACGCGCACGATCAACACCTCCTCGTAATAGGATCGGTTGAAAATACCGATCCGGCCGCGTTCCGGCAGATCGCGCGTTGTGCGCCACAGAAAATCGTGCTCCAGTTCAGCGGCGCTCGGATGTTTGAAGCTGAACACCTGGCACCCCTGGGGATTGACGCCGGACATGACGTGGCGGATAGCGCCGTCCTTGCCGGCCGCGTCCATGGCCTGAAAAATCACCAGCACCGCATAACGGTTGGATGCATAGTGAAGTCGTTGCAGCGCGCTTAGCTCCGCCACCTGTTCTTCGAGGAGTTCTTGATACTGCTCCTTCGACTTGTAAACGGGCTTCACCAGCGTCGGCCACTTCTTGAGCCTGACCCTTTCGCCTTCCTTAACGCGAAAATCCTTTGGATTGATTTTCATGACCATCCTTTTTCGTCGTTCGCAAAAAATCGTACGTTACTCGGCACCACCCACATTGCGGGCCACCTTGCCGATGCTAAGACCCTGAACCAGGATCGAGAACACCACGACCGCGTAGGTCAGCGCCAGCACCAGATCGCGCTGCGGGCCACTGGGCAGCGAAAGTGCCAGCGCGACCGAAATGCCGCCGCGCAATCCGCCCCAGGTGAGCACCTGCAACGCGCCCTGCGGCAACTTGAACACCCGGCCCAACAAGCTGACTGGCACGCCCACCGAGATCAGCCGCGCCGCCAGGGTGATTGCAATCACCGCTGCCGCCGCCAGCGCCAGGCTGGCCGAGAATTTGATCAGGATCACTTCCAGGCCGATCAACACGAACAACACCGCATTGAGCATCGAATCCAGCAACTCCCAGAACATGTCCAGATGTTCGCGCGTCTTGTCCGACATCGCCTGCGCGCGGCCGTGATTGCCGATGATCAGCCCGGCCACCACCATCGCCAGCGGGCCGGACACATGCAGGTTGTCCGCCAGGGCATATCCGCCAAGTACGGCTGCCAGCGTGATCAGCACCTCTTCCTGATAGCTGTCGATGCTCTTCAGCATGAGGTACGTCACATACCCGAGTACCAATCCGAACGCGATACCGCCGCCCCCTTCCTCAAGCAGCAACATGGCACCGCGCGCCGCAGTCGGGGCTTCGCCACTGGCCACCATTGCCAGCAGCAGCGAAAACAGCACCACGCCGACACCGTCATTGAACAGCGACTCGCCGGCGATAACGATTTCCAGACTCTTGGGCGCGCCGGCCGACTTCAGTATGCCCATGACGGCGATCGGATCGGTGGGCGAAATCAGTGCACCGAAGATCAGGCAGTACGACAGGGGCAGCGCGATACCGGTGTACGGCAGTGTCGCCCACAGGCCGAACCCGACCAGCAACGTCGAAGCCAGCGTACCGAAAACCGCCAATATGCCGACCTGCCATTTATAGGATTTCAACTCGCTCAAATCGACATGCAGCGCGCCGGCAAACAGCAGGAGCGACAGCATTCCCTGCATCAGCACTTCCGAAAAATCGACTGACGAAAGCAGCGAAACCTCATAATCGTGCAAGGCGCCAAAGCCGAGTTTGTCCAGCCCGAACAGCGCGAACGAAAGCATCAAGGCAATGCCCATGACGCCGATCGTGGTCGGCAGGCCGATAAACCGGTGGTTCAGATAGGACATTAGTGCTGTCAATACAAGGCAAGAAACGGCAACGTCGAACATGAATGATGTATCCCTGCGGTTATTTATTCGTACTGGATTATATTCGGCTGAGGCCGCACAAAGGTGTCGGTGCCGCCTTTACCCGTTTCGCCTAATCTTTCCGAATCTCGCGCTCCGCCTGGAGCCAGTCCTGAACCGAGTGTCCGTCGCGGCGGCCATGCTGCTCGTATAGTTCATAAGCACGCTTGGCGCTCTGCGGTGTCGCATCGACCGACTTCATGGCCAACAGGGGTGTTTTGGTTGGATCAAAGACTTTATAGGCAAGCAGTTTCAGGCGGTCGTTGACCAGGAACCAAACCAGCGCATAGCCCCATACGAACGCCGCCCAGCCCCAGCCGAGTGGCGTCATGAATACACCGTAAACCGCGATCAGGGTCGCGACTATTTGCGTACCGAGCACCGCCACCCACAAAATCCGCGCCGGGCGGATGGACCAGAACGGGCCGCGCGTGCGCGTCAGGAAGATGGTCAGATGCCCCGCCACCGACAGCTTCAGGTACATCAGCGTCTGGATGTGCGCACGGTCCAGGTGAAAAACGCGCTCGCCGAGGTAAAACAGGCCAAAGGCGGAGACCACCCCGATGATCCCCAGCGCGGTGGATATCCCCAGTACCATGTGCATGTTCCATGCCTCGGGCTTGTCCTTGTAATGAACGTTGTCATAGGCGATGGACAGGATCGCCCCGTCGTTGAGCAACGCCAGCATCACGATCATCACGGCGGTCACCGGGTAGAAGTTGAACACCAGGATCGACAAGGTCATGAACAACAGCACGCGTAGCGTCTCGGCAATGCGGTAGATCGCATAGCTGTTCATGCGCTGGAAGATTCTCCGGCTCTCCTTGATCGCGTCGATGATCACCGACAGGCCGGAAGTCATCAGCACGATGGACGCCGCAGCGCGTGCCGCATCCGTTGCACCCGATACCGCGATGCCACAATCGGCCTTCTTCAGCGCGGGCGCATCGTTCACCCCGTCGCCTGTCATGCCGACGATGTGCCCGCTTTTTTGCAGGACATCGATTATGTGGAACTTGTGTTCGGGGAACACCTGTGCGAAGCCGTCTGCTTTTTCGATCGACTCCGCCAACTGCGCTGTCTCGTGATGTTTGGTGTCGCCGAAGCTGCTGGCATCGAGGATATTTGTGCCCATCCCTAATGTCCTGGCGGTTTCCCGAGCGATGGCCAGCGCATCGCCCGTTACCATCTTGACCTTTACGCCCATCTCGCGAGCGGTCGCGATGGTCGCTTTGGCTTCTTCCCGAGGCGGGTCGGACAAGGGCAATACTCCCAGAAACTGCCACGCACCCTCTCCATCGGCCCGCGCCACGCCCAGCGAGCGGAAGCCGCGTGCCGCGAATTCGTCGACGGCTTTATCGACGGCAACCTTTACCTCGTCGGCATTGTCCGACAATTCCAGGATTACCTGCGGCGCGCCCTTGGTCACCTTGAACTGGTTTCCGTCCGGGCCCTTGACGCTGGCTTCGGTGCGCTTATGCACCGGGTCGAATGGCATGAAATGGACGATCTCGTAGCCATTCAAGGCCTGATCGTCTTTCAGGCCGCCCAGCACGGCCAGGTCAATGGTGTCCTTGTTGTCGGCGCGCGAAGCCAGCGCTGCATTGAGGATGACCTGATCGACGGGAATGCCGCTGACGCTGAACGGATCGCCCAGCGTCAGCTTGTTCTGGGTCAGGGTGCCGGTCTTGTCCGAGCACAGCACGTCCACCCCCGCCAATTCCTCGATGGCAGCCAGGCGTGTCACGATCGCCTCTTTCTTGGCCAGCAGGCGCGCGCCGACCGCCATGGTCACCGACAGCACCGTGGGCATCGCTACGGGAATCGCGGCCACCGTCAGCACCAGCGCGAACTGCAGGGTGGTGAGGATCGGGTCGCCGCGAAACAGCGCAACGGTAATAATCACCGCCACCAAGGTCACCGCGAGAATGATCAGGTAATTGCCGATCTTCAGCACCGCACGCTGGAAATGGCTGGCTGTCTGCGCGCCCTGTACCAGTTGCGCGGTCTTGCCGAAGTAGGTGTTCGATCCCGTGGCATACACCAGCGCATCGATTTCGCCGGTGCGGATGATCGAACCCGAGAACACCGCATCGCCGGACTGGTGCGTGACGGGCAGCGACTCTCCCGTCAGCGCGGACTGATCCACCTCTAACGGGTCGCCCTCCAGCAAGCGCGCATCTGCCGGCACGATGTCGCCGAGACGCAGGTGGATGACGTCGCCAGGCACCAGGTCACGTGCCACGGGGCTGGTCCACTTGCCGTCGCGTTTCACCTGAGCCTTGACCGCCAGCTTGGCCTTCAGCGCGGCGATGGCGTTGCCCGCCTGATGTTCTTCCCAGAATCCGACCACGGCGTTGGCCACGAGCAGCAGGAGAATGATGCCGAAGTCCGGCCAATGTTGGGCGACCGCCGAAAGGATCACGGCTGCTTCGATCATCCACGGGATCGGCCCCCAGAAATAACTGAGGAATTTCAGGAAGGCATTGGTTTTCTTCTCTTCGAGCTCGTTCGGGCCATATTGGGTCAGCCGCTTCTGTGCCTCTGCCTGACTGAGGCCATCCGGCGACGCCCCCAATTTTGATAGCAGTTCCGGCATGGGCAGGGATTTGAGGTCATCCTTCGCGTCAGGCTTCGGTTCAGCAGCCTTGGGCTGGTCGGTATTGGGTTTCATCATCGGTATGCCTTATCGTGCGGGACCGAGCACGCCCATGTCTTTGCCAACTGGCGTTAAATCCGCGCCGTTCGCGCGCCAGGGCGCTATGCCTCGTCCACCCACTTCCGCGCCTCGGCGGCATCGGCGTGATCGAAGTATCGGATCTTCGCTTTTGTGAACGGCTTGCCGAACGTCGCCATGGCGTGTTGCCACTGCTTTTCCCCGACCATCGCAATGCGTTCGATGTCGGCGAAGTGTTCGACGCCGAATTTGAAGTCTTCCCAGGCCGCGCTGGCTTCCCAGCCGTGAAAATCGGTCATGTCGAACAATATGCGCAACTTCCCGTGCTGCCGCACGAGCCGTTCGACGGCTGGCACAAATTGTTCGTAATCCGCCTTTACCAGCTTTCCGCTGACGTGAACGACGAGCAGCTTGCCGCCGTTTTCTTCATTGAGCTGCATGGACATTTCGGACTCCTTTGAGTTGATTCAGGTTATCAACATTCCACGGATATTATTTTCATATCTTGTCCCGGTTTAAGGTCGCTTGCCTTTTTCCGAAGATTTCAGCCACCAGCGGAACAGTGGTGGCGATTCCCACCGCGAGCAGAGTCCAGCCTACGGCACGGCGTTGTTCGGGATTCAATCGGTCGGCGAGCAGCAACGCGACGCCCGCTCCAGCCGCTGCGCGCGTTCCGACGATTAATCCGAGTTCCGGAACGCTTAATGTTATTTGTTTCATCGTGCACCTCTCTTTTTTGAGATTGTCACTTTCTGCGAGTGATGGCAACAATGCCAACAATGATTAAAATCACGATCAGTATCGTCAATAATCCACCACCCCCACCCATGTAACCCGTTCCCCAGTTTCCCATCCAGTTACCTTGCATCATGGTTATCACCTTTAATAATAGTAATCGCGGCCTATCTGCATTGCAGTACACGTCAATTATCAACTTTTCTGCACAAAGCTCCGTGCGCTGACGCACACGAAGCAGTAAAAATCGATTTTGCGCAGTGCAATTAGCGATTCACTGGGCGAGTTTATTGTCGTCGGGTGAATCGAGACAGCAAGGGGTCCAATTCGCGCCCAGCGCCCAGCGCCCAGCGCCCAGCACCGAGCCCCATGCTGCATTACCAGTCCGCGAGATGGAAACTGCGGATCGTCGAGAGATGCTTACCTTGTTTCATGGTGCGGAATCGTTAATTCGTACCACCTTGCTTTAAGTCATTTTGAGGTCCATCTTTTTGTATCTCATGTTCTGCCTGCAACCAGTCCTGCTCAGCATGGCCATTCAGATGACCGTCCCGCTCGTACAGCTCATAGGCCCGCTTGGCGATCTGTTCATGAGTACCGCCACTTTTCGCATCTTCCGACTTCGCAGCAGTTCCATCGGATGCACGGGATATACTAAGTAAGCGTGCGTTGATGGCGACAATCACTGTACTCGCCGCCATCAGCGCAGCACCCAATGCGGGAGATAGAATCACGCCCCAGGCGTAAAGTGCTCCGGCTGCCAGCGGGATAGCGAAAGCGTTATAACCGGTAGCCCAAATAAGATTCTGGATCATCTTGCTATAGGTGGCCTTGGAAAGTTTGAGAAGGGCCACGACGTCTAATGGATTACTCCGTACCAGGATGATGTCGGCGGTTTCGACCGCCACATCGGAGCCAGCCCCGATGGCGATGCCCAAATCCGCCTGCGCCAGCGCAGGCGCATCGTTCACGCCATCTCCGGTCATGGCCACCAATATCCCACGGGACTGGACTTCTTTGACCTTAGCTGCTTTATCCTGGGGCAGGACTTCGGCGAAATATTCGTCCAGCCCGACCTGGTCCGATACCCATTGGGCGACCTGTTTGTTGTCCCCAGTGAGCATCATGCACTTGATACCCATTGCCTTGAGCGCGGAGATAGCCTGCTTCGACTCGGGACGGATAATATCGGCTAGGGCAATTGCCCCTTTCAACTGGCCGTCAATCAGAACAAATACGACTGTTTTGCCTTGCGCTTTGAGATCTTCCACGCGCTTGTCGGTCATAGCTATGTTCTGTTCCTGCAGAAATCCCGGGCTCACCACCTTGAGCTCTTTTCCGTCGACCTTGGCCTCGGCACCTTTACCTGCAATGCCTTTGAAATTTTCAATGGGCAATTTATTTTCGAAAGATGAAGCAATGGCCTTGGCGATGGGGTGCTCGGAATTGGCTTCCACCGAGGCCGCATATTGATGCAGGGTGTCTTCGTTGATGTCCTGCGAGAACAGCAGGGTATCGGTCACGCCAAAGCGGCCCTCGGTAAGAGTGCCAGTCTTGTCGAAAATAATCGCCTGAATTTTCCGGGCGCGCTCGAACGCGGGTCGATTGCGAATCAGCAATCCATTGCTTGCAGCAAGTGCCGTGGAGACAGCCACCACTAGCGGCACGGCCAGCCCCAAGGCATGAGGACAGGTGATGACCATGACCGTCACGGCGCGCTCGATGGCAAAGGACAGTTCCTTGCCCATGACGCCCAGCCAGATAAAGAAGGTAATCGCACCGCCGCTCAGGGCTATGATGGTGAGCCACATCGCCGCCGTGTTGGCCAGATCCTGGGTCTTCGATTTGCTTTCCTGAGCCTGTTTGACCAAGTCAATCACTTGCGACAGAAACGAATCCTTGCCGGTCCCTTTGACCGCAATGGTCAGCGAACCTTCGCCGTTGATGGCGCCGCCGATGACCTTGTCGTTGGCCTTTTTGGTAACCGGCGTTGATTCTCCTGTGAGCATGGCTTCATTGACCGCGCTTTCGCCCTCGGTGATGACCCCGTCGGCGGGAATCTTCTCGCCTGGCTTGATCAGGACCTTGTCATCTACTGCCAGTTCACTCAGTGGCACGTCCTTCACGCTGCCGTCGGGCATGAGTTTGTGGGCGTCGGAGGGCATGAGTTTTGCCAATTCCTCCAGAGCCTTTGATGCGCCCATCACCGATCTCATCTCGATCCAGTGCCCCAGCAACATAACGTCGACGAGGGTGGCGAGTTCCCAAAAGAATACTTTCCCGGTCAAACCGAACACCACCGCGCTGCTATAGGCATAAGCGGTGGTGATGGCGACCGCGACCAGTGTCATCATCCCGGGCTGTTTGGATTTAAGCTCTCCGAACAGACCTTTTAGGAACGGCCAGCCGCCATAGAAAAACACCGCGGTAGACAGGCCAAATAGAACGTAGAGATCGCCAGGAAAATGGATGGTCTCACGCAATCCCGCCAGTTCCTGAAGTAACGGAGAAAGAGCCAGAATTGGCAGGGTCAGGCCCAGCGCAATCCAGAAGCGCTGCCGAAAGTCCGCTGCCATGTGGGCGTGATGATTTTGATGGTCGTGCTGGAGGTGGTGTTCCGGCGCCATCTCAGGCTTACTTGAATTCGAATCCATATTGACGCCTCCTCATGGACCTGAAAAATCAAATGTCCACGTTCCTGCACCAGACAATCGCAATGTGTGGTCGGAAATACAGGGTTCACGTTGGAGGAAATGATCCAAATGGTGAGTTGTTAGGCTCTTTGGAAATTGTCCCGCACACACAATCTTGTATGTACGCTGTCGCACGTAAGCAGAAAAGCGTGCTTTGTTAGCATGTAGCGGCCATCCATCCAAGTCGTCGCTTGTCAGCTTAAGCATCCACATCTCGGCCGATTAGGCCAGCATCCATGAGGCGATGAGCGTCAGAATTGAAGTGGATTGCTAGATTTCTTAAAACTCATGCAAATAAATCATGATCTTCCAAATTTCGTCTGTTTTAAGAGTGTTCTTGAACGGCGGCATTGCCGTCCCTAATGGCACGCCGCCTTCCGCTATCGTCCAGTAAAGGTACCCATCAGTAGCCATACGCGTCCGACTAAAAGCTGCCAAATTTGCAGGCGGTGGGTTTAGGCTTTTTCCTGCCGCCCCATTTCCTAGCCCCGTAGGCCCATGGCATGCCGCGCAATTCCGTTCATATAGCCGTTTCCCATCTCCGATGTTCATAGCAGTTCGTTTCAACGGATTCTTTCTAGAGGCGTAAATCGGATCGACACCGTTTTGCGAGACGAAGCGATGTCTAATCGCGGACATGTTCATCATGCCCCCACCTTGCATCATTCCCCGTCCTTGCATCATGCCCATTTGGCAATATGCCGGTACTGACAAGAACACAGTACCCAATATTGCCACCTCGACGAGAAGCTTTCTCATGTGTCACCTCATATCATTACGATCAGACAGTTAGTAACCCGCTGTGACAGTCAAAACATTTCCTTTCATAAAATTGACATGCATAGTACGCAAAGGTTCGCATTCGCTATCGACGCGACACTACTAATTAAAGAATGGGGAAATGCGAGAAGCGACAAGCTATCAGCCAAGTTATTCCGGCGGCTTAACGTGCTTGAAGGCGGCCTAAGTATTGTATGTGGCGTAAGCGTTCAAACTTTCGAGTCCGCTGGGTTTGGCTGGCTATGCCTACCAGAGTTTTGTGGAATTACTCAATCAAATGTCAGATAAGGGCTTCGTAGCAGCAGCTTCGTCTTTGAGTTGCATTATCGCGATAAGCACATCCATGTTGGCGATGAGACTCTTGAGAGCATCATCCGGCAGTCGTTGCAGGGCATCCGGCAACACCCCCATCATTGGTTTTGGCGCGCGTGCCACCAATTCGTCTCCCTGTTTGGTTAAATACAGGCAGACCACCCGCTGATCCATTCCGCGCTCTTTCCTTATCAGCCCCTTTCTTTCAAGTTCACCCACAAGATTGCTGACTGTGGACTGATGGATCGACATAGCTCGCGCCAATTCCGAGACCCTCAAGCCTGGTAAATCCGCGATTTCCGAGATGGCCCAAAGCTGTGCACCACTCACGCCGCATTTCGATTCAATGTCCTGAAAATGCTTTTTGACAGTGCTGAATATGATCCGGAATCTTCTTAACGCATTACGAGCGTGCTCATGATTCAATTCAGAGGCTGTTTTAATTTCTGGGTTAGACCCGTCTGCGGATTCGACTAGACATTTGCTACTCATATACATTTGCTCCAAATATAATTTGTGGACTATACTTCAACCAGCGCTTATCCGGGTGGCCTCTCACAAGCACTATTGTTAGCGGGCAGGGCGCCAACAAGGACGCAACATAGTTGTAATCGTGAGAGGCAACCGGATAAGTACGCTTCAGGCATAGATGCAACGCAATGAGGTAACCACCTCCAGCTTTGCTGGGGGTAATTTAACGTTTATTTCAAAAGTCTAAATCAATAAAATCCAGAAGGGGCCGAAAGGTGAACAAGTTTTTTCTTGGCATCATCGCGTTCAGCGTACTGACCGGCTGTGCAAGCCAAAGCGCTACAGAACAGCCAAAGCCTGTGATCAGTAACGCGGCTGCTCAGAAAGGGAGCGAAACCGTAGCTCCACTATCCATTTCGGTGAACCCGTTGAAGGATCCAAACAACATCCTCTCGAAGCGTAGCATTTATTATGACTTCGACAGTTCAGTGGTTAAGAATGAGTTCAAACGGCTTATTGAAGCACACGCCAAGTACCTGACTGCCCACCCAGACGCCAAAGTGACTGTGCAGGGGAACACTGACGAGCGCGGCAGTCGCGAGTACAACATCGCGCTTGGCGACCAGCGCGCGGAGAGCGTGAGGAAGATGATGAAGGTGCTGGGCGTCCCTGATAAACAAATCGAAGCGGTCAGTTTCGGCAAGGAGAAGCCGAAGGCTAATTGCCACGACGAGTCATGCTGGAAGGCAAATCGCCGGAGCGACCTTGTGTACCAAGGCGAACAATAGATAGGTGTTCGTAAATCCTGCCTTGTGTTGTGCGTGACGTCAGCATATTCATAGGTATGATAAACAGTAAGTAAACGGCGACTTAGTTTGGTCGCCGTTTTCGATTCTGGGTCCGATTCTTGAACGTTCATTGTGAACCAGACACGGCTTTTTCTAGTCGAGATGGGCGCTACGTCTTTGAATTTGGGTGTGTTTGGCGATGAATTCCGAAACAGCACTTGGCAAATGCCTTAATTAGGGAAAACCCACGCACATGATTGACCGCGACCACCTGAAAAACCTGCTATCACCGAATGAATGGCTTATGCGCATGGTGTTCTGGTGTGGTGCGCTGGCAGTGGGTGTCGTAGCTGTTCTATTTGCCATGGGCGCACAGATCACCAACCAGTGGTTTCACCGGATGCTTTCTTTTTCTCCTTGGCTGCCTTTTATAATCATGCCGTCTGGTCTGGCGCTTTCTGCCTGGCTGACGCGGCGATTCTTCGCGGGCTCCCAAGGCAGCGGTATTCCCCAAACCATCGCAGCCCTGCAAATTCAAGATCAGGAACATGTGAGCGGCCTGCTGTCATTACGCATCGCTGCGGGGAAGACCATCCTCACCCTCCTGGCGCTTTGCAGTGGCGCCTCGGTGGGTCGCGAAGGTCCCACGGTGCAGATCGGCGCATCGATCATGTATTCGCTGCGCCGATTTTCCCACTTCTCATATCCGGACCAGATTAATGGACTGATTCTCGCTGGCGGCGCCGCTGGTGTTGCTGCGGCGTTCAATACGCCCCTGGCCGGGATTGCGTTTGCCATCGAGGAATTGTCCCGCTCCTTCGAGCATCGTACCAATGGGCTTGTCCTTACCGCCGTGATCTTCGCGGGTTTGTCCGCCAACGCAATTCTTGGCAACTATACCTACTTCGGCACGATTTCCACTTCACTCGGCTCGGGTATCGGTTGGCTAGCCGTTATCGCGTGTGGAGTGATAGGTGGGCTTTTTGGTGGATTGTTTTCGCGTCTGTTGATAGGCGCCAGCGACGGGTGGGCTGGGAAGACCGGGCGCTGGATGCGTAAGCATCCTGTCACATTCGCAGCGGCATGTGGAATCGTACTTGCCTGTCTGGGGGTATTGTCAGGCCAGCACACTTATGGCACCGGCTACGATGAGGTACGTGACATCCTCGCGCATGGGGATGCCGGCTATCAAAACTATGGCATATACAAGTTCCTGGCGACCCTGGTTTCCTACCTTAGCGGGACACCCGGCGGCTTGTTTGCACCATCGTTGGCGGTTGGCGCAGGAATTGGAGCCAGTCTTTCTCATTTCATTCCATTCGTCCCCGTCGGCACCGTGATCGTATTGGGCATGGTCGCCTACTTCACGGGCGTTACTCAGGCGCCGCTAACCTCATTCATCATCGTCATGGAAATGACAGACGATCACAACCTTGTTTTGCCTCTAATGGCAACGGCGCTGATCGCGCATGGCATTTCACGCATTATTTGCCATGAACCCTTATACAAGGCGCTTGCCGAGCGCTTCGTGCGCCGTGTGGCACAACCATGAGCTCGACTCGGAAATAAATTGCACGGGCAACGGCAGGAAACCGTAGTCATTCAGGATATGGGATTCCGAGCATTTGCAAACTCAGTTTCGCCCGACCACGGTCAACGCCATGCTAGACCGATAACGTCCAAGAATCGACTTGCACTCCCCCCCCGGATAGTGGAAGGATGCAAGATAATTCGCCCAATCCGGCGTCATGCTTGCAACCATAAGAGTACTGATTTTGCCATCTTCATCTCGGCTGGATAACCTTGCGTTGCCAAGCCAGAAGCTCCCGGCCAAATCCTCCATGAGGAAATATGCCCCGGGGCTGTCTGGCGCCAGATTTACCGGATCCTTATAGATAAAACACCCAATTGTTCGTATCCGTCTTGTCGCCAACAGATCAACCCCGGGATAAGCGCTCGGGGTGGCTTCTTCCGATGTACTCTCGCGAGACCAAGGCTGTAGTTCTTGAGAAAATCTGAGCTGAATATCTTTCTTTTGATTGAATTTTAGCAAGACTTCTCGCTGCTCCTGTGAAGCCGTCAAGGCTCGTCTGAAGTCCGCTAGAACCGGCCCTATTTTATCTCGCCACCTCTTGTACGCCTTACCCACACCATCCTGCACATCACCAATCACAAAAACTGGCGTGGATTGGCCATAGAGCTCCTCCAGATAAGCCTGGATCGCTGGAACCTGGTTAAAGCAATCCTTAACCATCTGGGGGTTGGCATACCAATCTCCCCCTCCTTTTGCCTCATCGATAAATGACTTCATGACGATTGCTGTATCAAGGTCACTCAGGCCGAGTTTCTTAAGCTTGACGAATCCAGTGCTGCAGGCATTCGATAAAGCATAACCTTCAGCGACACCAGCTATTTGGAGCAAACTTGGAGACGAGTCATTGAGGAATTGCATAAAGTTAAGCGAATTGTGCATTGCGTGCATATTAAGGACGTTGCTGGTGGAGAGGCTGTCCGAGGCATACATGTCGTTGGCACCGGTCGATCCCGGATTAAACAGTGAATTTACATAATTAAAGGTAAGACGTACCGTAAACAGTTTTGTTCGATTGAATTGCGTTGACTTCTGAAGCGTCTTCACAGCCTCATCAGAACTGTCTGGGAAAGCATCTTTCAGAGTACCTTCCGCGCTGTATATTGGTATTTCAACTGTATGCAAACCACTTCTGAGTTTCTTCCAAGATAGCGGGATGGTTGTCTTCGCATTGGCCATGCCCTTCAAGAGATTATTCGTGCGGTTCTGTGCTTCTGAAAGTACCGGATTGCCTACTGTTGCGGCAATGCCGCCAATGGCCGATGCAGCCCCCCCTGTCATCACCAAAGCGGCAGCTCCTAGAACAAGTTTGGCCGAACCGATGTAATCCTGACTGGAATTGCTCGCGCTCTTAACGTTCAACACAATGGCCAGTTTGCCTGGATTAAAGGTCGAATAATTTCCAAGCAAAGTAAGTGGAATGACATTAAGTGGCAAAGTACTCAGGGAAGTGCACTCAGAGCCATCGTCCCGCCCATCGAATGTCGCGATGGGTATTTCGTTACTGACCTGCTCCCGCGAAAAACCACTGGTGGTGACCGAAAGGACCAACTGCGTCTTTTTGTCTCCCCAGAACCCACGGCTGGATAATGGAGTGCAGGTGCTTTCCGGAATGACTTCTGACACCACGGATACATAACCATCATTACCGCGCCCGTCTTTTAGCCACTTGGGCTGCTCTCCAACAGCCATCACGGGATTGGTATCAGGGAAGAAGTAAATTGTTGCTTGTGCGGGGAATGTCGCCCACATGAAGGCCATTAGCCCAATTACCCACCTCATGCCAGCCGTACTCATTCGTATCGATACACTCCGAAAATAGCCTCGGCTATTGTCACTTATTGACTGTCCTAAGTGCGGTGATGATAACTCCAAATATAATTCAGGATAAAAAACTTGCATCGAGCGTGTCCAAAAGTTGCGTAATTCATGAATGCTTGGAATGGATTAGGCCGTTCGGGACGATTCCATACCTATGACTGCTGAAGATTCAATATCGGCCGTTGGCGCACTGGATGCCACCGGCAGCAATTGCCGAACTGCTGCCCCATGGCTTTCGGAGCTGAAGGTTGTCCGCGCGCGTCTAAAAGTACCCAGGCCTGCGCGTTGAATTTTACCCAGGGGCTTTAGGCGCCCGTCATGGGCTGGCCTGTGGATAAGTGTAGCCCAGATTCTCCGAATCTGGGCTATCGTTCGTCTGGTGTCAGAACGGCTCCGTGTCTTCGGCTGGCGTTCCGCGTTTTCCCTGTTCCCGAGCCTTGATTCTCGATTTCGCAGTCTCACTGCTATGTCGGAACCGATACGACTCGTTGCCCGTTTCCACGATGTGACAGTGATGCGTCAACCGGTCCAGGAGCGCCGTCGTCATCTTGGCGTCCCCAAACACGCTTGGCCACTCGGCGAAGGTCAGATTCGTCGTGATCATCACGCTGGTATGCTCGACATCAGATGGAATAGTAATGCCCCGCCCGCCTGGCTGAAGGGCAAATATCCCAGCTCGTCCAGAATGACGAGATCCATGCGGAGCAGCGCGAACGCCAGCTTTCCGGCCTTGCCAGCAGCTTTCTCCTGCTCCAGGGCGTTGACCAGATCGACGGTGGAGAAGAAGCGCACCCGTTTTCCCCAGCTGCTGATGCCGGAAACACCCAATGCCGTAGCAAGGTGTGTCTTCCCAGTTCCGGTGCCGCCGATCAGCACCACGTTCTGCGCTGACTCGGTAAAGGACAGATCGGCCAGTTGCCTGACCAGATTGCTGTCCACCTTCGACTGGTCGAAGTCGAAACCGGCGAGATCGCGGTGCATCGGGAATTTGGCGGCGTGCATCTGATAGCCGATGGAGCGCATATGCCGATCGGTATGCTCTTCCTTCAGGAGATGCTCGATCAGCCAGCGGGAGGAGTCCACTCCGCTGGATGGCCCGTTGGCCAGGAGTTCCTCCCAAGCAGATGCCATGCCGTGCAGACGCATTTGCTTGAATTCGGTAATGAGATTACGCATGATCGATCACCTCCTCACGCAAGCCGTCGTAACGGCCAGCATCTGCTATTGGCACCTCGGTAATTTCGATGGGCGACGCGATGGCTGCCGGCACGGGCGGCGACTTCAAGCGATTGAGCATGTTCTCGATGTGCTCGACGCTGGGCACGCCGGATTCCAGCACCAGCTCGACCGCAACCAGCACCGCTTCCAGGCCGTGCTTGGGAACCGCCGCGAGCACCTTGGCCATGACGCGGTCACCACCCACGCGCTGAAGAAGCAGTTTGCGCAGGCGTTGCAGCGACTCCGGCATGTCGGCAAACGGGGCGCCGTTCCGAAGTGCGCCAGGCTTGCGCTCGATCAGGGGAATATAGTGCTGCCAGTCATAGCACACTCGGTTGCGATCAAAGCTGCGCAGGTGGCTGGCCACCACGGCATCGTGCGCAACCAGGTTGATCCGGTCCGGGTAGCGGCGGATGCTGACCATCTGCCCAACCAGTTCGCAGGGCGCAGAGTAGCGGTTCTTGTCTTCGACGACCAGGCAGGTGCTGGATACTTTGCCCAGGGTTTCGACGTAGCCGTCGAAGGGCGTGACCATGGGCATCAGGCCGGGCTGCTCATGTTCGAACATTTCCGCCAGGGTCAGGTCGAATTCCGGGTGACGCAACTCCGCCGACAGCGAGCGGCAGCGCGCGACCAGCCAGACATTGAGTTCGGTGAAGGAACCGAAACGCTCCTTCGCTGCGTCAGCCCAGATCCGCTGCCGGCTGTCCTGAACGTTCTTCTCGACGATGCCTTTCTCCCACCCAGAGGCGACGTTACAGAAATCGGCGTCGAACAGGTAGTGCGAGGCCATGGCGGCGAAGCGGGTGTTGACGACTCGCTCCTTGCCTCGCTTCACCTTATCGACAGCGGTCTTCATGTTGTCGTAGATGCCGCGGCGCGAGATTCCGCCCAACGCGGTGAAAGAGCGGGTGTGGGCGTCGAACAGCATTTCGTGGCCCTGCGTCGGATACGCCTGGACCACGAATGCGCGGCTGGCGCAGAGTTTGAGGTGCGCGGCCAGGATTTTGCGCCAGACGCCGCCGATGACGAGGTGTTCTTCACTCCCGTCGAACTGGAAGGCTTCGCCCAGCTCGAATTTGAGAGGCACGTAGGCGTTGACCACTGCACCTCCGCCTGCCACCCGCCAGCGCCGGATGAATTCGGTGACCCGGCTGTTGGCCAGGCAACATCCGCGAACTTCGTCATGCCATCGAACGCGCCTCGATTCTCACTCCCGGCCCGCTGCTGGAGCCTGAAGCCTTATTCGAGGAAGGAGAGCAGCCTGCGCCGGTGGACAATAAGGAACTAGGCAGCTACCTAAAACCCAAAACAACGTGTTCTCGTACACACCCGAAGCGGCCGCATTCTCTGGTTCGTGCCCCGCACCGCTTTCGGTTCTCGGTCGTTCTCTGAGCTTCCAACCGGCTTGCGATGCCATGAGCCTTATCAAGCCGCTCATTCTCGGCCTTGCCTCTCTTATGGCTGGATACATTCTTATTGGCGCATTCCGGGAGACGTAAATGTCAAAACTCGCTGTTTGGATCGGTTCGCTCGTTCCTTCCCTTGTCGCCAAAGTGCTTGCCGCGCTCGGCATGGGTGTATTGACCGTTACCGGCTTCACGATTGCGTGGAACACAGTAAAGGGCATGATTATTGCCAATTTCACCGCCATGCCTGCAACGATCTTGGGCCTTGCTTCGCTGGCCGGTGTCGGTGAAGCCCTTGGGATTATTTTCGGTGCCATAACTGCGCGTGTTGCTTATACCGCGCTGATTTCCTCATCCAAGATCGTTGGCATGAAATGATTACGCTTATTACCGGCACGCCCGGCGCTGGCAAAACGCTTTACACCATTGCTGAAGAGTTGCCCAAGTTTTCCGAGCGCCCGTTGTTCGTTGATGGGATTCCCGATCTGGCCATCGAGCATCAGCAATTTCCCGATACGCTCGACAATTGGCACGAGTGGGCGCCAGATGGTGCCGTTCTTGTCATCGACGAAGTTCAGAGAACGTGGCGACCACGCGCCGCCAGTTCAACCGTTCCCCCTGGCATTGCGGCGCTCGAAACTCACCGGCACAAGGGTATTGATATTATCGTCATTACCCAGCATCCCAACTTGATTGACCAGAATGTCCGGCGGCTTGTCGGTCGCCACTTGCATGTTCGGCGTGTGTTCGGGTGGGGTCGTGCGATGGTCTATGAATGGGATATGGCGACCGACCCGAGTCGGGTTAAGACTGCCATTACTCGCGGTTGGTCTTACCCCAAGAAGGCATATAAGCTGTATAAATCCGCGACCGTTCACACTGCGCGTGGCCAGCGTGTGCCTTGGGCATTCTGGCTTGCTGTAGCCGCCATTATTTCCGTTCCGTTTGCGGGTTATTATGCCTACTCGCGCATGCATTCAAGGATTACAGGGGAAAGCACCGCGCCGCTGACTAAAACGAACGATGGACAGATACACCAACCGAGCGCGAACGCGCCGGGTGGTGGAGCTGGCCAGCGTGAGGAATGGAGTGTCGAGCAGTTCATCCCGGCGCATCCGCATTTTCCGGAGTCCGCATCTGCATATCGCACACTTCGAACCGTTGTGAATATGCCGACTGTTGCTGCCTGTGTTTCCTCACGCACTAAGTGCCAGTGCTATACCGAACAGGGCACACGGCTCCTGATCGACGAGCACGAGTGCCGTGATCTGGCGGTTAATCCGCGTTTCGACCCGTATCATGTTCACCCGTCGCGCGAAGTTGCCGACAAAAAAGAATCCCCAAAATCTGAGGATAAGTCTGCGGAGAAACCGCCGATTCACGTTGCCGTTCAACCGCCTGACGACTTGCCTCAAATCTAAGCGTTTAGTGAATGGCGGTTTTTCCTCGCTCGATGCTCCCGATCTGTCCGGGCCGGGAGGCCCAAACCGCATTTGTATGTGAAAAAATCACTTCCATTTGCCAAACCGCTTTTTCCTTCAGCCATCACTAGCCGACCTTGTGTCGGCTTTTCGAGGCGAAAAAAAACCCGGATTTCTCCGGGCTTTTCAAGTTTTCATTTGGCTACATGGCCGGTTTGCCATATCCGGCCATTATACGAAGTGCTGGATATATTATTTAGGGGGTTATTTCCTCGATGGGCACATCGATCGATTTCAAATCGCGTCATCCCGGGCTGACCGCCGCTCCTCGTAATGACGGAATGCTTCGCGCAGAGTTTCCCGCAACGCTGCTTCGTCCCAAGGTTTTTCCAGGAATTTGTAAATCTCGCCGCGATTCACCACCTCGGTCAACGTCTTTAGCTCCGTGTAGCCGGAAAGGATGATTCGCACCGTGTCGGGATACATGACCCGCACCTTGGCGAGGAATTCCGCGCCGGTCACGTGCGGCATGCGCTGGTCGGACATCACCACCGCCACCTGGTGTGTGGCAAGCAGCTCCATTCCCTCAGCGGCGCTGGTCGCGGTAAGTATCTGGTAACCCTCGCGCCGCAGCACCCGTTTCAAGGCGGAAAGAATCGAAGGCTCGTCGTCCACCAGCAACAGGGTCTGTACCGGCAATTCCGCAGCGGCGGGAAATACCAGCTTGCGTCTTTCGCGCAGCAATTGTTCGAACTCGGCGCCGGGCAGCGGCTTGCTGAAATAAAACCCCTGCATCTCGTCGCAGCCACGGGTGCGCAGAAAATTCAGTTGCGCTTCGGTCTCCACCCCCTCGGCGATCACCGACAGCCCCAAACCATGCGCCAGCGCAATGACCGTTACGGCGATGGCTGCACTGTCGGGATTCTGCACGATGTCGCGCACGAAAGACTGGTCGATTTTCAGCCGGTCAAGGGCGAAGCGCTTGAGATAGCTCAGGCTTGAATAGCCGGTGCCGAAGTCGTCGATGGACAAGGTGACGCCCAGACCCTTCAGTGCTTCCGTTACCCCGATGAAAGCTTCGGCATTGCCCATCGCCGCGCTTTCAGTCAGTTCCAGTTCCAGGTAACTGGGGTCGAGGCCGGTTTCGCGCAGCACCTGTGCGGTCAGCGCCACCATATCCTGCCCCTCGAATTGCCGCGCCGACAGATTGACCGCCACCGCCACCGCAGGCAGCCCGGCAGCCTGCCACGCCTGGTTCTGCGCACAGGCAGTGCGCAGCACCCATTCGCCGATCGGTACGATCAGGCCGGTTTCTTCAGCGAGCGGGATGAATTCCATGGGTGAAACCAGCCCGCGCAGCGGATGCTGCCAGCGCAGCAGCGCCTCCATGCCGATGATCTCGCCGTTACGCAAGCTCATTTGCGGCTGGTAGAAGAGCAGCAACTCGTTGCGTTCGACGGCGCGGCGCAACTCGTTTTCCATGTTGAGTCGTTCCAGCGAATGGGCGTTCATCTCGGCGGAATAGAAAAGGAAATTGTTGCCGCTGGTAGCCTTGGTGCGATACATCGCCACCATTGCATTGTTCAGCAGGATTTCGCTATTCCAGCCGTCCTTGGGCAGAACGCTGATACCAACGCCGGCGTGCAGGGAAAGATCTCCACCCTCGATAAGGAACGGTTGCGAAAGGGTTAGCATGATGCGTCGCGCGAGATATGCCGCATCTTCCTCTTCCGCGACCTCCCCCACCAGCACGAACTCATCCCCCCCCGAGCGCGCCAGCGTATCCGTTTCCCGCACCAGATGGCGCATCCGCTCGGCGGTCTCGCGCAATACGCTATCGCCGACTGCGCGCCCCAGACTATCGTTGACTTCCTTGAACCGATCCAGGTTAAACACCAGCACTGCCAGCTTTTTTTGCTCGCGCTGACAACGGGCCGCCGCCTGGCTAAGACGATCAGTCAGCAGATTACGGTTGGGCAGGCCGGTCAGATCGTCGTAGTTGGACTGGCGCTCCAGCTGCAATTGGTAGCGCTTGAGCTCGCTGATGTCCTGAAAGGTCGTCACCGCGCCGACAATCGCCCCCTCATCCATGATGGGCAGGCTGGAAAACAGCACAGGCAAGGGGGAGCCGTCCTTGCGCCACAGCGTTTCCTCCACGCCCCTGATCTCGAGCCCGTTGGCCAGCGAGAGTTGCATCGGGCATTCCGCGCGCCGATAAGGGCTACCGTCCGGCTTGCTGTGATGCAAGGTGGTGTGGGCATCCTTCCCCAGCAGTTCGTCACGCGTATAGCTCAGGAGGGAAGCTGCTGCGGGATTGATGAAGTTGATGATGCCCTCGGTATCCGCGCCGTAAATGCCTTCCCAGGCTGACGTCAGGATCAACTCGTTTTGACGGTTCAGCCGCTCCAATTCCTGGGAAGCATGTTTTTTATCGGTGATGTCCTCCTTCACCGCCACATAGTGGCTGATGCGGCCATCGGCCTGACGGATCGGCGTGATGATGGCGAACTCGGTGTATTCGCTGCCGTCCTTGCGCCGATTTATGAACTCACCCTCCCACGTCTCTCCGCGGCTCAGTGACCGCCACAGGGCATCGTAATTTTCACGCGGCGTCTTGTCGGATTGCAGGATGCGCGGATTCCGGCCGATGAGTTCTTCGCGGCCGTAGCCGGTGATACGGAGGAAGGCGCCATTGACATATTCGATGTTGGCATCGAGATCGGTGATGACGATGCTCTCCGGGCTTTGCTCCACGGCCTGGGCGAGCTTGCGCAACTGCTCATCGGCACGTTTCCTTGCCGTGACATCCAGCACATAGAAGCGGATTAGATCGCTTTCCCGGACATAGTAGATGCGCTCCTCGTAGACGGCCGTCCCTAGCGCGATTTCCCGCACAATCTCCTGCTCCCCGTCGCCCCGGAAAGCGGCGAACAGCCCATCCACCCCCTCCAGCAGGGGATATTTCGATGCCGACGAAGTCAGTTCCGGAAAATGTTTCTGCGCTGCAGGATTAAGGTAGGTCACGTTCCCGCTTGAATCCATCTCGATCACCGGATTCGGATTCAGGCGGGCATAAGACGCAAGACGCTGGATTTCCTCCTGGGCCTGCCGGCGCTCCATGGCATGGCGGATGATCAGCAGCAGATCTTCCATCTGGTAGGGCTTGAGAAGATAGGAAAACGCCCCCTTCCCGGTGGCTTCGATGGCTGTCTCCAGCGAAGCGTGCCCCGTCAGGACGATGGCCTCCGTCAGCGGCGATAGCGCCTTGATGCGCGTCATGACGTCGAGGCCGGACATATCCGGCAGCATCAGGTCGATCAGCGCCAGGGATATCCTGTCCTGTCCCGCCACCGCGATGGCCTCTGCACCACTACCGACCATCACACTTTCATAACCCTTGATCCGCAGGATGTCGGCGAGCGTTTTCCTGAGGTTCGGATCATCGTCTACAACGAGGAGTTTTTCCTTTGCTCTCAAGATATTCTCCAGTCATGCCGAAACCAGCAGGTTTTTCAGCTTCTTGACCCGGATTTCCTCGATCAACTGCAACAATCCATCCATCTCAAAGGGTTTGTAAAGGCAAGTATAGGCACCGACCTTGCGTCCATTCTCGATCGAATCGGCCATTTCCTTGCGGTAACCGGTCATCAGCACCACCGGTTTGCCCGGGTATTGCGCCTGGATATCCTTCATCATATCCACACCGTTCGTCGCGCCCAGATTGAGGTCGAGCAGGACGATGGCAAGCTTGTAGTTCTGATCCAGGTGGCTCAGCACACTCTGCGGTTCGCTCTCCGTTTCAACCTTGTAGCCCCTCAGTGTCAGGATGTCCTTCAAGGTCCTGCAAAATTCGGGGTCATCGTCCACCACCAGAATGCTCTCCTCCTTGTCCAGCAGGGAAAGGAAGGACAGGATGATGGGGAAATTGAGCGGTTTGCTCAGAATGGCATAGGCGCCGGCGCGTTTCGCCTCTTCCATGAGATCGTCCGCCGCGTAGGCACTAACCAGGACGACAGGGAGCTCAGGAACGATCCGCTTCATCTGTTTCAACGCCTCGACACCGTCGATGCCGGGCATCTTGATATCCATCAGCACACAATCCGGCGGATCGTTCCTGACCTGCTCCACCCCCTCCTCGCCCGAATATGCGGGAATAGCTTCATGGCCTTTTATTTTCAGGATATCGCAGGTCGTTCTAACGATACGACGGTCGTCGTCCACTACCAGAATTTTCATTGCCAACCCCCGCTCTATTTGTTGGGCAAAGCTTCCTGTCTGTAAGTTGCAACTTAATTCGCACTTGGCAACGTAACGATAAACTCGCTGCCCTTGCCCGGTATGCTTTCCACCCCCACGCTGCCGCCGTTGGCCTGTGTCAGGTTCTTCACCACCACCAGCCCCAGCCCGACGCGACGCGCCTTGGTGGTGAACATCGGCTGGAACAGGTTGGCTTGATGCTCCTGTGTTATGCCACTACCATTATCCATGATTCGGACCGTGACGGTATGGGCGGCTTGGTCTTCGTCTGCTCTGATTTTCAGTTCGCCGCCATCCGGCATGGCTTCCACGGCATTGGTGAACAGGTTCCAGAACACCTGGCGCATTTGCACCGGATCGACGCGGATGGCGGGCAGAGTCTCCGGAATATCGAGGTGTACGGTGACCGAGGGAGGCACATCGCACTTGCGCAAGACCTGTTGCATCAACTCCCCGACCTCCACCTTTTCCGGGTGTGGCGTCTTGGTGCGTACCGCATCCAGCAGATCGGACACGATGCGTTCCGCGTCTGCGATCTCGTCCTTGATGATGCCGAGATATTCCCTGGTGGTATCGTCCGCATCGCTCAACACGGCCTGGAGGAAGTACACGGCATTGTTCATCACGCCCAGCGGGTTGCGCAGCTCGTGCCCTACCCTGTCCGCCACCTGCCCGAGCAGCGCCAGCTTTTCCTTGCGTACCAGTTCATCCTGGGCCTGCAAGCGCGCAGCGCTTGCTTCCCTGCGCTCTGCGGCCCAACTGCGCGCAGACCTGATGGCAAAAAACCATGTCGCGAGTAGCAACAGCGTACCCACGGCATTTACAGCCGCCAACCAAAAAGACAGAACGCGACGATTCAATACATCTTCCTCAATCATGGCCGTTGCCGCCTTGACGGTTTTTTCCATGCCATCCGCGTACACTATCTTTAATCTCAGGTATTCCGGGCTGTTCAGGAGATTCAAGGCATCCTGCCGTTTGCCCTGATGCACCAACGCGAAAGCCTGCCGTTCCATGCTCACCAAGGCGAGATTCGCTTCATCCGTTTCAGCTACAAACCGTTCTATTTCCGATCGCGGAAGTATGGCTCTTACCTTGTCGATCTCCATCGTCAGCTGCGGATCGAATGCGTCATATCTTTTTTCGTTGACCAAATCGCCCGTTGCAGCAGCCATGCGCGCCGACATGGTCAGCACCTCGTCGAACAGCATGATGCGACCGACACTCTCGGTAAGGGTCACATGCTTCCTCGACATGACTTCATATTGGTGATGCATCTGCCACGACTGCCATCCACTGAAAACAGTGATCGTTATACTGATCACGAATGCGGCAGCGAAAAGCCGTAGCGGAAAGTCCTGCCTGCCTGAGAAATGTCGCCGAATCAATGAGATGCTGCTCATATCGAAATATCCCTTTCAGGCGCGGTCGGAAGAGTGATGGTAACCAGGGTTCCCTTGGCCGGCGCGCTCTGCACCTCGACCGTGCCGCTGTTGGCCTCGATCAGGTTCTTCGCCACCACCAGCCCCAGGCCGATGCCTCGGGCCTTGGTGGTGAACAGGGGCTGGAACAGCCTGGCCATGTTTTCAGGCGTAATGCCGTTGGCACTGTCACGGACGTCGAGGGCGACAGCCGTCCCGCCTTCGATTTCTGCGGCACTGAATTCCAGTATCCCGCCCTCCGGCATGGCATCCACCGCGTTGATGACCAGATTCTCCAGCACCTGTTGTAACTGAATAGCATCGACCCGCACAGCGGGAAGCGTTTCTGGAATATCCAGGGTGATGCTCACGCGGGAGGGCAAGGCGCATTTGCGCAAAACCTCCCCGACCAGATACGCCACTTCGTGCGCGGCAAGGTCAGGGGGACGGGTGCTCACCGCATTCATCAGTTCGGCCACGATTCGTTCCGAGCGGGCGATCTCGTCCCGGATGATGCCCAGGTACTCCTTGACGCTGTCGTCGCCCTCATCGAGCATCGACTGGAGGAAATACACCGCGTTGTTCATCACGCCCAAGGGGTTGCGCAGTTCGTGCCCCACGCTGCTCGCTACCTGCCCCAGCATCGCCAGCTTCCCTTTGCGCACCAGTTCTTCCTGCGCCTCCCGCAACTTGCTGACCATGACGTTGAAGCTGTCGGCCAACGCGCCGAATTCGTCCTTGCTGCGCACCACCACCTTATGGTCCAAATGCCCCTGTTCAACCTGCCTCACCCCCTCGACAAGTTCCGCCAACGGTCGGAGGAACCTGCGCCCAAGGATGGCAAACAGCACAGCCACCACGAGCAGCACGCCGAACACCAGCAACGTGGTCTCCATCGCCATTTTTCTGATCGGGGCAAAAACTTTATTTGACGGCTGTTCCAGCAACAATCGCCATCCACTGCCGTGGTAGTCCTGCACCCCGCTTTGCGCTGCTTCTACCTTCAGGGTCTCTTCTTCGCCGTGGGTGTGGCCAGAAGCGATGGCATACCCGGCCTTTGCGTCTCCTGCATCCACCTGCTTCATGGAGGGCATGAATACCAGATTGAAGGGGTCGTTGCTGCGCTTCGCAATTATGGACCCTTCGCGATTCAGCAGGTGTACCCAGGCAGCCGGGTCCACACGGTCGAGGATGCCCTGCACTACTGCCCAGCGGTAATGGGCGACCACCACGCCCACCACTTTGCGCCGATCGGCGTTCCCATAAACGGGCGCCGCAAAGATCACTACCGGTATCCCTGTGCGGCGGCGAACCAGCCGGTCCGAATAGTAGATTTCGCCTTTCAGAGCGCGCCGGAAGGCGGGCTCGCTGGTAACATAGGCCGAAATGGCCGCTTCATCGCCCAGCGGTTTGGGTGCGAAAACGGCGCGTCCGCTTGCATCGAACACCGTGAGCGCATCCCATGGGCCCGTCAGGGTTTCCCGCTCTTCCAGTTCTTCCTCCACCATCCTTTCCCTGGAGCTATCGGCGTGGAACTCGAGAAACCCGGCCAGCAGCTCATCGGCTGCGATCGCTCTGACGTCCTGATAGGCATGGTGCATGGCGGTATCGATCTCGCGCATGACGCTTCCGGCACTCCGGACCTGATCGTGGATGATGTGCTCCTGCAATACTGCGCGCGCCTTGAAGAACACGGCAGCGCCAAGCAATGGTCCGATGAGCAGCGCCGCCGCTGCAGCGCTCAGCCCGATTTTGCTGGCGAAACGCATTTACGCCTCCTCGACCGGCGAACTGACGCAAGGCAGTGTGATGGAGAAAACCGTTCCCCTGCCCTGCTCGCTCTCTACTTCGATCCTCCCGCCATTGGCCTCGGTCAGGTTTTTCACCACCACCAGTCCCAGGCCGATGCCCCGCGCCTTGGTGGTGTACAGGGGCTGGAACAGTCTCGCCACCTGCTCAGGCGGGATGCCGCAGCCGGTATCCCGAATGCTTACGGTAATGGCCTTTCCTTCGTCAGCCGTGGTGGCCCGGATTTCCAGCGTGCCGCCTTCTGCCATGGCGTCGATGCCGTTGCTGATCAGGTTGCGGAACACCTGCTGCACTTGCAGTGGGTCAACCTGCAAGGATGGAAGCGTCGCCGGGATTTCCAGTTGGACGGCAACGGAGGCGGGAACGGCGAGCTTGCGCAGAATCTGGTTGATCAAATCCCCAACCCCGACCACTTCGGGCTGGGGCGGTTTGGTCCTAACCGAATCCAGCAGGTCTGAAACGATGCGATCGGCCGCGGCAATCTCGGTCTTGATCATGCCCAGGTATTCCTTGACGGTGTCGTCCGCCTCGGAAAGCACCGTCTGCAGAAAATACACCGCGTTGTTCATCACCCCCAGGGGGTTGCGCAACTCGTGGCCGACACTGCCCGCCACCTGACCCAGCACGGCCAGCTTTTCCTTGCGCACCAGGTCCTCCTGGGCGACGAGGAGCTGCTGCGTGCGCTCTTTTACCTTTTCCTCAAGTTCTTCGTTCAGCCGCCGGATTTCTTCTTCGACCTGTTTGCGCTCCGTTATGTCGCGAACGATATTCAGCAGGTAGGGGCGGTCGAGTTCGATAAGCCTTGAGCTGACCTCCACCGGGAAGGTCGAACCATCACGGCGCCGGTGAATGGCTTCGAAGCGTGCGGCGCCCGTGTTGCGCAGTTGTTCCTGGATCAACCGGGTGGCATCCGGACCGAAGAACGGGTCGATATCGACAACCCCCATCGTGAGCAGTTCCTCGCGGCTGTAACCCAGGTCGGCGCACTCCTTCTGGTTCACATCGAGGAAGCGCAGGTTGGCAGGATCGAGGACTTCGACGGCCTCGCTGGAATTGTCGAGCAGCGTGCGGAAGAGCCTCAGTTCCGTCTCCGCCCGCTTGCGTTCGGTGACATCATGAAAGATGCCGACCAGACAAGGCCGTCCCGCCAGAAGCAGGGGAGACGTACTGATATCGGCAAAAAACACCGATCCGTCCTTGCGCATCACCGGCAGGTCATGCTGCCCCTGTATCTCGCCATTCATCTGGCGTTCAAACTGCCTTTGCACTTCAGGAAGCGCATCCTGGGGGTGGATGTCTTCCAGGCCAAGCTGGTACAGCTCGTCCCGCTGGTAGCCCAGCATGTTGCAGATCGCGCGATTGGCGGTTACGAACTTGTGCGTCAGTCCATCCGCCACCAGGATGCCGTCGACGGCGGAGTCGAGTATGGTCCTGAATTTTCGTTCGGATTCTTCCAACGCCTGCGCGGCCAGTTTGCGTGCGGTGATGTCTTCGTAAACACCCAGCACACCGATGGATTCATCAACCTCGTTGACCAGCGGCACTTTGGACGAGCGCAACCAGATTTCCCCTCCGTCCGGCGTCGTCTGCGGCTCATCGTAGGATATCTTGGGTGTATTGGTATCCATCACCAGACGATCGTCGGCTCGATACATTTCAGCTTGATCTTTCCAGCTCATATCGAAGTCGCTCTTGCCGATCAATTCGTCTGGACGGCTCAATCCTGCGTCTTTCGCAAACAAGGTGTTGCAGCCCTGGTAGCGTAATTCGCGGTCTTTCCAGAAGACGCGCATGGGAATGGTCTCGATGATCTGTGAAGTCAGTTCCTGCTGCTTGCTGATTTTTTCTTCCGCCAGCTTGCGCTCGGTAATGTCCTGCCACATGCCCACCAAATAATTCGCTGTGCCGTTCTCAGGCCGTATCAACCTCAGGGAGTCGAGTATCCAGCGATAATTTCCGTCAGCATGCTGCCAGCGGTATTCGTAGGCGTGCATGCCCTTTTCATACAGAATGGGCATCTCGGCGGCAATCCGCGGTGCATCGTCGGGGTGGATACGCTTGATCCATAAATCGCTTTCTTCGATGAAATGCCTCGGGGCATAACCGGTGAAAGCCACAACGTTATGGGACATATATGTCACCGCATAATCGCCTTCCGCTCTGCAGCGGTAAACAGCGATCGGCAAAGAATCGAGCAGGATCGACAATTGTTCGTTAGCCGCCTGGAGTTCCCGATCGGCCTCCCTCCGTTCCGCCAGTTCCTCCCCCAACAGCAAGTTCGCCTTTTCCAGCTCCGCAGTGCGTTGGACCACCTCCCCTTCCAGATCCTGACGGTGTTGCGCCAGTGCGTCATCCCGTATCTGGATTTGCCCCAGCATGTCATTTAATCCCTGGGCCAGTGCTCCCAGTTCATCCTTGCCATGAATTTCCGCCCTCAGCGTATAGTTTTTTTCTCTCGACACGGCCTCCATCAGGCCGAGCAGCCTGCCCATGGGCTCCGTAATGGCCGGATGCGCGTAGTTAATCAGTATCGTCGCCAGGCCCATTCCTCCCAACGCGGCAGCAACCAGTAGTGCCACGCTCCACGCCATTTGCCGATATATTGTCTCCAGACTGGAACGCACTTGAAGCGTGCCGACGCGTTCGTCCTCAAAAAAGATCGGGTGAAACACGTCAAGGTGCGTGGACGTAAAGACATGCTGCTCTTGGATCGGCGGGTAATAGGGAGGCGGGGGCTTCCGTCCATTCGGCAAAAACTGAGCGAAAACCTTGCCCTGTCTGTCATACAGCGTGGCGAACTCGATGTTGGAGAAGTGCTCCAGTGCTTCCAGTGTCTGGCTGGCAGACTTCGGATCGTTGGAAATCAGGGCCAACGTGGTGTTGGTGCCGACGATGCTCGCTTGGCTGTGGGTGGCTTCCTCCAATTCCGAGTGAAGCAGGAACCACTGGTGGAATATCGATACAAGGGCAACAAAAAGCAAGGCCACGCCCGCCGACAGGATGGTAATGACGGTAAGCTTGCGGCGAATGGGCATGTTTCGAAACAAATTGGACAGACTCATTGCTTCCTTCCCGAATTGCATCAAATTTCAACTGAACCGCGACGCGCCGCTGTTTCCTGGATATTACGCGGGCTGCTTCACCGGCAGCCAGATGCGGAATATCGTACCCTTGCCTTCATTGCTCTCCACCTCGATCCGGCCGTGGTGCTTCTGAATGATGCTGTAGGAAACCGACAGTCCCAGTCCGGTCCCCTTGCCGACGGGCTTGGTAGTAAAAAACGGCTCGAAAATCCGTTTCAGATTTTCCGGCGGAATGCCTTTGCCGGTGTCAAAAATCTCGATCCACACCTGATCGCCCATGGTTCCTGTGCGGATGGTGATGGTGCCGTGTGTTTCAATCGCCTGGGCCGCATTCACCAGCAGGTTCATGAACACCTGATTCAACTGGGAAAGCAAACACTCGACACGTGGCAGATCGCCGTACGTCTTATCCACCTGGCACTTGTACTTGAGTTCGTTGCTGATGACGTTGAGCGTACTTTCGATTCCCAGGTGGATATCTTCATTGGCCCACTTTTCTTCAACACTGATGCGGGAAAAGTCCTTGAGATCCTGGACGATCTTCGTCACCCGCCCGATGCCCTCCAGGGATTCGGCCAGGAGGGACGTCACGTCCTGCTTCATGAACGCAAGGTCGACACGCTTTTTCAAGTCGTTGACCTCGGCAAAATATCCCGCCTTTTCCGGCAAGCCAGCTTGTGTGCGCTCGTAGGCATCCAGGATATCCATAAAATCATTGACGTAATCGCGGAGGGACGCCAGATTCGAATTGACAAAGCCCACCGGATTGTTGATTTCATGGGCCACACCAGCCGCCAGCACCCCGATGGATGCCATTTTTTCCGCCTGTAACAATTGGCTTTGGGCTTGCTCCAGCTTGGAATTCATTTCGATCAGGCGGGCATTCATCCGCTCCACTTCCTCCAGCCGCACCCGGGCTTCGGTCTCGGCACGCTTGCGTTCGGAAATATCCAGCAACTGGAGACGAACCAGGTTGCTTTCCCGGACATAATGGATATGCTTTTCGAACGTAGTCCCTTCGACCATAAGCTCCCTCACCACTTCCGAACGCCTCCCTTCGCGAAAGTCACCGAACAGTTCCTCCACGCCCGCAAGCACGGGGTGCTTCAGTCCCATCTCTATCAGGTTCGGAAACAGCTTCTCCGCCATCGGGTTGAGATAGGTCACGCTGCCGTCGAGGTCGAGCTCAATCACCGGATTAGGGTTAAGCCTGGGATGGGATGCCAGCCGCAGAATCTCCTCCTGGGCATGCTGCCGTTCGATACCGTGCCTGATGTTCAGCAGCAGATCGTCCATCTGGTAGGGCTTGAGGATGTAGGAAAACGCCCCCTTTCGGGTCGCCTCGATGGCGGTATCAATCGAGGCGTGACCGGTCAGGATGATCGCTTCCGTCAGGGGGGAAACAGTCTTGATGCGCGCCATCACTTCCAGTCCGGTCATGTCCGGCAGCATCAGGTCGATCAGCGCCAGGGCAATTTTATCCTGCTCCATGGCAGCCAGTGCCTCGGCACCGGTCCCCGCGACGATGTTCGCATAACCCTTGACCCGCAGGATGTCGGAAAGCGTTTTCCGAAGATTCGGATCGTCGTCGACAACCAGGATTTTGGCGTTTCCTATCAACGTGCCCATCATATTTTCCCTTGTCGAAACTACCGGCTTCAGGAGGCGATAGTTCAGTAATTATTATCAACGCAACATTACACTGCATTCACATGGAATATGAAGCGATAAATATCCGTTATTTTCTTCAGCTAATACTCGGAGTACGCTAGGGAAGCTAAAACATACCGCGTCTTTCTCTTTGTGAGGAAAACATGTATCCGCTCACGCTACGCTTACCGGTCGGGATGCTGCCACAGCCGGACGAAACGACCTGCGGCCCTACCTGTCTGCATAGCATCTATCGCTACTGGGGCGAGGATGCGCAGCTTCCGGACATTATCGCCCGCACCCGCAAGATGGAACTGGGTGGCACTTTCGCGATTTTTCTGGCCTGCGATGCGCTGCTCCAAGGCTACCAGGCCACCATTTATACCTACAACCTGACGGTGTTCGACCCTACCTGGTTTGTGCCGGGCGTGGACATCGCGGAGCGCCTGCAGCGGCAGCGGGAGTCGAAAACCGACGCCCGGCTGCACTACGTCACCGAGGGCTACCTGGAATTCCTGAGCCTGGGCGGGCAGTTGCGCCTGAACGATCTCTCGCGCCCCCTTCTGCGCGGCCTGTTGCGCCGCAATCTGCCCATCCTCACCGGTTTGAGCTCCACTTACCTGTACCGCGCCGCGCGGGAATACGGGCCGAACGACGAGCCTGACGACGTGCGCGGCTTGCCGGCAGGCCATTTCGTCGTGATCGCGGGTTATGACCGGGCAAAACACACCGTCCTGGTGGTCGATCCTTACGGGCTGCATCCTTACGGCCCGTCGCACGAGTACTGGATCAACATCGATCGCGTGCTCGGCGCCGTGCTGCTGGGCATCGTCACCCACGACGCCAATCTGCTGGTGATCCATCCACCGGGGCATCCGTCCCAAGGCAAGCCGTGAGCATCCTCATCGTGGTCAACAATCCGCGCGACTGGCCGCTCGACGTTCCCGGCGTGACCGTGGTGCCGGCGCGCGCTTACCTGACCGATCCGGCCTGGGGCAACGAGCGCTTCGCCCGCGTGTTCAACCTGTGCAAAACCTACCGCTACCAGAGCCTCGGCTATTACGTCTCGCTGCTTGCCGAGGCGCGCGGCCACAAGCCGCTGCCCCGGGTGAACACCCTCGAGGACCTGCAATCCCGGAACCTGGTGCGGCACCTGACCGAGGGACTCGACGAGTCGATCCGGAAATCTCTGGCGCACATCAAGTCGGACACTTTCGAACTGAGCATCTATTTCGGCCGCAACGTTGCAAGCTGCCACGATCAATTGAGCCGGCAAATTTTCAACCTGCTGCAGGCGCCGTTGCTGCGCGCCGATTTCGAGCGCCGCGACCACCATTGGCGCATCCGCAAGGTGCGGCTGATTGCCGCCAGCGATATACCGCCCGAGCACCAGGAATTCGCGATTCAAGCCACGCTGGACTATTTCATGGGCCGCAGGCGCAGGGCGCCCAGGCGCTCGATGCCGCGCTATGACCTCGCCATCCTGCACGATCCCGACAATCCCGAACCGGCGTCCAACGCCAGGGCGTTGCGCAAGTTCGAGAAGGCGGCACAGGCGCTGGGCATGCACGTGGATTTCATCACCCGTGCCGACTTCGGTCGGCTGTCCGAGTTCGATGCCCTGTTCATCCGCGACACCACCTCCGTCAACCACTACACCTACCGCTTTTCGCGCCGGGCAGCGGCCGAGGGATTGGTAGTGATCGACGATCCCGACGCCATCCTGAAGTGCAACAACAAGGTTTTTCTCGCCGAAATCCTGGAACGCCACCGCATTCCCACACCCAAGACCCTGCTGGTGGACCGCGACAACGTGGACCGGATCATCCCCACGCTCGGCCTCCCCTGCGTGCTCAAGCAGCCGGACGGCTCGTTCTCGCTGGGCGTGGTCAAGGTGGAATCTGAGCAGGAACTGCATGCCAAAGTGAATGGCTTGCTGGACAAGTCGGAACTGATCGTCGCGCAGGAGTATCTGCCCACCGAATTCGACTGGCGCGTCGGCATCCTCGACCGGCAGCCGTTGTTCGTCGTCAAATATTTCATGGTTCCCGGCCACTGGCAGATCATCAAGCACGCCGATGAAAGACACAAATACGTCGAGGGGGCCACGGTGGCGCTGTCCGTGGACGAAGCGCCGGAGCGGGTGATGAAGCTGGCCCTCAAGGCGGCCAACCTGATCGGCGACGGGTTCTACGGCGTAGACATCAAACAGGTCGGCAAGCGCTATTACATCATCGAGATCAACGACAACCCCAGCGTGGACGCCGGCAACGAAGACGGCGTACTCAAGGACGCGCTCTACCGCGATGTAATGGAAGTCTTCCTGAAACGCATCGAAGCGCGCAGGCGCGGGGCTTCCCGATGAGCGCCTCTCCTGCCCTTCACGCCTTCACTGGCTACGGCGTCGAACTCGAATACATGATCGTGGACCGGCAGACGCTCTCGGTCCTACCGGTTGCCGACGAGTTGCTGCGCCAGGCCGCAGGGGCCCGAGTCGAGGAAGTGGCGCGGGGGAAGTTCGGCTGGTCCAACGAACTTGCGCTGCACGTCGTCGAACTCAAGAACGCGCGGCCGGACCCCGCCCTCGCCCCCCTTCCGGCAGCCTTCCAGTCCGAAGTCCTGGCGATCAACGAGTTGCTCGAATCCCAGGGTGCGCGCCTCATGCCCACGGCCATGCACCCGTGGATGGAACCCCTCGCGGAAACGCGCCTGTGGCCGCATGACGATGCCTGCATCTACAAGACCTATGACCGCATCTTCGGCTGCAAGGCACACGGCTGGTCGAATTTGCAGAGCATGCAGCTCAACCTGCCCTTTTCCGGCGATGCCGAATTCTCCCGCCTGCATGCCGCCATCCGCCTGGTGTTGCCGATCCTCCCCGCGCTGGCGGCGAGTTCTCCCTTCGCCGAAGGGCGTTCCACGGGCTTCATGGACTTCCGCATGGAATCCTACCGCACCCACCAGGCGAAAGTGCTGTCGACCATCGGGCAGGTCATCCCGGATACCGTCACCCGGCGCGCCGAGTATCGGTCGAAGGTCATGGCGCCCATCTACCGGGATATCTTGCCTTTCGACCCGGACGGCGTGTTGCGGCACGAATGGCTCAACGCACGCGGCGCCATCCCGCGCTTCGAGCGCAACGCCATCGAGATTCGCGTGATCGACGTGCAGGAGTGTCCGCAGGCCGACCTCGCCATCGCCGCGGTCACCTCAGCCGTCGTTAAGGCGCTCTACCAGGGCGAATGGTCGCCGCTCGCGATGCAGCAGGCAATCGGCACGGATGCGCTGGTGGCGATCCTGCACGCCTGTATCCGCGATGCCGAACAGGCAGTGATCGACGATGCCGGATACCTGCAACTGATGGCTTTCCCCGGTCGGCTGTGCACCGCCGGCGAACTGTGGCGGCACCTCATGGAAGCGGCGCCGACATTCGATTACAGGCAGTGGCATGAGCCGCTGGACGTGATGCTGGAACGCGGCCCACTCGCCCGCCGCATCGTCCGCGCGGTTGGTCCGGACGGATCGAAAGCGCGCCTGCAGACGGTCTATCGGGAATTGTGCGAGTGCCTGGCAACGGGCCGGATGTTCGTGGACTGATTGGCCATGGCCGTAGCAGACCATTTCCTCATCACCTGCGAACATGGCGGGAACCGCATCCCGACCCGCTACCGTGACCTGTTCTCGGGCTGCGAGGCGCTGCTGCGAACCCATCGCGGCTACGACCCCGGTGCGCTTGTCCTGGCCAGGGAACTCGCCGAGGCGCTGGCCGCACCCCTGTTCGTCTCCACCACCAGCCGCCTGCTGGCCGACCTCAACCGCTCCCTCGGCCACCCGCGCCTGTACTCCGAGGCCACACGGGATACGCCGCTTGCAGTTCGCCGCGAGATACTGGAGCGCCATTACCTGCCGTACCGGAACAAGGTCGAAACGGCGATCGCCGCCGCGACTGAGCAGGGTAGCCGGGTGATCCATATCTCCTCCCACAGCTTCACTCCAGTGCTCGACGGCGCGGTGCGCAGCGCCGACATCGGCCTGCTGTACGATCCGGCCCGCCGCGGCGAAGTCGAACTGTGCCGCTGCTGGCAGACCCATCTCCAGGCGCTGGCGCCGGAGCTGAAAGTGCGCCGCAATTACCCTTATACCGGCAGTTCCGATGGCCTTACCGCCTATCTGCGCCGCCGTTTTCCCGCTGACGTCTATGTCGGCATCGAACTGGAAATCAATCAGAAGCATGCCTTGCCTGGAGGGCGCCGCTGGCGCGCCTTTCGGGGCCGCGTGGTCGAGGCATTGCGCCTTGCGACGGCCGGCCAACAGGGGCTGCAGGACTCGATTGGCCAAGGAACCTCTGATTAAGTCAAACGCGGATCGCGTTACATCGAAAACAGGCTTGAACAAGGCGCGCGACGCAGGTCGTAGCTGTCCCTACGATGCCAAGGAGCGCAACGCGGGGCAAGCCTGTTTTCGATGTAACCCGAAGGGACGGGGTATTGCGGGCGCCATGCGGCGTCAAGAGTCGCTGGTGCAGAATGACTGCACGGCGCGTCTCTTTCCTTGCCTGGCATCCCGCAATACCCCGTCGCGACCGCGTTTGACTTAATCAGAGGTTCCCTAGCCTACATAAAATACCCGATTGACTGGGTCGACTATTTTGCTATATTGAAAAAGGCGTGACAGGCGCGGTGTTTGTTCGTGCTCCACAGTCGGGAAGGACGAAATATGTACAAGCGAATACTGGTTGCGATAGACGGCAGCGACACGTCGAACCGTGCGCTTCAGGAAGCCATCAGCCTTGCCGGGAATCAACAGGCCACACTGCTCATCGTCAATGTGATGGAGGGCTACAGCATCAATTCAGATGCCGAATTCCCAACCCCGGAGGAAGTCGAAAACGCACAGGAAACCTACCTTCTCGGCATGCTGGAGAGAGCCCGGAAATCGGCGCTGGACAAGGGTGTGGCTGTAGAAAGTCAATTGCTCAAGATCGAGAGCCTCGGTTTGCGGATCGCCGACGCAATCATGCAGGAAGCCGCCAAATGGTCAGCCGACCTCATCGTGGCGGGAACGCACGGACGCAGCGGATTGAGCCACCTCCTGGTCGGGAGCGTTGCGGAAGGCATCCTGCGCGTTTCGCCAGTCCCTATCCTGCTGATTCGCAGTAAATAAAAGATCGGCAGGCCATGAAAAAGGCGGCATTGGTCTTTTTCCTGCTCTTCCATATCCAGGCTTTGTCGGCCGCGCCCGGCGTCATCTTCGTCGATGGCCGCATCAACGACGCACCGGTGCGTTTTATCGTGGACACCGGGGCCGACGAAATCCTGATCCCCTACGCTCAAGCCATCCGCATGGGCCTCCCGGTTTTTGCGGGAGAGCGCATCGAATCCACCACGGCAAGCGGCCCGATAGGAACCTATAAACTCACGCTGGACGCGGTGACCGTCGGCACGGTTACCCTGCACGATGTCGCTGCGCGCGTATCTGAAAGCGATTTGGGCGTGCAGTACGTCCTGCTCGGCATGAGTTTTCTTCGCCAGGTCAAAATGTGCATCGTGTATGGGCAGGTGGTGATTAGCCCATAAGGGCTATCAGTCGCATGACCAGCGTCCCTGCCGGGTCCATTACCGGCATTTGATTCCCCTTTATGGCGGAATGGGCCAATGTAAATTCGACCAGTTCCTTCCCGGACGCGAGTTGGGCTTGTTCGGATGGCCCCAGCATTTGGGTGAAATCCAGTTCCTGTATGTCGAGCGAAGGAATGTCCAGCAGCACGCTGGCCAAAGGCGACAAGGCAAGCACTTTCCAGTCAGGGTCGGCGATCAGCACCGCGCCGGGAAGTTGCGGAACGATGCCGTTTCGGCCGATTTTCGCCATGATGAGGCTGGCCTTGACGCGCGCCAGCAGCTCCTTCTTGTTGAAGGGCTTGGTGATGAAATCGGTGGCGCCGGCTTCGATCCCCCTGATGCGATCTTCCGGCGAGGACAAGGCCGTGACCATGATGACCGGCAGCGCGGAAAATTCGGCATCTTCCCTGATTTGCCTGCAGACCTCGTAACCTGTCATGCCTGGCATGCGCACATCCAGCACCATGATGTCGGGCTTGTCCCGGCGTAGGGTTGCCAACGCCTCGGGACCGCTGGCCGCATCGAGCACCCGGTAACCCGCATCGTTCAGGATCAGACGCAGCAGTTTTACGTTGGGCGGCGCATCATCCACCACCAGAACCGTTGCTCCGGCATATGTATTCGCCTCAGCCATGCCCTCCCCTCCTGCCTTCCCGGATGAAACGTTCGACCACCTCGGGCAGGCGCCGGGTATCGACGGGTTTGCTGAGGTAACCGTCGAAACCCGCTGCCAGGAAGCGCCCTTCGTCACCTTTCATGGCCTGTGCCGTGATTGCCAGCGCCGCTACGAGATCAAAAGCCGGATCCTCGCGTATGGTGCGGATCAGATCCAGTCCGCTGCCTTCGCCGAGACGGATGTCGAGCAACAGCAAATCTGGCCGCTCCTGCTTGAGTATTTCCATGGCCGCTTCCACGCTGCCCGCTTCCAGGATGCGATAGTTTCTGCCGGCCAGGATGACACGTATCAGCTTGCGGTTGGTTTCGTCGTCATCGACCAGCAATATGGTCCTGGCTGACTGTTCCATGTTGCCCCTCCTCAGCCCTCTCCGGCGGAATATTTGTCTCGCTTGAAAAGCAGGGTGATAGCAGACAGCAGGCGCTCTTCAATAAGTTCATTTTCCCGCATCAGCACAAACTCGATTCCCTCTTCCATCTCCACGCCTTCCTGGCTGCCCAGCATCCATGGACTCAGTGCCAGGACAGGAATACGCGCAGTGGCCGGCGCCGCCCTGAGGAGTTGCAGCAAGGACAAAAAATCCATCCCTCCCGCCATCAGGTTGGTGACAATCAGATCCGGGTGGGCGAATTTAGCCAGGTTGAAAGCCTCCTCAAAACCGAGCGCCTGGATCACCTCATAGTTAGCTTCCACCAGTATCATGGCAAGCAGTTGCAATTCTTCCTGATCGGTGTGAACCACCATCACCTTGTGGCAGACACTGGCCCCGCCCTCGCGCGGCACACAGCGCTTCAGAGCATGCAGCAACTCGGCGCGATCCACCGGTTTGACCAGGTAATCGGCAGCGCCCAGACGGAACCCGAGGGCCTGGCGGTCCAGCACCGAAACGATGACTACGGGTATATCGCGCGTGACCGGAGACGCCTTCAGTTCAGAAAGCACTTGCCACCCGTCCTTGTCGGGCAGAAGGATATCCAGGGTGATGGCCAGCGGATGACACTCGGCGGCAATATCCAATGCCTGGCAGCCGCTGCTGGCGACCAGCACCTCATGCCCCGCCTGCAGGAGATAAAGGGACAACAGCTTGGCGGCCTGCGGGTTGTCCTCCACCACCAGGATCGTGTTGCGCGAGTCCGGGCACTGCCCTTCTAGCGAATGGTGATTTCCGTTGTTCATGATGGGTTTCTCACGTGGCCGCCTGTTCCGGCGTGCTCCTGGGTTCGAATGGCTGCAGCGGCAGCAGAAAATGGAAAACGCTGCCTGCGCCGAATTCGCTATCCGCCCAGATACGCCCGCCATGCGCTTCCGCCAGACGTTTGGAAAGGGCCAGCCCCAGTCCGGTGCCTTGATAGCGGCGGGAATTGGACGCATCGACCTGACTGAATTCGATAAAAATGCGGCCCATGTCCTCCTCCTTTATGCCGATGCCGGTATCGGACACCGCCAGGTGCAGTTGTCCGTTTTCAATTGCGGCAGAAATGGAGATTTTTCCGTTATCGGTGAATTTAACGGCATTCGACAGCAGGTTGAAGAGGATTTGCTTGAAGCGAATCTGGTCGGCGGTGATCAACCCCAGGTCCGGGGGAAACTCGCTGTGGATGACGAGCCCCTTCCCCTCTGCCGCACCACGCAGAATAGTGATGGTTTCGCGCACTGTCTGGGCGATGGGGAATGTCTCGTAGAACAGCTCCAGCCTGCCGGCTTCAACCTTGGACAGGTCAAGCACGTCATTGATGAGGCGCAGCAGCAGCTGGCCGGCGTCGTGGATGTCGCCCAGGTATTCCGCCTGGTCGGCGTTGAGCTCGCCCGGAATCCGGTCCTGCAGCACCTCGGTAAAGCCGATGATGGCGTTGAGCGGGGTACGGAACTCGTGCGACATATTGGCCAGGAACTGGCTCTTGGCCGTGCTCGCGGCCTCGATGCGGAGGTTCAGGTCGCGTAGCTTGTCCATGGTGCCTTCGTAATGCACGTAATAGCTCTGGATGCCGAGTTGCAGATCCAGGTTCATGATCTTGTCCAGCGCCAGGATGTGCTCCACCACCGCTTTGGCGTCGTTATGCCAACGTTCCAGGATGATGGGATAGAGGATGCGGTGGTAAAGCTGGAACGCGCCGATGAACCAGTGGGGCTCGACCAGGATGGCATTGTGTATGTAACCGATGCGCCAGCGCTGCTCGAAGTAGCTCGCGTCGTATGGGCCCTGCACCGCCTCCATCAGGTATGCCTTCTGCGCCTCGCCCAAACGCTGAATCATGGCATCGTCCCTGAACACCTTGCGGGTTTCTTCAAAGGAAAGCATGTGCTCGTAGAAGCATGTGGCAATTTCATCCAGCCGCTCGCGGAACAAGACCTCAAGATCGTGCAGCAATTCAACGTCGCGTGCGTCGAATTTCAGGAACGCCAGGCGCGAATTGCGCGCAGCCTCGTCGAAAACGGGCGGGATCACGTCCCCATAATTTTGTTGCGTCATTACATCACCCCTTGTCCATTACGCCCAAGGCAGGAAGGGCACTCAATTCCTGTCCTTTCCGGAGGTAATCCAGCACGGTCGCCACAAACGTCCCATGACTCCAGGTCAGGGGAGAAACCGAAATGAACTCCCCGCTATCCGGATGCACCTGCTCCGGCAGCACCCCGGACGCCAGTGCCCTCTCGGCGACCCACACGAGCAGCGGCACAGCCAACTCCAGTTCCCGCAGATCGCGCGCCTTGGCGATGCGGCACTGGGCCAGCCACAGGGTGCACACCACCCATGGGTTTCCCGGCACGTCGCCACGCGTCGCCATGCGCTGGTAATTGTCGCCTTCGTAGCGCGCCAGGCCGCCGCTTCCCGTTTTCAGCCACAGTCGCTCTTCCACTGCCTGAATGGTGCGCGCCACTCTTTCGTCTTGCGCATCGTAAGCACCGAATATCACCAGCCCCAGCAGGCTGGCATCGACTGTCACATCGTATTTCGGCAGCCCGTTCTCGATCACGATGCCGCGCATGAAACGCCCTTCCCCGGGTGAGTACAGATGCGTGTCGAGCGCCGCCCTGACCTCGTCCGCCCCTTGCCGGTAGGCGTCTGCACGCTCCGCTTCATGAAACAGGGCGGCCAGGCTGGACGCGGCCGCAAGCCCCGCGATCACGGTTGCCGTGGTGTAAGTAAAAACACCCCGGCGCTCTTCCCACAGATCGAAAGACGGCAGGGGCAAGCCGGTTCTGTCATCGCGAAAACCCAGCAGGAAATCGGCCGCCCTTTCCACGAACGGGCTGTAGAAAGGGCGGATCGCCTCGATGTCGCGATGGATGAGGTAATGGTTCCAGATCGCCCATATCACCAGCGCGGTTTCGTCCTCCTGGATGGGCAGCTGCATCTCCTCGCCCTGCATCCAGGGTTGCCAGGAACTGCCCACCGAGCCGTCCGGGTTGTACTTGTGCATGAGAAAGCCGGTCTCGGCCAGGATGCTCGCGGAATAGTTGTAGTTGACCGCCTTGCGCGTGCAGAACTCGAGAAAGCGCCGGCACAGGCTGCCGTAGCCGGCCCGGTCGAGTGCCTGGGCGACGATGGCGCCGTCGCGCGGCCACATGTAGCTGTAGGTGTCCTGGTTGAACTGGCGGATGTCGGTGTCGTTGGCGGCGATGACCGCCCCGCCGCGGTCGATCTGGGTGCGCAGGATGAGCAGGCTGCGCCGGTAGCATTCCGCCAGCAGCGGAGGCAGTCCGCCGAAATCGCGTTCACCGGCGGCGACCCAGCGGCGCCAGTAGTCGATGTTGCGCTCGATCAGGCTTTCCGCGCCCACCTGGGTTATGAATCGATGCAGTTCCTCGACCTCGTGATAGTTTTCCCCGACCGCCAGCCAGTAATGGCAAACCGCATCCGCGCCGGGCGCAAGCTGAAGATGGATGCCGATGACCGAATCCACCGCTCCCTGGGCGATCGGATTGGCGCCGAGCAGACCGTTTTCCGCATCGCGCCAGGTCCCTTCCAGGCCGCGATGGCGCTTGGTGCCGGTAGCGAAATACGTGACCCCGAGCGTCGTCTCGGTGGCGCAACTCATGAGGAAATAGCGCGGTCCCTTGTAGTGGATGAGGCAGGCATTCTTCGGATCGAAAAAAACCGTGTCGCCGATCTCGTTTTCCAGCGCATTGATGTCCGCGTGGAAGAACAGGCGCGGTACCAGCGGGCGGCTGGAAAGGTTTTCCACCCGCACCCGTCGCACCAGGATGTTTTTTTCGTAATCGATGGCATCGTTGAAATGCAGGCGCAACGGCAGGCTCGGGTGGGATGCAGTAACCGATGTAACCAGGGCGCCCGGAACGTATTCGCGCCGCAGTGTCCAGTTGTCGCGGTTGAGCCAGGCAAACTCGCCCTCCAGCCACACGCCGAAACGCCATGGATGACCCAGCGCGTGATTTTCCTTACCGACACGCGGATAGTAGAAATCGCGGATCTGGTAATCGAAATCGTAGGCGGCGAGCATGGAACCGTTTCCGATGGGAAGATCGCGCGGCATGGTCTAACCCCGAATCTGTTTTAAATTTGATATGCCTGCGATACGATAAGTTCATGTTACCTGACAACTATAGTCGGGTATTAGTGTCAAATTATCGAATAATTGCAATTCCAACTCATTCAGGAGGCAATCATGGACACAGAACTCGCGTGCGATCTGACCGCAAAGACCTGCAAACCCTGCGAAGGCGGCGTTCCTCCCATGGAACAGGCGGAAGTGGAGCGCATGCTGGAGGCGTTGAACGAGTGGGAACAGGTGGGCATGGAAATCGCCAAGACGTTCCGCTTCAAGAATTACTACGAAACCATGGCGTTCGTGAATTCCACGGCCTGGATCTCCCACCGCGAAGACCACCACCCGGACCTGGAAGTCGGCTACAACCAGTGCCGCGTGCGCTATTCCACCCACGCCATCGGCGGACTGTCGGAAAACGATTTCATTTGCGCCGCGAAGATCGACAACCTGCTCAAACTGTGACGCCTGACACATGACCGCCACCAGAACCGAGCGCGACGCTTGTGGGCCCGTTCAGGTTGCCGCCGACCGGCTATGGGGTGCGCAGACCGAGCGTGCAATCGAGCATTTCAGGATTTCGACCGAGCGCATGGCGCCTGAGCTGATCCTGGCGCTGGCGGCGGTCAAGCGGGCTTGCGCCGCCGTCAACCGCGATCTTAGGCGGCTGGACGAGAAAAAAGCTGCCGCCATCATGCAGGCCGCCGACGAAGTGCTGGCCGGTCGCCACGACGCCGAGTTCCCGCTATCGGTGTGGCAAACAGGTTCCGGCACCCAGAGCAACATGAATCTCAACGAAGTGCTCGCCAATCGCGCTTCGGAACTGCTCGGCGGCGCCAGGGGCGAACCCCGGCTGGTGCATCCCAACGACGACGTCAACCTCGGTCAGTCCTCCAACGACGTCTTTCCCAGCGCCATGCATGTGGCCGCCAGCCTGGGCATCGCGCAGCACCTGCTGCCGGCGCTGCGCAGCTTGCGCGCCACGCTGGAAAACCGTACGGCGGCATTCGCCGACATCGTCAAGATCGGCCGCACTCACCTCCAGGATGCGGTGCCGCTGACCCTGGGGCAAGAGTTTTCGGGCTACGTGGCGCAACTGGATCACGCGGAGTCGGTGATCGTCGCCGCCCAACCCGCATTGCTGGAACTCGCGGTCGGCGGCACCGCGGTGGGCACCGGGCTCAACACGCCTGCCGCCTTCGGCGAACTGGTCGCGGCGGAGCTCGAACGCAGTTGTGCCCTGCCCTTCCGCAGCGCCGCCAACAAGTTCGCCGCGCTGGCGGCGCACGACTCGCTGGTGGCCGCCCACGGCGCCTTGAAAACCCTCGCCGCCGCCCTGATGAAAATCGCCAACGACGTCCGCTGGCTGGCGTCCGGGCCCAGATCCGGGCTGGGGGAGATCAACATTCCGGAGAACGAGCCGGGCAGTTCGATCATGCCGGGCAAGGTGAACCCGACCCAGTGCGAAGCGCTCGCCATGCTGTGCTGCCAGGTCTTCGGCAACGACGTCGCCATCAACATCGGCGGCGCTTCAGGCAGCTTCGAGCTTAATACGTTCAAGCCGTTGATCGCACACAATTTCCTGCAAAGCCTGCGGCTGCTCGCCGACGGCATGAGCAGCTTCGAGAAATATTGCGCGCGCGGAATCACGGCCAATCAGGAAAGGATCGAAGCACTGTTGCAGCAATCGCTGATGCTGGCGACTGCCCTGACGCCGCACATCGGCTACGACCGCGCTGCGGAAATCGCCAAACGCGCACACCGCGAATGCACTACGCTGAAACAGGCCGCCCTGGCGTCAGGCCACGTGACGGAAGACGAATTCGAACGCTGGGTGCAAGCCGCTGCAATGGTTCGGCCGGATCAAGGCTGATCCGACGCTCAACACGCAGGCAGAACCAGATCCGATGTGCCGGGGCATACCAGCCGAGGATACTCGCGCGACGTATCGATGCAGCCGCCGTCGACATACACGCCCTGGGGGTCGCGCAGGCGCAGCATGACCTGCAGAATTCTTTCGACCTCCGCCGGGTCGTTCATCGATTCCCTGACGCGCTGCTCGACGATTTCCTCGTCGATCCGCAGTTCGCCGGCATGGTCGCGACAGGTCGCGTTGCGCCAGTGGAAGATTTCCAGGCACTTCGTCGCCAGCGTGAAGGGCTTGTCCCGATTCCAGAAATTCGTGAACAGTCCGCCGCCAAGGTAAAACACCCACGAACCCTCATAGCCGGTCACGTCGGAAGAATGCGCGTCGGGGTTGCGAAACCACAAACGGTCGCCGGGAACGTAAAATTTGGGCGGCAACGGTTCGCCCATGGAACCGTATTCGCGCAGAAAAACCTCGTGGAATTCCCCCGATTTGATGGCCCTGGTGTTCCACTGCTGCTGCAGTCGCGTGAACAGTTCGGGATTGGCTTTTTCCAGTTCCTGCGCGATGCCGAGCAAAATCACATACTCCGTCGCGCGATAACAGGAAAATGAGTACAGCTTGCCGGAGACATCGGGCTGGGTCGCCTTCTGCAACGCCGTGACCAAGGGTTTGCCCGGCAGGATCGTGAATCCGCGATCCTCGTCGTAAGTCCAGTATTCGGCTGGGCGCTCGGCTTCGGTGGCATGGAAGGCCAACGAGGTCCGCCGCGCGGCTGCGACGATGTTTTTTCTCACCCGGACGGCCGAGGCGAGTTCGTCATGGCTAGGAAACTCGAACGCGACGGGGGCCAGCAGCATGGACAGCAGGATTTCGCGTTCGAGATCGCAGGCGTTGCCTTGGGCGTCGAGAGCGAGCTTGTCGCCCAACTGGATGGTGTCGCAGCCCGGCGCCCATTCATCGGCAAGCTCCGCACGAAGCTGAAAGCGGAGGCTTGGAAGGCGGGCGTCCGACTGGGATGTGTTTACGTAACCGTCCAGGCCGAGGGATTCGAGCTGACGCAGAAAGTTCTTTCGGGCCGCTTCATTCCCCAGTTTCGACGTTCCCTGGATATGGATGCCGCCCCCGCTCGGCGCGGATGTCTTGAGCGCATTATTCATGATTCATCAGGATTCCCATCAGATTGCCTTGCTCGACATGGTTCGTTAAGCAAGGCTCATGGCGGTCGATTATCCCTGGAGGGGCTTACAGCATCCTTTCAGCGGTCGGCTAGCCGTCGCCGCGCCGGCATCTGTGACGCCTCAAGTACCGGTATAATCCGCCCCATGACTTTGTGCAATGACACCCCGAGTTCTCCCTGCATCGGCTACTGTTCCACCAGCCTGGGGGACATCGTCTGCAAAGGCTGCGGACGCACTGCCGAGGAAATTGACCAGTGGCTGCTGCTCGACGAGGAGCAGACACGCCTGATCTGGGATCGGGTGAACGGCATGGATACCATCCGCAACCGGCGTTAACCTCCCCGGCTTTTCCTGAAAGTTAGCTCCCCAATCGGTTTCGGTCAGTCACCCAATTACAGATTGCTTCGTTCCTCGCAATGACCACCTACCCGAAGGTAAATGCATATGCCTCCACCCCCGGCGCATCGGACTGGATTTCCAGCAGGCCGGTTTTCGGCGTTTTCTGGTCTATCAGTTCGTAGAGGGTGTTGAGCTGGATGGTCGCCACGCCGCCCGACGCGTCCTTGCCGGCATTGGACCCCAGCGCCTCGCCATTCAGCCTGATGGTGACGCGGGCCGGCTTGCCGTCGGCAGTCCCCAGCACCAGGAACACCTTGCGCGCCTTGAAGTTGAGGCGCAGTGCCGCGCCCTTTTCCCCTGCGACGATTTTTTCGTCCGCCACTTTCCACTTGCCGCTCAGCGCCCATTGGTTTCCAGCCAGAGACTCGGGAAAGCGATATGCGCGCTCTGCGTCGAGCGCAACATGCTCCTTGCCGGCGAAGTGCTCCGCCCGGTCATAGCCGAGATAGGTTTCCGGCGTCTGGTCGGGGGCGATGGCGGGTGCTTGTGCCGGCGCGGCTTGCGCCATGCTCTTCAGGCCGAGCAGGTAGCGGATGTTGTTTTCCGTGACGTCGTAATCGCCCTCGCCGAAACTCGTGTAGACCACCTTGCCGTCCTTGTCGATGAGGTAATGCGCGGGCCAGTAGCTGTTGTTGAAGTTGTCCCAGGTGGCGAGATTGTTGTCCATCGCCACCGGATAGCGGATGCCGTGCTGCGCGATCGCGGCCTTGACGTTGTCGATTTTCTTCTCGAATTCGAATTCCGGCGAGTGCACGCCGACGATCACCAGCCCCTGATCGCGGTATTTCCTGTCCCAGTCGGTGATGTAGGGCAGTGTGCGCACGCAGTTGATGCACGAATAAGTCCAGAAGTCGACCAGCACGACCTTCCCTTTCAGGCTCTGCATGGTGAGCGGTTTCGAGTTAAGCCAGGCATCGTTGCCTGCAAATTCCGGCGCGGCGTAGGGCTTGTTCAGGCCATGCTGCAGCACCAGCTCGCCGGCAGGCTGTTGTTGTGCGTTTGGACTGCGCGCAAAAAAGGATTGCGCATCCACGCCGGAAGCGATGTAGGCCACGGACAGCAGGATGAGTACGCCGAATCCGCGCCTGACGGCTTCGGTATGGCGGGCGATGAAGCCCAGCTTGTTCATGATTTTTCTGCCGGTCAGCGCGATGATGAGCATGGGCACGCCTGCGCCGATCGCGAACGAAACGATGATCAGGTTGCCGGCGAAGTCGCTCTGCTGACGGATCACCTGCACCAGCACGGCGGCCAGGATCGGCCCCGCGCAGGGTGTCCACACCAGGCCGATCAAGGCACCGATCAGGACGCCGCTGAGCAGCCCTTCCCCGCCGGTGGAGGCCAGCTGGTTGCCGAAGTTGGCCGCGCCTTGCGTCAGCGCGCTGAACTTGTCCGACAGTCTGGTGGACAGCAGCACCAGCCCGAACACGGCGAGCAGCACCAGGGAAGCATCCCTGACGATATCGAGATCGATGCCCAGCGCCACCACGATCTTGCGCGAAATCAGCGCGAACAGGCTGAACGCCAGCACGAAGCCGATGATGATGCCGTAAGGCCGGCGCCTCCCGCCCTCGACCGATGCCGCCAGCACCAGCGGCAGAACCGGCAGGATGCAGGGCGAGACGATCAGCGCCAGCCCTTCGAGAAAGGCCAGTCCGATATCGATGAAATTCATGATGCCTTGCCCGGGATGAATTTCAATGCCACGCCGTTGTTGCAGTAGCGCAGGCCGGTGGGGCGCGGCCCGTCGTCGAACACGTGGCCGTGGTGGCCGCCGCAGCGCGCGCAATGGTACTCGATGCGCGGCAGCACCAGCTTGAAATCCTTCGTGGTCTCGACGTGGCCGGGCAGCACATCGTAAAAGCTCGGCCAGCCGGTGCCGCTGTCGAATTTGTACTTCGAGGGGAAAAGCGGCAGATCACAGGCCACGCAGACGAACATGCCGCTGCGCTTTTCATGATCGAGCGGGCTGCTGAAGGGCGCCTCAGTGCCCTCGCGGCGCAGCACGTCGTACTGCGCGGGGGTCAGGAGTTTCTTCCATTCCGCGTCGCTTTTGATGATTTTATCGATGCGTTCAGCCGCAATTGCCCGAAGCGGTGCCAAGAGCCCTGGCAAGGCCATGAACCCAGCCCCGCCGGCCGCCAGAGTGATAAACGTACGCCTGTCCATGATCTTCACCTCGCCGATATAGAGTATTGATAATGCGATGGCATGCCATCCTTGGTGGGATATTCGAAACGTGGCCGGAAAAGGTTACATCTTCAAAGCGGCATGCCGGTGAGGGGACAAACCGGACGAGGGGGACTCTTGCGCGTAACAGGCCGTTCGCGGCGCTATTTCTTCAGGTATTGCAGCTTGCCCTCGGCGCCGTTCCACTTGTCCGCATCGGGGAGCGCGTCTTTCTTCACGTTGATGACCGGCCAGTTCTTTGCCAGCTCAGCATTGAGTTCGAGAAATTTCTCCTGTCCCGGCGGCAGTTCCGCCTCGGGAAAAATCGCTTCGGCCGGACATTCCGGCACGCATGCGTCGCAATCGATGCATTCATCCGGGTCGATGGCCAGAAAGTTGGGGCCTTCGTGGAAACAATCCACCGGGCAAACCACCGCGCAGTCGGTGTACTTGCACTGAATGCAGTTTTCCGTCACAACGTAGGTCATTTGCAGCACTCCTTTTCGGGCACTATTCAAGCGTAGCCAGAGAAGGCTGGTAATTCGATAGGGTGAGGTATGTATTTCCTGCCGTTTATCCGCCCTATCCGCAAACGGCGATCAACGAGATAACGAACTTGATGGTACAGCGCCGGTCCAAAAAATACGCACGTTTCGAAGGAGTCGAAAATGGCCTTGTCAGACCAGGAAAATGATCCGGGCAACACGAAAGAGGCGATCCTGATCAGCGTCTACAGCAATGAAGCCAAGGCGCAACGCGCACTGGAAAAACTCATGGACAAGGGATTTCCCATGGACATGATCTCGGTGCTGGGGCGCGTCCATGCCTCCGGCGATGACGTGCTGGGGATTTATCACCGCACCGAGGGATCGCGCGTCGAAGCCTGGGCCAAACAAGGCGCGCTCTGGGGAGCGCTGTGGGGACTATTCGTCGGCGCCACCGGCATGTTCATCTTTCCCGGCCTCGGCCCCGTACTCGCGGCCGGCCCGATCGTGGAAGCCATCATCGGTGCGCTCGGCGGCGCAGCAGTCATGACTGGCGCCGCCGAACTGACTCAATTGGCTACCGCGATGCACCGGGTCGGCATCCCGGAGGAAAAGCTGGAACACTTGCACCGCGCCATCGAAGACGGACGCTTTTTGCTGCTGTTGCGCGGCGCGCGGAGCGAGTTGCAGGAATGGCGGGGAATACTCGGCTGGAGCGATGCGGAAGAAATACTGGAACTTCCCTACACCGGCTTTCAGGATCTGGTGTGACGTGAGATTGCCGCTTTCCGATGGCAGCAAGGGAGCGATCCAGATGATCCGCCTGCTTCTTTTCCTGTTTATCGGCAGCTTCCCGGCATTTGCCGGCGACCTGCCGCTGGGCGACATCCGGCTACCCCCGGGTTTTACCATCGGCGTGTATGCGGACAAACTGCCGGGCGCACGCTCCATGGCTTTGGCAACGGACGGGACGCTGTTTGTCGGCACGCGCAGTGAAGGCAAGGTCTACGCGCTACAGGACCGCAATGGCGATGGGCGCGCGGACCGGGTGCTGACGCTTGCCTCGGGCTTGAACATGCCCAACGGCGTGGCCTTTCGCGACGGAGCCCTGTACGTGGCGGAGGTGACCCGCATTCTGCGCTACGACGCCATCGAATCGCGCCTCGACAACCCGCCCCGCCCGGTGGTGGTAAACGACAAATTCCCCTCGGACACACACCACGGATGGAAATTCATCCGCTTCGGGCCGGATGGCCTGCTCTATGTCCCAGTCGGGGCGCCGTGCAACATCTGCGAGCCCGACCCGGCGCGCTACGCGGCCATTTTTCGCATGCGCCCGGACGGTACCGGGCTAGAGCGATTCGCCAGCGGAGTGCGCAACACGGTGGGGTTCGACTGGCACCCGGCGACCGGGGAATTGTGGTTCACCGACAACGGCCGCGACTGGCTGGGCAACGAACGCCCACCGGACGAACTGAACCACGCCCCCCGCCCCGGCATGCATTTCGGCTTTCCCAATTGCCACGGCAAACACATCGCCGACCCGGAATTCGGCGCCAAGCGGGCATGTGGCGAGTTCACCCCTGCTGCACAGGAACTGGGCGCTCACGTGGCCTCCCTGGGCATGCGTTTCTACACCGGCAAGCAGTTTCCCGCGACCTACCGCAACCAGATTTTCATCGCTGAGCACGGTTCCTGGAACCGTTTTCCGCCCAGCGGTTACCGCATTACCCTGGTCCGCTTAAAGGATGGTCGGCCGAACGGCTACGAAGTCTTCGCCGAGGGCTGGCTGCAATTCGGACTCGCCTGGGGCCGACCGGTGGACCTGCAAGTCATGCCGGACGGCGCCCTACTGGTTTCGGATGACAAGGCGGGCGCAATTTACCGCATTGCCTACCAAGGGAGATAGCGAATCTCGGCTTGGGCAAACCACGCGCCCTTTCCCCTCCGCGCCTTCCCTGACGATGATTTGCCTGTTCGAGAACCATAACCTACTAAACAACTCAAATATTCATTATCCAATTTCTGGAGATAATGAAATGAATACCCAAATGATTCTGGCCCTGGCCGTGACTTTCTTCACCCTGACCGGCTGCGCCAACATGAGTGCACAGGACAAATGCACTGCCGGGGGGGCCGTGATCGGCGGTGTCGCCGGATCGGTCCTGAGCAGTGGCAGCGGCGTAGGTACCGTGGGCGGCGCAGCGGTCGGCGGCGTGGTCGGTCACCAGGTCGGCAAGGACGGCAAATGCCTGTAGTACGGGTGCCGGGCATCCGGCCTCTTGGGGCGGCAAGGCAAGGGAACCACTGATCAAGTCAAACGCGGTCGCGACGTGGTTTTGCGGGTGCCAGGCAAGAAGTGAGGTGCGCCGTGCAGTCATTCTGCACCAGCGCCTCGCGACGCCGCATGGCGCCCGCAAAACCGCGTCCCTCCGGGTTACATCGAAAACGGGCTTGCGCCGCGTTGCGCTCCTCGGCATCGTAGGCTCGGCTACGACCTTCGTCGCGTGCCTTCTCGCCAGTGCGAGCGGCTTTGCCGCCGCTCTCGGCGGGGACGCCCCTTGCGGGTGTGCTCAAGCCCGTTTTCGATGTAACGCGATCCGCGTCTGACTTGATCAGGGGTTCCCTAAGGTTTGCGCGGCTGCTTCACGAAACGGATGATTTTATCCAGCCGGAAGCCCGATTCCTTACCCGCCCTTTCTGATCGCAGGCTCAGTTCCTTTTGCACCATCGAGCTGAATGCGACCAGGTTCTGCCGCGGATAATCGTCCAGCACGCCGCTATCCTGGAAGAACCGCGCGATCCACAACGAGTTCAGTTCCATTTCACCTGTTTCCTGGAAGTATTCCGTTGCTGCCATCTGCACGTATTCGGTCAATTTGTACATGCTTCTCTCCTCGCTTCTGCTGATGAAACACACTCTCGTTGCCACGCCATCAATTTTGGCCGAGGCTATGTTGCCCGACCGAGTCTGAAGCGCGCGGCGCGGAGCGCGCCATGGGGTACAGCGTTGTGCAAAATACAGGAAACGGCGCATGGAAATGAGGGAAAGCACGGAATACGGTAAAAGAACCGGAACAACCAGAAACCCGTGTGATTTTCAGCGATGCGGAGAAATCCAACTGGGCGTGGGACGAGACGGCGAAGACGTATTACTGGCATCGCTTCTTCTCCCACCAGCCGGACCTGAATTTCGACCATCCCCACGTGGTCAAGGCAGTGCAGTTGCCACCTGGTCCGGCAAGGAAACCACGAGCGTATTCTTCATATTCGGCTATTTACCGTTGCTTATCAGCTTGAGAATGCGCTGCTGTAGCGGCTTTTTCTCTTCTTCAATTTCACCGTACCTGGCAAGCAAGCGATTAGCCTGAACGTAGAGTTCCTCTCCACGACGCGCCGCATTCTTTTGTGCCGCAATCACATCAGCATAGTTGGGAACTTCCCCCATCGTCTGCATTGGCTGGATTTGGGTACTGTAGGGCAACTGGAAACTTCCGCGGATCAATTCCTGGACCATCTGGAATTGCTGGTAAATCGTTTGCTGCTCTTGATTAAGCATATTGACCGCGCTGTGAAGGCGCTGCAATTCGTTTGTTTCATCCGCCGCGGCAGCATTCAGGCTGAACAAAAATAACAGAATAAAGGCAAGGCGGCACATGAGTTTTTCCCTGAACCTGAGTAATGGCGTTACGTTGAGCCTTGAAAGGGGAGGAGCAAAACGGGGCTTGCCTCGGCTACTGGCGCACCTCGATATGGTTGATGACATTTCTGACGCGGTGCACATACCAGGTATCGGCATCGGCCTGCTTTCGCTCCTGCTCCCGGAAAACCAGGCCTTCGAGGGTGACCACGCGGTCTTCTGTTTTGACGCTGATCTGCTCGGCGGGCAAGAGGGGATCTTTTTCCAGCACCAGGCGTACCGCATCGCTGATCTCGGCGTCGCTGTCCTCTTCCGGCGGAGCCACCGCCAGCCTGTTGACGACGTCGCGACAGCCCGGCGCCCACCAGGCCAGCACGCCGGCCAGACGCTTGTGGGAAAGGCTGAGCACTTGTCCCTCCAGCGTAACGATCCCGTCCTCGATGAAAACATGGATGGCGCCGCCCGATTCCGGCTGGGTGTCGCGGACAATCTCTTCCTTTCCCTTGATCCATACCCGGATGGTGCAATTCTTCAGGGTTGGTTCCTCCGTCATGGCGACGATCACCGCATCACGCAGCGCGCCGTCCGCGACCGGAGAGGCGGGCGTCAGCCGCAACCTGTCTTCGGTATTCGGGGCGAACTCTCCGGCAAGTTCAAGCGCCAGCTTTTTGGCCGCGATGTCATCTACTTCGCCTTCGATCACCAATGCGCTGCCCGTGAAATTCATGCGGATATGATTGCGGTGCACGTGGACGCGCGGCTCACGCTCAAAGGCGGCACGTATCTCCTTGACGATTTCCTGGTCTGTCATGAGTGCACTCCTGGTAGTTCAGCACGGTTTGCGCCCGGTGGCGGTCGTAACGCCACCACCGCTCTACTTCTTGCTTTCTCCCTCGCAGGTGTTGATTCCGAAAATCGCATTGGCAGGGCAGAAGCGCACGATGGCGGTTACCAGCGCAATGGCCGCGATGACCAGCGCGACTATTCGCCACATCGTGTCGATGGGAGCCAGCAATCCGACAACCAGCAACACGATCCCGAGCACGATACGACCGGTTCGATCCATTCCTCCGACATTGCATTTCATGATGACCTCCAACCACGCCCGCTACGGATGATGATGACAAAATACACTGCTGAAGTAGGCAAATAAATACAGCAAACTATCCAAATTCTCGTGGGGAGGAAGGATAATGTGTGTAGGAAAAATGCGCCCGCCGCACCGCATTACCCTTCCCCATGCGGCGTGGATGCCCCTTGCAGTTGGGAATCATCAACATCATGAATCGCATTGCTCATCTCCTTGTTTTGTTGGCACTGCAGACGTCGCGTTCAGTGCGAACGCTTCCGAGCATTCGTGCTCGACCGACCGGTCTTGCTCAGGTATAAGGTCATGCTTGGTCAAGAAATACATAACTCACCCTATCGAACGACCTGTCCTTTCTCTCTAATCTCATCCAAAACATGGGCAGGCACAGTCAAATGCCATTACGAAACATCATTCTTGCGCTGCTGTTACCCGTTCTTCTGGGCAACGCCTGCGTTGCAGACGCCGGCCCACCGCAACAACCCGCGGTAAATGACTACCAGACTCACACGCTTGGCTTCGACGGCATCCGTTTTTCATGCAGGCCCGAGCAACTTGAAAAAATCGAATCCGGCATGGCCCGCTACCTGGCCTCCTTCGGGATCGCGCCAGAATTGGTCGTGAAAAAGGTGGACAGGAAGAATGGCATCTTGTTTTACACCTTGAGCACGCCGGAGGAAGACGCAAACACGCTCAATCTTCAAGACCGGCCCGAGATGCAGATCAAGGAGGAGGTCGTAAGCCTCCCGATGGAACACGGCAAGAAGAAAAACATTCAGACCGTGTCGAAAAAAGAAATCCTGCTCGCTCTCCTGCAGCACGGCCGTACAACAGAGTTCAAAGGCAGGGCGTGCAATATCGAAGCACTGAAGGACCACGTCGGAATCCGTCAAAATACAGTGGCTTGGGCGGAAGACTTAATGTGGATTTGGCCCGACGGCGGACCTGCGAATTGGAACGAGAAGCTCTGGAAGGACGGTACGCCCAAGCCGGGCTACCCCGTCTACAAGGCCGTCAACGATGTTTTCGTCAACCAGGCCAAATATTCGATCGGCTGCTACACGGCGACGAAACTCGTCGTGGTCCAGGGTGTGCTCGATTATTATCGCCGCATCAAGAAAGACAAGGTTCAGCTAAAGCGAGTGGTGCGCCGTCTTTTGGCCGACAAGGACCCGTTGGTGGCCGTCGAACCAGGAAGAATGTGGGACTTCGAAAAAGACTTCGACCCCCGGGAACAGAACAATCCGGGCAAACTCGTGAAAGTCGAATACGGCGCGGGGCCGAGGAATTTCGTCCCCGGCGACTGGGTTTATTTCCTCAACACGGACCCGGTCTCCTATCAGAAAATCGGCTACGAAGGTTCCAACGCGATTTACCTGGGGCGCAACAAGTTCGATGATTATTACAACGATAACAATCACTTCTACACCTACGACGAGAAACTGAATGAAGTGTACCAGTGGAGAAATGGCGTTTTCAGCCGGGCGCGTGATTTTGCCCGGATACAGCCGCTGACTCCGGAGGATCTGGAGCGTTTAAGTGCACCGCCATCCGAAGGCGGACTCCTGACAACCATGAGGGTTTTCCCCTATTTTTTCGGCTATGAAGAACTGCCGGTCAGGGAGGAATACCTGACTCTCGAATAGACCGCCTGTCATAGCTATGACACTTCGCTGCAGCCGCACCCTCGTGGCGCGGCTGCAGCTCAATCGTCGAGCTTTTTCCAAGGACGCAGAAAATGAATAACCGTCTCTTTACATTCGTCGGCGGCAACGCCGGCATCTGGCGCGTCGTCCAGATGAAAACCCTCGCCGGGGAGCATCTCCCTGCGCCGGTCATGGTCGATATCGTCGCAGGGCGGGATACCGGACCCGCATCTCTCGATGCCAAGTGGGTTCTTCACGGTATAACGAGCAACGAGCGCTACGAAATGCATGGAGAGAAGGAGCAGATTCTCGCGAAGCAGCCTGCGCTTGGCCGTTCCGAAGCGGTTTGCGCGGCGCTCATCGCTATTCGCAAGAACGCGTCCTGGTGGAACCTGCACCAGGACGAACGGCAAAGGATATTCGAGGAACAATCCAGCCACGCCCGCATCGGGCTGCAATATTTGCCCGCGATTGCCCGAAGGCTTCATCACTGCCGCGATCTGGGTGAACCCGAGCCGTTCGATTTCCTCACCTGGTTCGAGTTTGCCCCGTCCGACGAGTCGGCTTTCAACAAGCTCGTGGCGGAACTTCGGGCGTCCCCGGAGTGGCAGTTCGTGGAGCGGGAAATCGACATTCGCCTGGTACGCGAACCGGGCTGACCAGGCGCCGGCAGCGGCGGGGGCAAACCGTCAGTTCATCAACAGCCGCACGTCGTGCACGATATCGTCCACGTTCGAGTCGTAAGCGATGTGCAGGCGCAGGCGCCCTGCCGGGTCGAAAGCAAATATCCCGGCACTGTGATCCAGGGCGTAGCCCGCCGCCGAGCCCAAGTCCTGCTTTTGGTAATAGACGTGGAATTCTGCTGCGGCAGCAGACGTCTCCCGCTCGTCGCCATAAAGGGCGAGAAAGTCGCGGTTGAAAAACGGCATGTATTGGGCGAGCAGCGCGGGCTTGTCGCGCGCCGGATCGAGCGTAACGAACAGCACTTGCACCTGTTTCCCTTTCTCGCCCAGGCTGGCGACCGCCGCTGCCAGATTCGCCAGCGTTGTGGGACAGACGTCTGGACAATGCGTATAGCCGAACGTCAGCAACACCACCTTGCCGCGAAAATCGCCCAGCGAGCGCATTCGTCCGTTCTGGTCGGCAAGGTGGAAATCGCGAGCGAAAGCGGCGCCCCCGATATCGGTACCACGGAACTGCGGCACTTCCGTCCTATTCAGGCAACCGGCCAGCCATATGACCAGAAGGATCGCCAACCACCACGGGTATGCAAAGTTTTCCTTGTGCATGAGAGCTTCCCGGTTCAGCGCAGGTAATGATCGACCAGCAGCGCCGCGAACAGCAGCGTCAGGTAGGTGATTGAGTAGCGGAAGGTGCGCTGCGCCAGGCCATCGCTGTAATCGCGGTAGAGCCGCACGGCGTACCACAGGAAAGCCGCCCCAAGCGGCAGCGCGGCGACCAGGTAAGGCAGCCCGCTCATCCCCGAGCCGTAAGGCATGAGCGAAACCGTCGCCAGCATCACCGTGTACAGCACGATGTGCAGGCGCGTGAATTCGCTGCCGTGGGTGACCGGCAGCATCGGCACCCCGGCCTTGGCGTATTCGGCGGTACGGTACAGCGCCAGCGACCAGAAATGGGGCGGCGTCCAGGCGAAGATGATGAGGAACAGGATCAGCGCCTCGCCCGACACGCCGCCGCTGACCGCCGCCCAGCCCAGCACCGGCGGCATGGCGCCCGCCGCGCCGCCGATCACTATATTGAGCGGCGTGGCGGGCTTGAGCAGCAGCGTATAGACCAGCGCGTAGCCGACGAAGGTGGCGAAGGTGAGCAGCATGGTCAGCGGATTGACCAGGAAATACAGCAGCGTCAGCCCGCTACCGCCCAGCAGGACGGCGAATGCCAGCGCCTCGCCCGCCCCCAGCCGGCCTGCCGCCAGCGGCCGGTTGCGCGTGCGCGCCATGAGCATGTCGATCCTGCGCTCGACGATGCAGTTCAGCGCCGCGGCGGCGCCGGCCGTCATGGCGATGCCCGCCGTGCCGGCCAGCAGGGCCTGCAGCGGCACCATGCCGGGCGCGGCGAGCGCCATGCCGATCACCGCGGTGAACACGATCAGGCCGGTGACGCGCGGCTTGCACAAGGCATAGAATTCACGCAGCTTGTCCGGCCAGGGACGGGAATTGAGCAGCGTCAGTGCGTTCATCATGAATCCCTCCACAATTTCCAGTTCACTGCCACCATCAGCGCCAGCAGCAGCGCCGCCACCGCGTTGTGCAGCACCGCGGCAGCGAGCGGCAGGTCCCATGCGACATTGGCAAGCCCCAGGGCGATCTGGAGCGCGAGCAGTGCCAGCAACACCCAGGCGAAGCGGCGCATGCCTGCCTGGCGCAGCAGTCGGGTCGCGAACCCCGCCACGATGGCCGCGACCGCAAGCGCGCCGATGCGGTGGCTCCAGTGAATCGCCGTCAACGCATCGAGCGAAGGCGCGCCACGGGTCGAGAGCGAAAACGCCGCAGCCATGTCCATGGCGGGGTCCCAGCTGCCGCGGCAACTCAGTCCTTCGCCGCACACCAGCCCGGCATAGTGGGAACTGGTCCAGCCGCCAAGCGCGATCTGGGCAGCCAGCGCCGCCAGCCCGAGCAGAGCCCACAGGCGCAGCCCGCTGCTGCCGGCCCGCGCAACGCCGAATATGCGTGCTTCGAGTCCGATCCACACCAGCAGCGCCAGGGTCGCCATGCCGCCTAGCAGGTGGGCGCTGACGATGGCTGGCCGCAGCAGATCGGTCACCGTCCAGCGCCCGAGCAGCGCCTGAAATGCGACCAGGGCCAGGAGCAGCGCTGAAAGGCGCAAAATTACCGCGCGTTCGCGCCAGGAGCGCACGAAAATCCCGAGGATCAGCAACCCAAGGCTGCCCGCGGCATAGCGGTGAATCATTTCCTTCCATGCCTTGTGCGTTTCGACCGGACGATCCGGAAAAGCCTGTTGCGCCGCCTGCCGCTGTTGCGCCGTGGCTGGCGCCCCCAGCTGGCCGTAACAGCCTGGCCAGTCGGGACAACCCAGGCCTGCATCGGACAGGCGCACATAAGCACCCAAAGCCACCACGCCCCAGGCTAGCAGGATGGAAAACAGGATCAGCCGTGGAAAGGACATCTCAGCCCACCCACGAGTACGCCAGAAGTCGCGACAAGTCCTTGCGCATGCCGGACGGGTCGGCATCTCCGGTATAGCGCATGACCAGGTTGCCCATAGGGTCGACCAGGTAAATCCGCCCGCCCGGGACGGCGCCATCGGGCCAATGCGAGGCAACTTCCCCGCCTTCAGCCACGATCTTGAGGCCGGGGAAAACACATGTCAGCGTTGCCAAGCCAGTCGTCGTTACCCGCCCCCTGGCGACAAAGACGCGCTGCACGCGCCCTTCTTCGCGCCCTTGGGCAACCTGCACCTGGCGCAGGTAATACAGGCTGCGCATGCAGTCCGCCGCACATTCCGCCGGGCCGAAATAGAGCAGCGTCCATCTGCCGCCCATCTTGCCCAAACTGACGCGCGCTCCCCCATCCTCGCCCAGTACCAGGTTTCCGATCTGGCGCGGCGGTTGCACCAGTTCGCCGTGCGCCGAGTGCACAACGGGGCGCCAGCCGGAGGAATACAGCCATGCTGAAATCGCGATGGGCATGGCGAACAGTGCGCCCAGCAAGAGCACCATGCGCCAGCCGGAACCGACATCTGCATATTCGGGATCAAGTTCCATTGCCGTCACTCCCCTCTCGTTGAATACCCGCATACAAGTAAAAAACCAGCAGTACGCCGGCCATGCCGAACCACTGCACCGCATAGCCCAGATGCATCGCCACTTTTTCGTCCGGACGCGGCAGGTCGCACGCATAGCAACCCGGCGCGCCGGCATCCAGGCGCACGACGAACCTCTCCAGGGGGTACGGCACCTGCGCGGCAAAGCGCGCCAGATCGACGCTTTCCCAAACTTTGTCCGCGGCCGAGGCAGGAGTGGGGGCGAAAAACCTCGGCCGGGCCGGTTCCCACAGCGTGCCGCTCACTTCCACGATATTCCCCGGCGGCTCGGCGGTGGGCGGTGCGTCGCGGCTCCGCCCCAGCGGCACCCAGCCGCGATCGACCAGCACGCGGACGTCGCCGCCTGCGATGCGCAGCGGCGTCAGTACGCGATAACCGGCCTGCTCGCCGTGTATCTGGTTGTCGAGCAGGATCTGGCGATCGGCCTCGAAGTGCCCGCGCAGCAAAACGCGGTGGCCGCGCAGGCTATCGGCGCTCACCTGGGCTGGTCCGATACGCTTGAGCGGCGCATGTGCCACGGCGTCGACGCGATGCTGCAAAGCCCGTTTCGCATCAGCTTTGTGCCACTGCCACAGGCCGAGCTGTCCCAGCAGCGGCAGCAGCATCAGCGTCGCCAGCGTCTGCAGCAGCTTCGGTCGAAAACGGTAGCTCGCCATCATGCTTGCGCTTCCTCTATAATCGAACCATCGTTTTGCAAGGAGTAGGCCATGTTCAAGATCCTTGTACTCATCATGCTCGGCCTCGTCGTGGCCAGCCTGTTCTCCGCCCTGCTCTTTCTCGCCCGCGACCAGGGGCGCGGCGAACGCACCGCGCGTGCGCTGACGGTGCGCATATCCCTGTCCCTGCTGCTCTTTGCCATGCTCATGGCGGGCTATCACTTCGGCCTGATCCGCCCCGCCTGAGCCGTCAAAGCTGCCGTGTCGCTTCAAGCTGAATGCTGATAGCTGATAGCTAACAGCTACCTACAGCCAGTACACGAACACGAACAGCATCAGCCACACCACGTCGACGAAGTGCCAGTACCACGCTGCGCCTTCGAAACCGAAGTGTTCCTGCGGCGTGAAGTGCCCCTTGATCGCGCGTCCCAGCACCGCGCTCAGGGTGATGGCGCCGATGGTGACGTGCAGACCGTGGAATCCAGTGAGCATGAAAAAAGTGGCGCCGTACACGCCGGCACCCAGCGTCAGCCCCAGTTCGCTGTAGGCGTGGTGGTATTCGTAGGCCTGGAAGCACAGGAACGCCACCCCGAGCGCTACCGTCGCGGCCAGTCCGGCGATGATTTGCGGACGCCGGTTCTTCAGCACGCCCCAGTGCGCCCAGGTGACGGTCGCCCCCGAACTCAGCAGGATCAGCGTATTCAGCGCGGGGATGCCCCATGCCGCCATGGGAGTGAAGGGCTTGCCCGCCGGGCCGCTGGTCGGCCACGTCCCGCTGTAGCCCGGCCACAGCAGGCCGGTCTGGCCAAGCTCCGGCGCCGATATGTTGCGCACGTAGAACAGCGCGCCAAAAAAGGCGGCGAAGAACATCACCTCGGAAACGATGAACCACACCATTCCCCAGCGGAACGAACGGTCTTCCCAGGCGTGGAACTTGCCGCCCTGCGTCTCCGCCACCACGTTGCCGAACCAGCCGAACAGGACATAGATCACCAGCGCCGCGCCGACCGGCATGAGCCATTTGCCCAGCCCCTCGCCGTTGAGCTGGAGGATGAAGCCCAGCACCAGCAGGAACAGCCCGCTCGCCAGCGTCGCGGGGTAATGGCTGGAGTGGGGAACGTAATAGCCTTCGCGCAATTCGCTCATTTGTCGCCTCCCAGCGCCACCACCGTTCCCTGATTGGGGAAAAAGGCATAAGAAAGGGTGAGAGACTGCACGTCGGCAGGCAAGTCACGCTTGACCACGAAGGTCACCGGCATGTCCCTCTCCTCTCCCGGCTTCAGTTCCTGTTTGCTGAAGCAGAAACACTCGATCTTCTTGAAATGCGTCGCGGCGAGCGGCGGGCTGACGCTCGGAACGGCACGCCCCACCATGGGCTTGTCCGACAGGTTCTTGACCCGGAACCACGCAATCGAGAGCTCGCCGGGGTGTACCTTCATGGCGCTGCGGCGCGCCTCGAAGCGCCACGGCAAGTCGGGCATCACGTCGGCGTTGAAAGCCACCGTAATCCAGCGCGGATCGTGCACGAAAACGGTTTCCGCCGGCTGCACGGTGCTGGCAGTCTTGCCGTTAAGCCCGGTGGCGACGCAGAACACGTTATACAAGGGCACCAGCGCGAAGCCGAAGCCGAACATCGCCAGCGCCGCGGCGGCCAGTTTCATAGCCAGGCGGCGGTTGGCGCGCTGGAGTTGGTCAAAATCCGCAGTTGTCATGGTGCTCACTCCACCCGCGGCTGAACCTGGAAGGTGTGGTACGGCGGCGGAGAAGGCAGGGTCCACTCCAGCCCCTGCGCGCCCTCCCAGACTTTTGCCGGCGCCGGCGGTCCGCCGCGGATGCATTTCACCACCACGTAGAGGAACAGCAATTGCGAAGCGCCGAGCACGAACGCCCCGATGCTCGAAATCATGTTGAACTCGGAAAACTGCAGCGCGTAATCCGGGATACGCCGAGGCATGCCGGCCAGGCCGAGGAAGAACTGCGGCATGAAAGTGAGGTTGAAGGCCACCGCGGTGAGCCAGAAATGCCATTGCGCGAGCTTCTCGCTGTACATGTGTCCGGTCATCTTCGGCAGCCAGTAGTACACACCCGCCATCACTCCCATGATGCCGCCGGCGAACAGGGTGTAGTGGAAATGCGCCACCACGAAGTAGGAATGGTGGTACTGCGCGTCCGCCGCCGCATCCGCCAGCACCAGGCCGGTCAGCCCGCCGATGCCGAACAGCACGATCATGCCCAGCGCGAACAGCATCGGCGCCTCGAAGGTCATGGCCCCGCGCCAGATGGTGGCGATCCAGCAGAAGAACAGCACCGACAGCGGCAGCGAGATCGCCATGGTGCTGTACATGAAATACAGCAAGGCGCCCGTCGGCATGCCGGTGGTCATGATGTGGTGGCCCCACACTACCACCGACAGCACGCCGATCACCCAGAAGGCGTAGACCTGGGCGCGGTAGCCGTAGATCGGCTTGCGCGCGAAGGCCGAGAGGATGTGGGGAGTGACGCCCCACACCGGAAACAGCACGATATACACCTCGGGATGGCCGAAGAACCAGAACAGGTGCTGGAACAGGATCGGGTCGCCGCCGCCCGCGGCACTGAAGAAATGGGTGCCGAAATGCCGGTCGGCGAGCAGCATGGTGACGGCGCCGGCCAGCACCGGTATCACCGCCACCAGCATGAAGGCGGTGATCAGCCAGCCCCAGGCGAACAAGGGCAGCTTCATGAAGGTCATGCCGGGCGCGCGCAGGTTGAAAATGGTGACGATGATGTTGATCGACCCCATCACCGATGAAATACCCAGCAGGTGGATGGCGAAGATGGCGAAGTCGATGCCCATGCCGTCCTGCACCGAGAGCGGCGCATAGAAAGTCCAGCCGGTGCCGATGGCGCCGCTGCCTATTCCGAACAGGGCCAGCGCGAAAGGCATCAGCAGCAGCAGCGCCGCCGGCGGCAGCAGCCAGAAGCTCCAGTTGTTGAGGCGCGGCAAGGCCATGTCGGGCGCGCCGATCATGAGCGGGATCATCCAGTTGGCGAAGCCGGTCGCGGCCGGCATCAGCGCCATGAAGATCATCACCAGCGCATGGACGCCGATGAGCTGGTTGAACAGCTCGGGCTGCATGATCTGCAGGCCGGGCTGGAACAGTTCCGCCCGCACCAGCATGATCATCGCCCCGCCGACGAAAAACATCGCCAGTGAAAACACCAGGTACATCGTGCCGATGTCCTTGTGGTTGGTGGTGAACAGCCAGCGCGTCACCCCCCGATGGCCGGAGTAACCGTGTTCGAGTGCCACGTCAGCGGTAGTCATGGTTTCCACTCCCTGTTTAAACCGGCGCTCCGTTCGTCAGCGCAACGTTTTCACCTGCGACGGCTGCACCATGTCGCCCATGTGGTTGCCGAAGGAATTGCGCTCGAACGTAACCACGCCGGCGATGTCGACATCGCTCAAAGTGTTCTTGAACGCCTGCATCGCGGTAGCCGGCTTGCCGTTCATCACCCGGTCGAGGTGGCCGTCCTTCACCAGCAAGCCTTTGGCGTCCAGCATCGGGCCGTTGACGATCTTGCTCCCGGCAAGCGCCGGGAATGCGCCCGGGACGCCCTGGCCGCTTGCCTGGTGGCAGGCGGCGCAGATTTTTTCGTATAGCTCCTCGCCGTGCTTCATCAGGTCTCCACGGCTCCACACGTGCCCGGCGCTGGCAGCCTGAGCTGCCTGCCCTGCCTTCTTCTGCGCCAGCCACTGGCGGTAATCGGGCTCGCTCACCGCCTGCACCACCACCGGCATGAAGCCGTGGCCCCTGCCGCACAGTTCGGCGCACTGGCCGCGGTAGATCCCGGGACGTTCGATCAGCGCCCAGGTCTCGCGGATGAAGCCGGGGATGGCGTCGCGCTTGACGCCGAACTGGGGGACCCACCAGGTGTGGATGACATCGGTCGAAGTGAGCAGGATGCGCACTTTCTTGCCGACCGGCAGCACCAGCGGGTTGTCCACCTCGAGCAGGTAATGCTCGTCCTTCTTTTCGCGGTTGGCGATCTGCGCTTGCGGCGTCGCCAGCGTGCTGACGAACTTGATGCCCTGATCGGGGTATTCGTATTGCCATTTCCACTGGCTGCCGGTGATCTTTATCACCATGTCGGCGTCGGTTCGGGTGTCCTGCATCATCTGCACGCTATGGAAAGCGGGGATGCCCATGAGAATGAAATCGATGCCGGCGAAGATGACGAACGGAACGGTGGTCCAGAAAACCTGTGCGGCGGTGCCGGGGCCGGTGAACTTAGCCGGTTCGACTCCCCGGCTCTTGCGATGGGTGAAAATGGAATAGATCATGATGGCGAACACCACGGCGAAAATCGCCAGGGTGATCACCATGAACTTGTTGTGCACCTGCAGGGTGTCGAGCGCGAGCGGCGTGGCCGGCGCGGGGAAATTCCACGCCAGTTCCGCGCGGACAGGCCAAGGGATGGCAGTGGTGATTGCACCCAGCAGCATTGGTATTAATGGCTTTACATGCATGCCCCCTCCACCCATGGAATCGGGCTGTTTGCGCCGGCCTGGTAAAGCCGGCTGTCACGCGCAAACACTCCGGATCCCGCAATCGGACTGCCACAACCACACCCCAGCACCCAATCATGATTACTCAGATGAATTGGCTGACTTCCTTCTCTGCCCGAAGCCAATCGTCCAGATCGCTCCCGGCCGCGAACCCCCGTTGCTGCGCGTGAAAATAGGCCGCCTCGGCGATCATCTGCTCACGTTCAGGGGATTGCGCGTGACTTTTTGCCTGTTTGCTCTTGGCAGTAGTTTTGACTGCTTTTTTGACGCTGGATTTTTGCATCTCCATCACTATCTCCTTTTCAATTAATGACAAAACACCATTGATTTAACTTGGCAAATACTCTTGTCCCGAGCCCCACAGCGTGGCACTAACGGGCATGGCGAAGCGCCGCCCCGAATCATGAAGCAACGCTTCGCCATACCCGTTTCCCTCTCTCCTTGCTTTCTCCCAGAGGGAGAGAGGAACGAAGGCAACGCTTCGCGTTGTTTCACGTTAATGGGCGCTCAACCTGTGGCAATCATCCTGCCAGCGGCAATGAAAATCGACACAGGCAAATCTCGAATCGGTGGCAAAGCACTCCTTTTCGCCCACTTCCCGAATCGCCCTGACCAGCGCTGCATGCGATTCATGAAAGTTGCTATTCATTTGTTTCCGCGCGTCTGCGTGCTGCTGGCATGGTGAAATTTCATGCATTTTTCTTTCCTTGATTGGCAAGACGGCTCTTGTTCTTGTTGTGCTAAAAATGGGTTGTGGCCTGTATATGCAGTTTAATTTCCCACTTGAATAAATCTATGTGGATGATCACATATGGACTTAGGTGATTTCCCCTAGTAAAAAACGCTTGGACGCGTCGATCCATGGGGCTGTCTGGAATGTCGCTAGTGGTCAACGGCCGAATTCTATAGAATAAAATTTCGCTTCCGGTTATTGCCGAAGGGAATCCCATGGCTGTGTTGGAGCTCAGGAACGTTACGCGCCGCTTCGGCGATTTCGTGGCAGTGGACAACATCAGCCTCGGCATTGAGGCGGGAGAATTCTTTACCCTGCTGGGGCCATCCGGCTGCGGCAAGACCACCATCCTGCGCATGATCGCGGGCTTCGATTTGCCCGACGCGGGCCAGATCCTGCTCGACGGCAAGGACGTCACCGACACGCCGCCCGAGAAGCGTCCGGTGCGCACCGTGTTCCAGAGCTACGCACTGTTCCCGCACATGACAGTGGCGCAAAACATCGCCTTTCCGCTCAAAATGGAGCGACTTCCGTCGGATACCATTCGTCGCCGCACGCAAGAAACACTCGAACAGGTGCGCCTGACAGACAAGGCGAATTTTTACCCGCGCGAACTTTCCGGCGGGCAGCAGCAGCGCGTGGCGCTGGGGCGCGCCCTGTCCAGTTGTCCGCGCCTGCTCTTGCTGGACGAACCGCTGGCCGCGCTGGACGCCAAGCTGCGCGAGGAAATGCAGATCGAGCTGATCAACTTGCAACGCGATGTGGGCATCACTTTCGTCTTCGTCACCCACGCACAGGACGAGGCGCTGGCCCTGTCGCACCGCATCGCGGTGATGCGCCAGGGGCATGTCGAGCAGGTGGACGAACCCTCGAAATTGTACGGTTCCCCCAAGAGCCGGTTTGTCGCGGGCTTCGTCGGCCACATCAACATGCTGGAAGCCGAGGTGGTCGAGGCTGCGCACGGCCACACCCGCCTCGCCATCGCCGGCCTGGGCGAGGTCGCTGCGCCGCCGGTTACCGGCATTGAGGCCGGTGCGAACGGTGCGTTCGCCATCCGCCCCGAGCAGTTGCACATCGGCATTCACGGCGAAGCGACGGAACTGAAGAACCATTTCCCCGGGGTTGTCTCCAATCTGCTGTATTGCGGCGATGTCACGGTGTACAAGGTCAAGCTTGCCGGCGGCCAGATGATCGAGGCCCTGCTGCCCAATTCTGCGCCGGGGCGTGCCCAGTTTTTCAAGGCGGGCGACGCGGTAAGCGTCGGCTGGCGCCATGATGCGGGGGTGTTCCTGCATGAGTGACAAGTACCCCATACTGTCGAGACCCGCGCGCCTTACCAAATGGCTGGTGAGCGGGCCGCCATTTCTTTACCTGCTGCTTTTTTTTGCCGCGCCCGGCATCATCATGGTGCTCGCCTCGCTCCGTTATCCCGGCGAGTTCGGCGGACTGGCGCCACTTACTGCCGCGCCCGGCACCCTGCATGGGCTCACGCTGGAAACCTATCGCTTCTTCTTCAGCGATTTCATCTACACGGAAATTTTCATCAAGTCCTTCCTGGTCGCGCTCGCCACCACCCTGATCTGCCTGGTCATGGCCTATCCGCTGGCGCTGCTGATCGCGCGCAGCCCGAAGCGCAGCCGCGACTTCATGGTGCTGCTGGTGATCCTGCCGTTCGCCAGCAATTTCCTCATCCGCATCTATGCCTGGATGATTCTGCTCGGGCCGCAGGCGGCGCTCAGCCTGCTGGTCAACAGCCTGCTCGGCCTGATCGGCCTGGGACCGGTTCACTTGCTGTTCTCCCCGTTTGCGGTGCTGGTCGCGATGGTCTACGTGCACCTGCCCTTCATGACGCTGCCGCTGTACACCAACCTGGAACGGCACGACCCGGTTCTGCTCGATGCCGCGCAGGACCTTGGCGCGAACGCCTGGCAGCGCTTCTGGCGCGTGACCTTCCCGCTCTCCCTGCCGGGGATCTTTTCCGGCTCGGTGCTGGTGTTCATCCCGGTGCTGGGCATGTTCGCCATCCCCGACATCCTCGGCGGCACCAGCGACATGCTGGTCGGCAACCTGATCAAGGAACAGTTCCTCGGCACGCGCGACTGGCCGTTCGGCTCCACGCTGTCCATCGTGCTGACCATCGTGGTGCTGCTCTGCGTCTGGCTTGCCGCCAAGCTGGGCAGCAAGCGGAGGCGTTATGCATAACGGCGCCGGGCGCAGGGGGATGTGGCTATGGGCGGCCGCGCTCGCGGTGTATGCCTTCCTCTACCTGCCCCTGCTCATCGTCATCGTCTACTCCTTCAACGATTCGCGCCTCAACGCCGAATGGGTGGGCTTCACCTGGCACTGGTACGACGTGCTGCTGCACGATGAGGACATGCTGGCTGCGGCGGGCAATTCGCTGTTCATCGCCGTGGTGTCCAGCTTTTCCGCAACCGTGCTCGGCACCATGGCGGGTATCGCCATGTACCGCTACAAGATGAAAGTGCTGACCTTCATGGTGATGGCGCCGGTGGCGATGCCGGAAATCCTGCTCGGCGTCTCGCTGCTGCTGTTTTTCATCCAGGTGCTCAACCTCACGCTGGGCATGCTTTCCATCGTCCTCGCGCACATCACCTTCTCCATCGGCTTCGTCGCCATCGTCGTGCGCACCAGCCTGGCCGGCCTCGACGAAAGCATGTTCGAGGCGGCGCGCGACTCGGGCGCCTCGCCCTGGGAGACTTTCCGCTACATCACCTTCCCGCTGATCCTGCCGGGCGTGATCGCCGGCGGCTTGATGGCGTTCACCCTGTCGCTCGACGATTTCGTCATCACTTTCTTCACCGCCGGGGTCGGTGTGAGCACTCTGCCGCTGCGCATCTACTCGATGATCAAGATCGCCGTCACGCCCGAGGTGAACGCGGTGTCCACCCTGCTGATGCTGCTCACCCTGACCATCATCGTGCTGGCCTCGCGCATTGCGCCCAACGTGCTGCGTTTTAAAACATGAAGAGCACAAGCCACAGAGATCACAGAGATCACAGAGGGGTTGTCGCCTTTCTCTGTGTCCTCTGTGTTCTCTGTGGCTCCTGTTTTGTTGCGTCGCCAGTCCAGGCGCAAACCGAAGACGTCCTGCACCTCTACAACTGGAACAACTACATTTCAGACCAGACGGTGGCGCGCTTCGAAGCACGATACAAATGCCGCGTGGTGCAGGACTACTATTCCGACAACGAGGAGATGCTGGCCAAGCTGGCCGCGGGCGCGACCGGCTACGACATCATCGTGCCGACCGGCAATGCGCTGGAGTCGCTGATCCGGCAGAAGGCGCTGCGGCCTCTCGACAAGTCCAGGCTGCCGAACTTGAAGAACATCAATCCCGCCTATCTCGACACGCCCTTCGATCCGGGCAACCGGTTTTCCGTGCCCTATGCGTACACCATCACGCTGCTCGGCTACAACGTGCAGAAAATGCGCGAACTGGGGCTGCCGACCGACACCTGGGCGGTGATCTTCGAGCCCAAATACCTGCAGCGCCTGAAAGACCGCGTCACCGTGCTCGATTCCCAGCGCGAGCTGATGGCGGCGGCGCTCAAGTATCTCGGATACTCGGCCAACGACACCGACGAGGCGCACTGGAAGCAGGCACGCGACCTGATCATCCGCGCCAAGCCTTACTGGGCGGCATTCAATGCATCGAGCTATATCAAGGAACTCACCGTCGGCGACATCTGGCTGGTGCACGGCTACTCCAGCGACATCTTCCAGGCCAACCTCGACGCACAGCATGCCGGCAGAAAATTCGCCATCGCTTCCAGCGTGCCCAAAGAAGGCGCGGTGCTGGCGCTCGATTCCATGGTATTGCACAAGTCCGGCCCGCGCCCCGACCTCGCGCTCCAGTTCATGGACTTCATGCTCGAAGGCCGGAACTCGGCCGAGCTGACCAACCTGATCGGCTCGGGCAACCCCAACCTGGACGCGATGCGCTACATCAATCCGGAGATCGCGCGGAATCCGGCGATTTTCCCCGATGCGCAGCATTTCAAGCACCTGGAAATGCTGCGCGATCTTAACCGTAACCAAAGGCGCGTATTGTCGCGTATGTGGACAGAAATCAAACTGCGATAGGCGACGAATGGAGGTGGTTTCATATGATCAGCAAGGCGCACACGGTATGGCCCGGTAAGCCTTATCCCCAAGGGGCGACCTGGGACGGAGAAGGGGTCAATTTCGCCCTGTTCTCTGAACATGCCGACAAAGTGGAGTTATGCCTGTTCGATGTGCGTGGCCATCGTGAAATAGAGCGCATCGTCATGCCGGAACAGACCGACCGCGTATGGCATTGTTACCTGCCGGAAGCAAGGCCGGGCCTGCTTTACGGTTACCGGGTATATGGGCCTTACCAGCCGGAGCGCGGGCACCGCTTCAATCCCAACAAGCTGCTGCTCGATCCCTACGCGAAATCGCTCCAGGGCAGACTGCGTTGGCACGATGCCCATTTCGGCTACAAGATCGGCGCCAAGCGCGAGGACCTTTCATTCGACTGGCGCGACAATGCCGTCTTGATGCCCAAATCGGAAGTGGTCGATCCACGGTTCGACTGGGGCGACGACAGACCGCCTGCAATTGCGTGGAACGATTCCATCATCTATGAATTGCATGTCAAGGGCTTCACCCACCTCCACCCCGGCGTTCCCGAAGCGCTCCGCGGCACCTATGCGGGGCTCGCCAGCCCACCGGTCCTGGAACACTTGAGGCGGTTGGGGGTGACCGCGGTGGAACTGATGCCGATCCACGGGTTCGTCGACGATCGGATGCTGGTCGACAAAGGCCTGCGCAACTATTGGGGCTACAATTCCATCGGCTATTTCATGCCGGACCGCCGCTATTCCGGCACCGGAAACCCGGTGAACGAGTTCAAGGCAATGGTAAAGGCCTTGCACGGAGCGGGTATCGAAGTGATCCTGGACGTGGTGTACAACCATACGGCAGAGGGCAACCAGCTCGGTCCGACACTGTGCTTCCGCGGCATCGACAATGCCGCCTACTACCGGCTGATGCCAGACAATCCGCGTTATTACCGCGACTACACCGGCTGCGGCAATACCCTCAACATGATGCATCCGCGCGTGCTCCAGTTGATCATGGATTCGTTGCGATACTGGGTTCAGGAAATGCACGTCGACGGCTTCCGCTTCGATCTCGCCGCTACACTGGCACGCGAACTGCACGAGGTGGACAGGCTCGGCGCCTTCTTCGACATCATTCACCAGGACCCGATACTGTCCCAGGTGAAGCTGATCGCCGAACCGTGGGATGTCGGAGAAGGCGGCTACCAGGTCGGCAACTTCCCTGTCGGCTGGACCGAATGGAACGCCAAGTACCGCGATGCGGTGCGCGCCTACTGGAAAGGCGAAGGCGGCCTGATCGGCGACCTTGCCTCGCGGCTGACCGGCTCCAGCGATCTATACGCCCACAATGGACGCCGGCCCTACGCCAGTATCAATTTCATTACCGCTCACGACGGCTTCACGCTGCAGGATCTGGTGAGCTACGAAAAAAAGCTCAACGAAGCCAACGGAGAAAAGTGCCAGGACGGCGAATCCAACAACCTGAGCTGGAACTGCGGCAAGGAAGGCCCCAGCGACGATCCCGAAATCGTTGCGCTGAGGGCACGACAGAAACGAAATTTCATCGCCACCCTCTTCCTCTCGCAGGGTGTACCGATGTTGCTCGCAGGCGATGAACTGGGACACACGCAGAATGGAAACAATAATGCCTACAGCCAGGACAACGAAATCAGTTGGATGGACTGGACGTTGCAGCCAGGTGACCGAGCGTTCCTGTCTTTCGTGTGCCAGATGATAGATCTGCGCAGGAAGCACCCCGCCTTTCGCCGGCGCAGTTTTTTCCTGCAGCATCACATGCGCGATGGCGAAAAGAACATCCTCTGGTTCAATCCGGATGGTCTGGAAATGAGTAACGCGGAATGGAATCAGGGTTTCGCCCGCTGTCTTGGCATGTACCTGGCGGGTGATGCGATCGGCGAGGTCGATAAGCACGGAAACCCGGTCAAAGACAACGATTTCCTGCTTCTGATCAATGCCCACCACGAGCCTATCCCGTTTCAGATCCCGGGTTTTCACAGCCGCACGCGCTGGCATGTCACAATTGATACGAGTGACCCAAACATGCTCGGCCCAGCGAAACGTTATGCCTGCGGCAGCATTTTCCTCCTCCAGGGGCGCTCTCTGGTCCTGATGCAGCAACCCATACAAAAGAAAATCTGATATTGCTCGCAGGTGCGGCGAAGTATGAAAGCGGTTTTGCGGCAAAAGCGCAAATGAAAAGGGCTAGAGAACTCTAGCCCTTTGAACTTATGGGGTGGCTGATGGGGCTCGAACCCACGACAACCGGAATCACAATCCGGGACTCTACCAACTGAGCTACAGCCACCACTTGAACAACAGAACCAAACTGGCCTGCCCGACAGGAATCGAACCTGTAACCCCCAGCTTAGAAGGCTGGTGCTCTATCCGGTTGAGCTACGGGCAGATTGTCGGACAAACTAAACTGGTCGGGGTGGAGAGATTTGAACTCCCGACATCCTGGTCCCAAACCAGGCGCGCTACCAGGCTACGCTACACCCCGAAGAGGCAGCACTATACCGTGGAGATGCGGGCTCGTCAACTTTGCATAAGAAGCAAAAGCGCTTTAAAGTGTTGCTTATTCCGTTCTCCTATCAGCACACTGTCCATATACCATGCCCGCACAGATCATAGACGGCAAAGCAATCGCCGATAACCTCCTGCAACAAATCAAACAACGCGTAGAAGCACGAATAGCAGCAGGTAAACGACGCCCCGGCCTCGCTGTAATCCTGGTCGGCGACGACCCGGCATCTTCCATCTACGTGCGCAACAAGCGCCGGGCCTGCGAAACCACAGGCTTCCATTCGGTTTCACACGATTTGCCCGCATCTACCAGCCAGGATGAACTTCTGGCGCTGATCGACCAGCTCAACGCAGATCCTGCCATCGACGGCATCCTCGTCCAAATGCCGGTGCCGGCCCATATCGACAGCGAGGCAATTGTTGAGCGCATCCACCCGGACAAGGACGTGGATGGATTTCACCCCTACAACATCGGCCGCCTGGCCCTGCGCATCCCGGTGCTGCGGCCTTGTACGCCACGCGGCGCGATGACGCTGCTGCGCAGCACTGGCGAGGAACTGAAAGGCAAGAACGCCGTCGTGGTCGGCGCATCCAATACCGTGGGCCGCCCGATGGGTCTGGAACTCCTGCTGGCAGGATGCACAGTGACGACCACGCACCGCTTTACCCGCGACCTGGCCGGCTACGTGCAGGAAGCTGAGATCCTGGTGGTCGCGGTCGGGAAGCCCGGCCTGGTCAAGGGGGAATGGGTACGCGAAGGCGCCACGGTGATCGACGTCGGCATCAACCGCCTGCCGGATGGAAAGATTTGCGGCGACGTGGAATTCGCCACGGCGTCCCAGCGCGCCGCGTGGATCACGCCGGTGCCGGGCGGCGTCGGACCGATGACAGTCGCCACCCTGCTCGAGAATGCCATTGATTCGGCTGACAAATTTCATTTGTAATCAATCTGTAATACCAGCAGTCCAATCTGATACTTTAATTTGATTAAAGGAGCGTCAATGGTTTCCAGGAAGTCGGCCAAGCAATGCAAACTTTTCGTGCTGGATACAAATGTGCTGATGCACGACCCGACCAGCCTGTTCCGCTTCGAGGAACACGATATTTACCTGCCGATGATGACCCTGGAGGAACTCGACAACAACAAGAAAGGTGTATCGGAGGTGGCGCGCAACGCCCGCCAGGCAAGCCGCTTTCTGGACGAGATCGTCAGCGGCGCGAAGAACGGAATAGAGGACGGCATTTCGCTCAAGGGGCACCGCGGCGGCAGCGCCTCCGGAAAACTGTTTCTGCAGACCGAGGCGATCAGCGGTGAATTGCCGGCCAACTTCCCGATAGGCAAGGCCGACAACCAGATTCTCGCCGTGGTGATGCACCTGCACCGGCAGCAGAACAAGCGCAAGGTGATCCTGGTCAGCAAGGACATCAACATGCGCATCAAGGCCCGTGCGCTTGACCTGGCGGCCGAGGACTACTTCAACGACAAAGTGCTGGAAGACACCGATCTTCTTTACACCGGCACACGCGAGCTCGCTGCGGATTTCTGGGACCGCCACAGCAAGGACATGAAGTCGTGGCAGGACGCTGGGCACACCATGTACCGCCTGACCGGCCCGCTCTCTTCCAACCTGTTCATCAACGAACTGGTCTACCAGGAAGACCCCAAGCCCTTCTACGCCCTGGTCAAGGAGCAGAGCGGCGACACCATGGTGTTGCAGACGCTCAAGGACTACAGCCATCTCAAGAACTCGGTATGGGGCATCACGGCCCGCAACCGTGAGCAGAATTTCGCGCTCAATTTACTGATGAACAAGGACATCGACTTCGTTTCCCTGCTCGGACAGGCCGGCACCGGCAAGACCCTCCTGACCCTGGCAGCCGCGTTGCAGCAGACCCTGGACCAGAAGCTTTACTCCGAAATCATCGTCACCCGCGTCACCGTTCCGGTGGGCGAGGACATCGGCTTCCTGCCGGGTACCGAACTGGAGAAGATGAGCCCGTGGATGGGTGCGCTGGAAGACAACCTCGACGTGCTGAACAAAACGGATGAAGAAGCCGGAGAATGGGGCCGTGCCGCCACTCAGGACCTGATTCGCTCGCGAATCAAGATCAAGGCGCTGAATTTCATGCGCGGACGTACCTTCCTGAACAAGTTTCTGATCATCGACGAGGCGCAGAACCTTACGCCCAAGCAGATGAAAACCCTCATCACCCGCGCCGGCCCCGGCACCAAGGTGGTCTGCCTGGGCAACATCGCGCAGATCGACACGCCCTATCTCACCGAAGGCAGTTCGGGCCTGACCTATGTAGTGGATCGCTTCAAAGGCTGGCCGCACAACGGCCATGTCACCCTTATGCGCGGCGAACGGTCACGCCTCGCCGACTACGCCTCAGAAGCGCTCTAGTGTACTGTTTCACGCTAAACGGCGCTTTCAGCGAGACCCTGAGCGGTCATATGCAAGACGCGCGTGCGCCGGAATAGTCACTCTATTCCAAGTACGTGCAACGCCGCAGATGACCGCTCAGGGTCTCGCCCGAAGGGAGCCCTCCCAAAAGCGCCCTGACTGCGTTGCGGTGCTTGGCAAGGGGACGGCCATTGCCGGCGCACCACGCCTTGCCATGTCACTTTTGGGTGGGCTCTGAAAGTGCCGTTTAGCGTGAAACAGTACACTTGCCTTCCGCCCTCTCGCCCGTCACTTTTCCAGTTCGTCGCAATAGCGCTGGTAGTGACGGGCGAACATGGCTTCCAGTTCATCGACCACTTCGGCAGCCAGCTTGCCGTGCATCAGATGCCCCGTCATGTGCTCGGACGTCTCATGGAACAGCTTGTTCTGATCCAGCATGGGATAAGTCGCGCGCAAGCGCTTGATTGCCTTGACTACGCTCTCCTGTTCCGGGCGCGCAACCTCCACCGGTTGAGCCGGTTTTTGAGAGGGCGAGAGCGTGCCACGGGTAGCGAGAAATTCCATGAAAGCGCTCACCGTCTGCTGCTGCTCGTCGCTCAGCGCACGGAAGAGATGAAGAGCCTTTTTTTCGGAGGGAGTAAGAGAAACGCCACCACGCATTAACATTGCTGTATCTTCTATTTAAACGCAATAACGTTCTGCTTTTAGTCTTTTAATCGCGTTTCCGCATAATCCAGGAACGCCTGGAGCAAGCGCGAGCGGAATTTTCCTTCCGCGTACACCACCGACAAGGGCCGAATCAAGGGTGGATTTAACGGAATCGCCACCAGTTCGCCAAGCTTGAGTTCTTTCAGAATGGTCGAGCGCGACACGATGGCAATGCCAAGTCCGGCTTCCACCGCACCCTTGATCGCCTCCAAACTGCCCAATTCCATGGCGATATGCAGGTCTTCGGGATTAACGCCGCCGAGGCGGAAATAGTCATCCACCACATTGCGCGTGCCGGAGCCAGTTTCCCGGCTGATATAGGGCTGTTCGGCCATTTGCACAGGCGCGATATCGTGGTACTTGGCAAACGCATGTTGCGGCGAGCAGATCATCACCAGTTCATCCTGGCAACACACGATGCTTTTCAGATGCGGGTGCTGCGAAGGCGCCTCGATCAGCCCCACGTCCAGGGTATGGTCGGCGACCTTGTTCTCGATGGTTTCCGAATTGGCCACCGTGAGGCGCGCCTGCACGTGCGGATAGCGCACCTTGAAATCGCCAAGCTTGCGCGGCAACATGTATTCCGCGATGGTCGTGCTGGCTCCCAGCATCAGGATGCCGCTGACCTGGCCGGTCATCTCCCCCATCCGGGTTTCCAGTTCGGATGTCAGGTTTAGAATGCGCTCGGCGTAATCAAGCACAAGATCACCCGCCGGTGTCAGGCTGATCTTGCTGTGGCTGCGTTCGAACAACCGCGTATTGAAATGTTCTTCCAGCTGTTTGACTTGGAAAGTCACGGCGGGCTGAGTCATGAACAGCAACTCTGCTGCTTTGGTGAAACTGAGTTGCTTGGCAACCGTGTAAAAGACCTGAAGACGGCGATCTGCCATGTTAAATCCATGCTCGTGTTAATCTGAGCCGCATATTCAATCATAAAACGCCGCTCATGAATAGATTTATAATATGACGGCAAAAGATAACCTTATCCCTTTACATGACAAACGAAACTAATCAGGAAAAGATCGACTTCTTCATGGCCGCAGCACTCGAGCTGGCGCAGCGTGGCGGCGCTCTGGGCGAAGTGCCGGTAGGAGCGGTCGTGGTGTACCAGGAGCAGATCATCGGACGCGGATTCAATGCCCCGATCAGCAGCCACGACCCTACGGCTCATGCCGAAATCCAGGCCATGCGGGACGCCGCCCAACGTATTGGCAATTACCGCCTGGTGAACTGCGATCTCTATGTCACGCTCGAACCCTGCACCATGTGCGCCGGCGCCATCATGCATGCCCGCATCAAGCACCTTTTTTATGGCGCCAGAGACCCCAAGACCGGCGCTTGCGGCAGCATCGTCGACCTGTTCGAGGAGCAGCGCCTGAATCACCATGCAAGCGTAACCGGTGGCGTTCTCGCAGCCCAGTGCGGGACCATGCTGTCAGACTTTTTTGCAGAGCGCCGCCGGCTGCAAAAACGCGCCAGGGAAAGCCAGGAATAAACGCACGCTGAAGGGTGTCGGACCAGATGCGAATCTGCAGGGTAACGTTTACCTACAGAGGGATTCCCACCTAGATTTGACATTTATTGCCATCGGGATTAATTTGAAATGGTATGTGCCGGTCTCAAAAAACCGGCAAAAGCACCAACAACTGGTTGTCTCAAGGAGTCGCCATGTCTAGGTACGCTTCACTGCCGGTTTACGAGGTTGAATTCATTCCGGCCGAGCGCAGAATCACGCAAAGGTGCAGCCCGCTCCAGCGAATCAACGACCCGCTCCCCTCTGGCGAGCGCAGGACGTCGCCGGGACGCCGGGCGGACGACTGGTATGCGTATTTCGCTGCCGGACTCTCACCGGTAACCAAGTACGGCCACTGAGCCCGAGGTATCTCCCGTTGCGCCATCGATTGCAGGGACTGAAGCCCAGGCGTCCCATAAACGAGAGAGTTCGTTTTGCGCCGCCTGAAAACAAAAAAGCCACTCAGAAAGTGGCTTCATGTTTGGTTGTTCTGGTCGGGGCGAGAGGATTTGAACCTCCGACCACTTGCACCCCATGCAAGTACGCTACCAGGCTGCGCTACGCCCCGAAGGACGCCATTATAGACAAAAAGCCCCTGCGTAGCCAGCCCGAATATTTGATAAATCGCGACTAGGCCCGCAATAATTCCAATACACTTTTAATTTCGGCACGGATGAAGGAAAAATCAGGGTGAGTGGATAGCGACGCTTCAACGTGTTCTTCGACCACGTGTGAGACCTTGGTGCCGGCGCCTTCGTCCAATCGGTTGCGGGCGCCGCTGATGGTAAAACCTTGCTCATAAAGGAGTTCGCGAATACGACGGATCAGCAGCACTTCGTGGTGCTGATAGTAGCGTCGGTTGCCACGCCGCTTGACTGGTTTGAGCTGGGTAAATTCCTGTTCCCAGTATCTCAGCACATGCGGCTTGACGCCGCAAAGCTCGCCCACCTCACCGATGGTGAAGTAACGCTTTGCGGGAATCGGGGGCAGTTCAGACTGCGGCGTTATTTCCGGCATATGACTCTTCCACTAATGCCTTGAGTTTTTGGCTGGCGTGAAACGTTACTACACGGCGTGCGGTAATCGGAATTTCTTCCCCGGTTTTAGGATTTCTGCCGGGACGCTGCGGCTTGTCGCGCAATTCGAAATTGCCGAAGCCGGAAAGCTTCACACCGTCGCCGTCCTCAAGTGCCAGGCGAATTTCCTCAAAGAACGATTCCACCATGTCTTTAGCCTCACGTTTGTTGAGGCCAACTTGTTCAAACAGCATATCGGCCAATTCGGCTTTGGTGAGTGTCATTAATTATTCCTTAAGCTCGCAGTGTCGCGTTGAAGCGGGTCGCCAGAACCTCTTTAATCCGGGCAAGTGCCGCTTCGACTTCTTCATCAGTTAATGTTTTTCGAGTATCTTGCATCAGCACTTTGAATGCAAGACTTTTTTTACCTAAATCAATACCTTTGCCACGATATACGTCAAACAACATGAGATCCGTGACGGACTCCGGCAATTGCTCGCGCATGCCGTCGAGCAGCGTTTGCACATCGACACCCTCTTCCACCACTACAGCCAGATCGCGCCTCACTGGCGGAAATTTGGAAACCTCGCTGAACCTCGGAATTCGACGCCGCATCAGCGGGCTTAATTCCAGTTCAAACATCACCGCCGACTGCGGCAGATCGTATTTCTGCTGCCAGCGCGGGTGCAAAGTGCCGATCCAGCCAATCGCCGCACCGTCCAGAAACACTTGCGCCGATTGCCCCGGATGCAGTGCGGGATGACTGGCTGCGTTGAAGTGCAATTCTGCCGGATGGCATAAGGCTTCGAGGTCGGCCTTTACATCGAAGAAATCGACCTGACGCAGCGCTTCGCCCCACTGCTCGGCTTTCGCTCCGCCGTAACACAAGCCGCCCAGGCGCTGCGGCTGCGAATAGGCATTTTCTCCGCCGGCGAAACAGCTCCCGATTTCATAAATCCGTACCCGATCGTGCCGACGGTTGAAGTTGAAACGCAGCACATCGAGCAATCCACCGAACAGTGTCGAGCGCATCACGCTCATCTGACTTGCAATGGGATTCTGCAAAGCGACGGGCGCTTCATTGCCGGCCAGATCGGATTCCCAGGCTTTATCCACAAAGCTGTAGGTCACGACCTCCTGGTAATCCCGCGCCACCAGGAACTGGCGTATGCGGTCAGTTCCCTGCACCGCTTCTGCTTGCGGCAGCAAACGTAAATCGCTGCGCGGCGGCAAGGCGGGGATATTGTCATAGCCATGAAGGCGTGCCAGTTCCTCGATCAGGTCGACCTCGATAGCCAGGTCGAAACGATAACTTGGGGGAGTGACGCAGTAGTTCCCTGCTTGTTCGCTGAAATCCAGGTGCAGGCGGCGCAGCAATCCGGAAATGACCGCATCGCTCAAATCGATACCCAGCACACGCCGCGCACGTTCGGCGCGCAGGACGATGGGATCGCGCTTCGGCAAGACACTGCAGACTTCCTGTACGCCCCCTGCCTCGCCGCCGCAGATGTCCAGAATCAGTTCGCTCGCGCGCTCCAGTGCCGTGCGCGTGGACGCGAAATCCACGCCTCGTTCGAAACGATAGGAGGAATCGGTTGAAACTCCGATGCGACGCCCCTTGCCGGCAATCACGTCCGGGTCGAAAAAGGCGCTTTCCAGAAAAATATCAGTTGTGCCATCCGTTACCGCGCTGCTCTCGCCACCCATGATACCGGCCAGCGCCAGAGCGCCCCCATCATCGGCCACCACCAGCATGTCCGGTGCCAATTCCACAACTTGCTGGTTGAGCAGTGCAACTTGCTCGCCATCCCGCGCGAAGCGCACCTGCAATCCGCCGCAGATTTTCGCCATATCGAATGCGTGCAGCGGCTGCCCTTGTTCCAGCATGACGTAGTTGGTGATATCCACCACCGGGTTGATGCTGCGTATGCCGCAACGTTCGAGGCGACGCACCATCCAGTCCGGCGTAACCGCGCCGGGTTTGATGCCTCGCACCACGCGCCCACAGTAGCGCGGACAGGCTGACGGTTCAGCCACGACGACCGGCAATGTGCCTGCCCCACCGGATGGCACGGACGCGACTGGCGGCAACGCCAAGTCGGCGCCCGTTACTGCGGCCACTTCGCGCGCCACGCCGAGCAGGCTGAGGCAATCGCTGCGGTTGGGCGTGAGTTTCAGGGTGAACAGCTTGTCGTCCAGGTCGAGGTAGGCACGAATCGATGTGCCGGTCGGCGCGTCGGATGGTAACAGCAGCAGCCCGCTGCTCTCTTCCGCCAGGCCCAATTCCTTGGCGGAACACAGCATGCCGAAGGACTCGATGCCGCGCACCTTGGCGCGCTTGATGGTCAGCCCGGGCAGTTCCGCACCGACCAGCGCACAGGGCACGCGCGCCCCAGCGTGAACGTTGCTTGCGCCGCACACGATTTGCAGCGTTTCGCCCGCGCCGACATTGACCTGGCAAACGTTGAGCCGGTCGGCATCGGGGTGTTTTTCCAGCGACAGCACTTCCGCCACCACGATCTTGTCGAACGCGGGGGCCACCGGCTCCAGCGCTTCCACTTCCAGTCCGGCCATGGTCAGGGCTTCGGACAGTTGATCGCTGTCCAGCGCAGGATTGACGAAGGTGCGTAACCAGTTTTCCGAGAATTTCATAACAAGCCGTCAGCTTTCAGCAAGCAGTTGTCAGCTAAACAGGCGCATGCCGCCGTTGGCTGAAAACTGATGTCCAGATTCAATTAAATTGTTTGAGAAACTTCAAATCGTTCTCAAAAAACAGGCGTAAGTCATTGACACCATAGCGCAACATGGCCAATCGTTCGACACCCAAGCCGAAAGCGAAGCCGATATATTTTTCACTGTCGATATTCACGTGCTTCAGCACGTTGGGGTGCACCATGCCGCAACCGCCAATCTCGAGCCAGCCGCCATTCCAGCTCATGTCCATCTCGGCCGATGGCTCGGTGAACGGAAAGAAGGACGGGCGAAAGCGGACTTGCAGGTCATCGCGTTCGAAAAAGCGCTGCAGGAAGTCCTGCACCACGCCTTTGAGGTTGGCGAAGCTGATCTCTTCATCGACCCACAGGCCTTCCACCTGATGAAACATCGGCGAATGCGTGGCATCGGAATCGACACGATACACACGCCCTGGCGCGATGATTTTCAGCGGCGGCTGGTTCGTTTCCATGTAATGCACCTGCACCGGCGAAGTATGGGTGCGCAGCATGTGCTGGGCATCCACGTAGAAGGTGTCGTGCATCGCCCGTGCCGGATGGTTTTCCGGAATATTGAGAGCAGTGAAATTGTAAAAATCCGACTCGATTTCAGGGCCTTGGGCCACATCGAAACCGATGGAATGGAACAATGATTCGATCCGCTCGAGCGTGCGCGTGACGGGGTGCAGACCGCCCCGACCGGCACCGCGCCCGGGCAAAGTCACATCCAGCGCTTCTTTCGCCAACTGGGCCTGCAATTGTTGCTCGCGCATCGCTTCGCGCCGGGCGGCAAGCGCCTGTTCCAGCTGTTCCTTGACCTGATTGATGCGCGCGCCAGCCGCGGGCCGCTCTTCGGGCGTCAGTTTGCCCAGCCCCTTCATTATTTCGGTCAAAGCGCCGCTTTTGCCGATATAACGCGCCTTGACCTGTTCCAGGTCGGCCGGGTTATCAATGCCGGCAAAAGCTGCCAGGCCTTGATTCAGAATTTCTTCGAGTTTTTCCATGATCATGCCGCCGAAATAAAAAAGGAGGCCGGAGCCTCCTTTTTCAGATGTTACCGCTTAAGCGCTGAGGCTGGCTTTGGCTTGCTCGGCAATCTTGGCGAATGCCGGCTTGTCGAAAACGGCCAGATCGGCCAGCACCTTGCGGTCCATGTCAATCATGGCTTTCTTGAGGCCGTTGATGAACACGCTGTAGGTCATGCCCAGTTCACGGGCTGCTGCATTGATACGCACGATCCACAGGGCGCGGAACTGGCGCTTGCGTTGGCGACGGTCACGGTAGGCATATTGACCGGCCTTCATCACCGCTTCTTTAGCGATGCGATAGACGTTCTTGCGACGACCGCGGTAACCCTTGGCCTGTTCCAGTACTTTCTTGTGACGGGCGCGTGCCGTTACACCACGTTTAACTCTTGGCATTGTCCGTCTCCTTAAGCGTAGGGCATCATGGCACGAATCTGACGCATGTTGCTCTCGGCAACCATGGTCGTACCGCGCAACTGGCGTTTACGTTTTGTGGTTTTCTTGGTCAGGATATGACGCAAGTGGGAATGGGTGCGCTTCACGCCGCCACCACCCAGAGTCTTGAAGCGCTTCTTGGCGCTACTCTTGGTCTTCATCTTAGGCATTTACAACTCCTAGTTTATAACATGGACCTGGGCGTTCCCCAACGGAGACACTTGTTAGCCTGGGTACCACTTGTTTTGCCCGTTAAGGGCATCACCACCACTGTAAGCTGCTAAAGCAGCAACATTGGTGCGATAGTCGCCAGCTTGGAGCTGACAACTGAATTCTTGCTGCTACTTTTTCTTGGGCGACAGCACCATCACCATCTGCCGACCTTCCATCTTGGGGAACTGCTCAACCGTGCCGAATTCGGCCAGATCGGCTTCGACTCTTTTCAGCAGTCTCATACCCAGTTCCTGATGGGTGATTTCACGCCCGCGAAAACGCAGGGTGATCTTCGTTTTATCGCCTTCTTCGAGGAAACGGACCAGGTTGCGCAACTTGACCAGGTAGTCGCCTTCGTCCGTACCGGGACGGAATTTCACTTCCTTGACCTGGATCTGCTTCTGCTTCAGCTTGGCTTCGTGCTGTTTCTTGCTTTCGCTGTATTTGAATTTTCCATAATCCATCAAGCGACAGACTGGCGGCTGCGCCGTGGGCGCAATCTCGACCAAGTCAATCTCGGCGTCTTCGGCCATCTGCATGGCAGCTGACAGACTTACGATACCGAGCGGCTCACCTTCCACGCCAACCAACCGGATTTCCTGTGCGGTGATTTCACCGTTGACCCGGCTTTCTTTTCCCTGAGCGATAGCTAAATCTCCAAATCAATTAAAAAACTAAGCCGCGCTTCCCTTATCGGCCAGGTCCTTGGATAACTGCTCCAGCAACGCTTCCAGCGGCATCTGGCCAAGGTCTTCGCCCTTGCGGGTTCGCACGGCAACTAGGTTGGAGGCCACTTCCTTGTCCCCTATTACCAGGAGATACGGCAGCCTCTGCATGCTATGTTCGCGAATTTTATAGGTAATCTTCTCATTTCTCAAGTCCAGATGGACGCGGAAGCCATTTTGTTTCAATTGTTCCGCCACCTGGCGCGCATATTCCGCCTGGGATTCCGAAATATTCAGTATCGCCATCTGCACCGGTGCCAGCCACAACGGCAGCGCGCCGGCATGGTTTTCGACCAGAATACCGATGAAACGCTCCAGTGAACCGAGAATCGCGCGGTGCAGCATCACCGGGGTCTTGCGCGTGTTGTCCTCGTCGACGAACTCGGCGCCCAGGCGGCCCGGCATGGAGAAGTCCACCTGTATCGTGCCGCACTGCCAGGAGCGACCTATGGCGTCCTTGATGTGGAATTCGATCTTGGGGCCGTAGAACGCCCCTTCGCCCGGCAATTCCACCCACGTCATGCCGGAAGCACTCAAGGCGGCGCGCAGAGCATTTTCGGACTTGTCCCAGATTTCGTCGGAGCCGACCCGGCTTTCCGGGCGCAACGCCAGCTTCACAGCCACGTCGTGAAAGCCGAAGTCCTTGTAAACCTTCAGCACCAGCGCGTTGAAAGCGGTCACCTCGGACTCGATCTGACTCTCAGTGCAGAAGATGTGGCCATCGTCCTGCACGAAGCCGCGCACGCGCATCAAGCCGTGCAGACCGCCCGACGGCTCGTTGCGGTGGCATGAGCCAAACTCGCCATAGCGCAGCGGCAGCTCGCGGTACGAGCGCAGGTCGGCATTGAATACCTGAATGTGGCCGGGGCAGTTCATCGGCTTGATCGCGTATTCATGTTTTTCCGACTCGGTGGTGAACATGCCGGCCTTGAAGTGTTCCCAGTGGCCGGATTTTTCCCACAGCACGCGGTCGATGATCTGCGGGCAGCGGATTTCCTGGTATCCGTGGTCGCGATACACGCCGCGCATGTACTGCTCGACCACCTGCCACATCGCCCAGCCCTTGGGATGCCAGAACACCATGCCCGGCGCCTCGTCCTGCATGTGGAACAGGTCGAGTTGCTTGCCGATCTTGCGGTGGTCGCGCTTTTCCGCCTCTTCCAGGCGGTGCAGATAGGCTTCCTGATCTTCCTTCTTGACCCATGCCGTGCCGTAGATGCGCTGCAGCATTTCGTTCTTCGAATCGCCGCGCCAGTAGGCGCCGGCCACTTTCATCAGCTTGAAGACCTTGAGCTTGCCGGTCGAAGGCACGTGCGGGCCGCGGCACAGGTCGGTAAAAGTGCCCTGGGTATACAGCGACAGGTCCTCGTCGCTGGGAATGGACTCGATGATCTGGGCCTTGTAGTGCTCGCCCAGGTTCTTGAAGAACGCGATGGCGTCGGAGCGCGACACCACTTTGCGCTCGACTTTCAGGTCGGCCTTGACGATTTCGGCCATTTTCTTTTCGATGGCCAGCAAATCTTCCGGCGTGAACGGCCGTTTGCAGGCGAAATCATAGAAGAAACCGTCCTCGATCACCGGTCCGATGGTGACCTGTGCTTCCGGAAACAGTTCTTTTACCGCCTGGGCCAGCAAATGGGCGGTGGAGTGGCGGATGACTTCCAGGCCTTGCGCATCCTTGTCGGTCACGATCGCCAACTCGGCATCGGATTCGATCAGGAAGGAAGTGTCGACCAGCTTGCCGTTTACCTTGCCGGCCAATGCCACGCGGGCCAGGCCAGCGCCAATATTTGCAGCCACGTCCGCGACCGTTACGGCTTGGTCAAATTTGCGTTCGGAACCATCGGGCAAACGAATTACTGGCATAACCGGGTCATCCAAGAAGAAATTTAGCGCAAAAACAAAAAATGCGGCCAAAGCCGCATTTTAGGTAAAGCTGGTAGGCGCGATTGGACTCGAACCAACGACCCCCACCATGTCAAGGTGATGCTCTAACCAGCTGAGCTACGCGCCTAGGGTGGCCGAATTATACGGAGAAGTTCCGAACAATTCAACGAAAACCTTTAGCGGGGTTTATCCCACCCATTTTCGGGCGTTGCGGAACATGCGCAGCCACGGTCCGTCCGCGTTCCAGCCATCGGGATGCCAGGAGTGCTGCACGGCGCGGAACACCCGTTCCGGGTGCGGCATCATGATGGTGAAGCGGCCGTCGGGCGTCGTCAGGCCGGTGATGCCGTCGGGCGAACCATTGGGGTTGAGCGGATAGGTTTGCGCCGGCTGGCCGCGATGGTCGACGTAGCGCAGCGCCACCTGCGCATTGCGCAGCGCATCCGGCGTCGCGAACTCGGCGTAGCCCTCGCCGTGGGCCACCACGATGGGCAGCCTGCTGCCCGCCATGCCGTCGAGGAACAGGGACGGGTTCTCGGGAATTTCCACGGACACGAAGCGCGCCTCGAACTGCTCGGACTTGTTGCGCACGAAATGCGGCCAGTTTTCCGCACCGGGGATGATCGAGTGGAGATTGCTCATCATCTGGCAACCGTTGCACACGCCGAGCGCAAAGGAATCGCTGCGCCGGAAAAAGCCCTCGAACTCGTCCCTGGCGCGGGTATTGAACAGGATGGACTTGGCCCAGCCCTCCCCCGCCCCCAGCACGTCGCCGTAAGAGAACCCGCCGCATGCCACCAGTCCCTTGAAGTCCCTGAGGGAAACACGGCCGGCGATGATGTCGCTCATGTGCACGTCAACAGCCGCAAAGCCGGCACGGTCAAAGGCGGCAGCCATCTCCACCTGGCCGTTGACGCCCTGCTCGCGCAGGATGGCCATGGCGGGGCGTACCCCGCTGTTGATATAGGGCGCGGCGATATCCTCGTTGATGTCGAATGTGGGTTGCGCCTGCAGACCGGGATCCGAAGCGTCGAGAATGCGGTCAAATTCCTCTTGCGCACACTCCGGGTTGTCACGCAGTTTCTGCATCTGGCTCGTGGTTTCAGACCAGGCACGCTGCAATTCGACACGGCTCTCGTGGAAAACTTCCGTCTCGTTGCGCATGATGCGCAGGCTATCGTCGCTGTTAAGCGAGCCGATGACGTGAAACTCGCTTCGCATGCCGGCATCGAAGAACGCGCGCATGACTGCTGGGGTATCGCTGCGCCGTACTTGCAGCAGGGCCCCGAGTTCTTCATTGAACAGCACCCCGAAGATGCGGCTCGAATAGCTGCCTGCGGGTATTTCCGGCTCGGCCGTGCCGTTCTCTTCCACATCGCTGCGGATCTGCTCGTAACAAAGCTCGTCCACGTCGAGCGTCACGCCGACATGGCCGGCAAACATCATTTCGCACAAGGTCACCAACAGGCCGCCATCGGAACGGTCGTGGTAGGCAACGATGGCACCTTCCCGGTTGAGCTTCTGGACCGTCTGAAAAAACGACCTGAGATGTCCAGCGACCAGAACGTCCGGCGCGTCGTCGCCCACCTGGCCGTATACCTGTGCCAGCGCCGAACCACCGAGGCGCGCCCGGCCACGACCGAGGTCGATCAGGATCAGGTCCGTGTCGCCCACATCGCTGCGCAGCTGCGGGGTCAGGGTGCGGCGTGCGTCCGGTGTGGGCGCGAAGGCGGTGATGATGAGCGACAGTGGCGAAGTCACAGCCTTTTTGTCGCCGTCGTCTTCCCACACCGACTTCATCGACATGGAATCCTTGCCGACTGGGATGCTTACCCCGAGCTCCGGGCAGAATTCCATGCCCACTGCGTGCACGGTGTCGTACAAGCCGGCATCCTCGCCCGGATGTCCGGCCGCCACCATCCAGTTGGCGGACAGCTTGATGTCGCCGATGTCGTCGATCAGGGCGGCGGCGATGTTGGTCACCGCCTCGCCGATCGCCATGCGGCCGGAAGCCGGCGCATCGAGCAGCGCCAGCGGGGTGCGCTCGCCCATGGCGAAGGCTTCGCCGACATACGTGTCATAGCCCATGGTGGTCACGGCCACGTCCGCGACCGGCACCTGCCAGGGGCCGACGAACTGGTCGCGCGCGGTGAAGCCGCCCACGGTGCGGTCGCCGATGCTGATGAGGAAAGTCTTGTCGCCCACCGTGGGCAGGCGCAGCACGCGATATGCCGCCTCTTTCAGTTCCAGCCGTTCCACATCGAAGGGAGTCAGCGCACGCTCGGCATGGGCAACATTGCGCGTCATGCGCGGCGGTTTGCCCAGCAGGACGTGCATGTCCATGTCCACCGGCGTGTTCTTGAAATAGCTGTCCTCGACCACCAGCTGCGCCTCGCTGGTAGCCTCGCCGATCACGGCAAACGGGCAGCGCTCGCGTTCGCACATGGCCGCGAACAGTTCCAGACTTTGCGGCGCGATAGCCAGCACGTAACGCTCCTGGGACTCGTTCGACCAGATCTGCATCGGCGACATGCCGGGCTCTTCCGACGGCACCGCGCGCAGGTTGAAGCGTCCGCCGCGCCCCGAACCGTGCACCAGTTCCGGCAGTGCGTTGGAAATACCCCCGGCGCCGACGTCGTGGATGGAAAGGATGGGATTGCCGTCCCCCATCTGCCAGCAGCGGTCGATCACCTCCTGCGCGCGACGCTGCATTTCCGGATTGCCGCGCTGCACCGAATCGAAATCGAGGTTCTCGGCATTGGAACCGGTGTCCATGCTGGAGGCCGCACCGCCGCCCAGGCCGATCAGCATGCCCGGCCCGCCGAGTTGGATCAGCAGTGCGCCGGGCGTGACGTCGCCCTTGAAGGAATGGCGGTCGGCGATGTTGCCCACGCCGCCGGCGAGCATGATGGGCTTGTGATAGCCGCGCATCTCGCCCGCCACTTCCTGCTCGAAAGTGCGGAAATAGCCGCTCAGGTTGGGGCGACCGAACTCGTTGTTGAATGCGGCGGCGCCGATCGGGCCTTCGAGCATGATCTGCAGCGCCGAGGCGATGCGGCCCGGTTTGCCGTAATCGCCCTCCCACGGCTGCTTGAAGCCGGGGATATTGAGGTTGGAGACGGAGAATCCGCTCAGGCCGGCCTTGGGCTTGGAGCCGGTGCCGGTCGCGCCCTCGTCGCGAATTTCGCCGCCCGAACCGGTGGCCGCACCGGGGAAAGGAGAAATGGCGGTGGGATGGTTATGGGTCTCCACCTTCATCAGGATATGAGTTTTTTCGGTGACATAACGGTAGCGCTTGCCATCCGCATCGGGATAAAAGCGCGCGATATCCGCGCCTTCGATCACCGAGGAATTGTCCGAATAGGCGACCACGGTGCCGCGCGGCGCCTTGGCGTGCGTGTTGCGGATCATGCCGAACAGCGAATGCGGCTGCTGCTTGCCGTCGATCACCCAGTCGGCGTTGAAAATCTTGTGGCGACAGTGCTCGGAATTGGCCTGCGCGAACATCATCAGCTCCACGTCGGTCGGGTTGCGCCCGATACGCGTGAAGTTCTCCACCAGGTATTCAATCTCGTCGCCGGAAAGCGCCATGCCCCATTCGCGGTTGGCCGCTTCCAGCGCGGCAGCCCCGCCGCCCAGGATATCCACGGAGCGCAAGGGCTGCGGCTCGACATGGTGGAACAACTGCTCGGCCTGGGCGAAATCGCCCAGCACGGTTTCGGTCATGCGGTCGTGAATCAGGGGCAGCAACGCCGCCTTGTCCTGCGCGGTCAGCGCCGCACCGTCGCGCTTCTGCACATAGAAAGCGATGCCGCGCTCGATGCGCTCGACCGCTTCCAGCCCGCAATGCCGCGCGATGTCGGTGGCCTTGGAAGACCACGGCGAGATGGTGCCGAAACGCGGCGTCACCAGCAGTAATTCGCCCTGCGGCTGCTCTTCCTGCGCGGCGGGACCGTAAGTCAGTATCTGCGCCAGCCGTTCCTGCTCGCTCGCATCCAGGGGGCGAGCAGCCGCCACGAAATGCCAGTATTCGGCGTAGACGTGGGAGATGGCGGGCACGCTGCCGGCCAGGGCACGCATCAGTTTGTCGTAGCGGAACGGGGAAAGGGCATTGCGTCCGCGCAGCGAGATCGCGCGCGGCAAATTGGCTTGAGACGTCATGGAATATCCGGGCAGATACGGAAATCCGTGATTTTACCCCAAAACCGGAGCGAATTTGGCGCCCGATCCGGAATTGCGTCGACCATGAAGATTGCCGCCACTCGATTGTCAGGCCGGCAATCAAGTACCGCCAGGCCGGTGGTAAGCCCCTTCCGTGCAAGCGCTCTCGCGAAATTTCACCGCTCCCGCAGACTCTCACTCGAAACCTGAATCAGCGGGCTCAAAAAATATTCGATCACCCGCCGCATCCCGGTTTTGACCTCGACCGTCACTACCATGCCGGGCGTGAGCCGCACCGTCTTGTTCTCCACCTGCAGGGTGTCCCTGAGCAGTTTCACACGAGTGGAATAGATCAATCCCAGTTTCTCATCCTGAATCGCGTCGGATGACACTTGCGTTATCTTGCCATGCAGGGTGCCATATTTGGTGTAAGGAAAGGTTTCCACCTTTACCTCGGCGTCCTGTCCGGGGTTCACGAAGCCGATGTCCTTGTTGGGCAGCATGGCTTCGACTTCCAGCACATTGTCGCGCGGCACGATCACCATCAAGGGTTGAGCGGGCGTGACCACGCCGCCCACAGTATGCACGGCCAGTTGCTGTACCGTGCCCGCCACTGGCGCGGTCAAATGCATCAGGCGGCCATGCTGCTCGGCCTTGATCAGCTCCTGTTCGAGAGATGCGGCCCTTTGCGCCGCGAGGTTATGTTGATCCAACAGCAGGCGGCGCGTCTCGGCGGCGAGCGTGGCTTGCTGTTGCTGCGTTTCCATCAAGGCGGCACGGATTTCAGTGGCCTTGGCCTGGCTGCTCGCCAGATCCTGTTCCTGTTCGATGCGCATTTGTTCGCGTTCCAGATAGCCATGCCGGGAAATGAAGTTCTCCTTGACCAGCCTCTGATAGTCCTGCGCACGTCTGCGGGCGATAGGCGCGGTCTGCTCCAATTTGGTGACCTGTTCCAGGGTGGCGCGAAGCTCTGCCCGGCGGCGCGTGCTCTCGGCCTGCAATTGCAATTGGCGGGCCTGATATTCCTGGTACTGGCCGGAAAGCTGGTTTTGCTCGGCGAGCAAGCGGGCAGCGTCAGCGTCGTCGATCGCCTCAAGTCGCGGCGGCTTCCCGCTCGCCAAAGCGGACAACAAGGCTTGCGTGCGCAACGCTTCCATTCGTGCCGTCAAGGTTTCGTTGCGCAGCCGCTCGCTGTCGGCAGATGCGGTGGTTGCGTCGAGCTCGATCAGCACCTGCCCTGGCTGGACAAACTGGCCATCGCGCACGTGAATCGTCTTCACCAGAGCGGTTTCCATCGGCTGGATGATCTTGGTGCGATCATTGGGTATGACCTTGCCGACCGCTGTTGCCACCATATCGATGCGGCCAAAAACAGCCCACAGCAGCACAATCAGGGCGAAGGCGATAATGAGCCACAGCGCGATGCGCGGTGCCGGGTGAACCGGTGTATCTCGCAAGGCCAGCGCGGCGGGCAGGAACTGAGCCTCATGGGCGCGCAGCGGAGGGCTGTCCGTTTCGCTGCGCTGTAACCAGGCGTGGCGAAAGATCCCAGCGTAACGCCTGAAAAGGTCGGCTATAGCGTGTCGTTTCATTGATTGCGAGCCTCAGGCGTGCTGCAGGCGATACAGACGGGAATAATGCCCCGCCTCATGTTCCAGCAGTTCAGCATGGCTTCCCGCTTCCGCAACCTGCCCACGATCCATGACAATGATCCGGTTCGCGTCGCGCACGGCGGACAAGCGGTGCGCGATGATGATGACGCTACGCCCGTGACAGATGGATTTCATATTGTTCTGGATGATGCGTTCCGACTCGTAATCCAGCGCACTAGTGGCTTCGTCCAGGATGAGAATACGCGGATTGGCCATCAGCGCGCGTGCGATGGCAATGCGCTGGCGTTGCCCGCCGGACAAGGTCGCGCCGTGTTCGCCGACCATGGTGTCGTAGGCTTCCGGCAGTTCCAGAATGAACTCGTGCGCGCCCGCCAGCTTCGCCGCCGCGATCACAGTTTCAAGGGGCGCACCCGGATCGACCAGCGCGATGTTCTCGCGGATGCTGCGGTTGAACAGCACGTTCTCCTGCAACACTACGCCGATCTGGCGGCGCAGAGAGGACACATCTGCCAACGCCAGGTCCATGCCGTCGATCATGAGCCGCCCTCGCTCGGGCACGTACAGGCGCTGCACCAGCTTGGCAAGTGTGCTTTTGCCTGAACCGGAGCGGCCGACGATACCGATGACTTCGCCCGGTTCGATGGTGAGGCTGATGCCGCGCAGCACTTCCGATCCATCCGGGCGATAGCGGAACACAACCTGATCGAATTCGATCCTGCCCTGAATCGGTGGCAGCGTGCTTTTGTTGCCTGCGGCTTCGGCGTGGGTATTGATAATGTCGCCCAGCCGTTGCATCGAAATCCCGACCTGCTGGAAATCCGTCCACAGTTGCGCCAGCCGCATCACCGGCTGCGCCACTTGTCCGGCCAGCATGTTGAAGGCGATCAACTGGCCGACCGTCATTTGTCCGTCGATTACCAGCCGCGCCCCCAGCCACATTGTCGCCACAGTCACCAGTTTGCTGATCAGCGTGACGCCGCTGTTGGCGAAAAGGCCGATGGTAGCGGTGCGAAAGCTGGCCGAGACATAAGCCGCGAGTTGCTTGTCCCAATGGCTGGTGACTTGCGGCTCCACGGCCATCGCCTTGACGGTGCCGATGCCCGATACCGCTTCAACCAGAAACGCCTGATTCTCCGCCCCACGGTTGAATTTCTCATGCAGACGTCCGCGCAGCGCAGGGGTGTAGAGCGCGGAAAGAATGCCATAGCACGGCAGCGACACCACCACGATCAGGGTCAGCCAGGCACTGTAATACAGCATCACGCCCAGAAAAACGATGGAGAATAGGAGATCAAGCACCACCGTCAGGACATTGCCGGTGAGAAAAGCCCGGATGTTTTCCAGCTCCCGCACGCGCGCGATGGAATCACCCACTCGCCGCGCTTCAAAATAGGCCATCGGCAGGTTGAGCAGATGGCGGAACAGCCGCGCGCCCAGTTCCACGTCGATACGGCTCGTGGTGTGGGCGAAGACGTAACTGCGCAAGGCCGTAAGCGTCACTTCAAACACGACCACAACGAAAAGGCCTACCGCAATAACATCCAGCGTTGTGAAGCCGCGATGCACCAGAACCTTATCCATCACGACCTGGAAAAACAAGGGCGTGACCAGCGCGAACAGCTGGATCACAAGCGAAACCAGCAGCACTTCCAGCAAGAGCTTGCGGTATTTGACGACTGCCGGGATGAACCAGGTGAAATCGAACTTGCTCATCTCGCCTGCGAGCGAAGCGCGGGAGGTAAAAAGGATCAGCTCACCGTTCCAGCGCGCCGCCAGCTCTGCCAAAGCCAGCGCCTCGGGGCGGCCTGCCAGAGGGTCGTGAATGAGCGCTTTTTCATTATCCACTTTGGCGAGGATGAAAAAATGCCCATCTATACCCGCCACTATCGCGGGCAACGGGGTTTTATCCAGCCGCTCGAGTGGGGTCTTGACCAGCTTGACCTGCAAACCCAGCTTCTTCGCGGCCAGCAGGATTTCGGTCTGGCTGAAAGGCCGCCCGCCAGTATGGTATTCGTGCACCAATTGATCGGGGTCGGCGGCCACGCCGTGCAGGCGCGCCATCATCACCAGGCACGTCAGGCCAGAATCGGACGCGCCCCCCTCCCCCCTCGCTGTGGAGGGCGCTTGGGACATAGAGTTGATCACTGCCAATTCGCCGAAATTACTGGCGCTAGACTGGTCTGGTAGTTTGCAGGCAAGGTCGTCTGCCCGGCAGCCGGCGGCGCGAAGGAAGCCATGGCGTTGACCAGGTTTTGTACGTTGCTGTCGATGAGCATCCTGGCACCGTCCGTGGTCTTGAACTGCTCGACATGTTTGGCAGTACCGAGATACCAGTCCTTGATCACCAGCTTGTCGCCAGTGCCGATGACGCTCACCTCCAGATTGTTGCTGACGTGCTGGAACCAGATCTGGTCGGCGGCGATACCGGACAGGAACTGCGCGATGTCAGTGTTGCCTGCCGTGGCGTCGTTCTCGACTACGGTATCCAGCCCGTAACCGCGCCCCATGATGTAGGTGTCGTTGCCAGTGCCGCCGGTCAAGGTATCGGCCCCGCCCATGCCCTCAAGGGTGTCGTTACCTGCGGCACCGCTCAGGCTGTTGACCGCGCTGTTGCCCTTGAGCACGTTGTTGAGGGTGTTGCCGGTGCCGTTGACGGCAGAGGTGCCGGTCAGAAGGAGATTTTCAACGTTGGTGCCGAGTGTGTAGGTGATGCCGGTCTCGACGGTGTCGGTGCCTGCGCCGGCATTCTCGGTGATGACATCGGTGGCGATATCGACGACATAGGTGTCGTCACCCGTTCCGCCCAGCATCTTGTCGGCGCCGCCCTTGCCATCGAGACGGTCATTGCCCGCACCGCCCGTCAGCGTGTTCACGGCACTGTTTCCGGTGAGAATGTTGTCGAGCGCGTTGCCTGTGCCGTTGATGGCGGAAGTGCCAGTCAACAGGAGGTTCTCGACGTTGTTGGCCAACGTCAGCGTGACGCTGGACTCGACGGTGTCGAAGCCTTCGCTGGCATTCTCGGTGATGGCATCGGTGGCGATATCGACGACGTAGGTGTCGTTGCCTGTGCCGCCCAACATCTTGTCTGCGCCCGCCTTGCCGTCGAGACGATCATTGCCCGCACCGCCGGTCAGCGTGTTGATTGCGCCGTTGCCGGTGAGCACGTTGTCGAGCGCATTGCCGGTGCCGTTGATGGCGGTGGTGCCCGTCAAGGTCAGATTTTCGACGTTATCCCCGAGGACGAAGCTAACCGACGCCTTGACCAAATCCACGCCATCGTTCTCAACTTCATCCACAACATCCTGGCTATTGTCCACGATGAAAGTGTCGTTTCCACCACTGCCTTCCATGTAGTCGGCCCCAACGCCCCCATCCAGGATGTTCGCGGCATTGTTTCCATAGAGTTCGTTTCCCAGACCGTTTCCTGTAGCGTTGATCTCGGCGGAACCGAACAGAGTCAGAACTTCGACATTGGCGCTAAGGGTGTAGGTAACCGAACTGTTCACGGTATCCCAGCCCTCGCCGGCGTTCTCGATGACCTTGTCGCCCGTGTTGTCCACCATATAAGAGTCGCCATCGGTTCCGCCTTTCATCGTGTCTGCGCCCAAACCACCGTCGAGCCAGTCGTAACCGGCGCCGCCTGTCAGCGTGTTGGCCGCGCTGTTGCCGATGAGCGCGTTGTCCAGCACGTTGCCAGTGCCGTTTATCGCGCTGTTGCCGGTGAGTGTCAGGTACTCCAGGTTGTCGCCCAGTGTCCAGGTAATGGAACTCTCCACGGAATCCACGCCTGCATCGAGACTTTCCATAATCGTGTCGCCGCTGTCGTCCACCACATAAACGTCGTTGCCGGTTTCGCCGTACATCATATCCGCGCCCGAACCGCCGTCCAGCCTGTCGTTCCCTGCCTGTCCAGTGAGCGTATCGTTCCCGCCCAAGCCGTTGAGGATGTCGTCCCCTGCTCCGCCGTTGAGCGCATCGGCCGAGGACGTTCCGGTATTCACCACGATGTCGAATACGTCCGAGGAACTCAGGTTGCCTGTATCCGTGGCCATCACGAGGACACTGACGGTGCCTGTATCTGTCGGGGCGCCGCTGAACTCAAGGGTATCCTGATTGAACACGAGCCAGGACGGCAAAGCACTACCGTCGGCGAGCATGGCGCTGTAAGTGAGCGTATCGTCCTCGGCATCGGTTAATAAGTCTGGCGGAACCGTGTAGCTAAAAGCCACGCCTTGCGCCACGCTCTGGTCCGGCAATGAAATCGAGAGTACCGGGGCATGATTGGGCTCCGCCAGTTTGGCCATCACCGCCGCCACATCCCAGACACCGCCGTCGGCGAACTTGATCTGCTCGACCGGGGAGCCGGGCGTTCCGACGTTGTCCAGGTAATTCAGGATAGTCAGCGTATCGCTGGTGCCGCGGATCGTCAGCACCAGGTTGGAGCCCGAACTGCTGAGCTTGATACCGGATGGAGCGATGCCGGCGCCGAGTTGCACGACATCGGCCTTGCCCAACGAGGTATCGCTGTTGTCGATAACATCCTGGCCGGCGCCCTTGCCGAACAGGTAGGTATCGCTGCCCGCGCCACCAACAAGTAGATCGTTGCCCGCGCCACCGTCCAGGGTGTCGTTGCCGTTCAGGCCATAAAGGGTATTGTCGCCGTCGTTCCCGATCAGCGTGTCGCCCCAAGAACTGCCGGTACCGACCCTGGCCCAGCTAGCCGACGGAAGCCCGACACCGTTCAGCAAATGAAGATAATTCTGCCCTTCGGACAGCGTCCAGTCGATCTCGCTCATGATGTACGCGGATCCTGACACCACCTTGTCGCCGGGGTTGTCCACGTAGAAGGTGCCGCTGGACGAAATCATGGTATCGGCCCCCTTGCCGCCGATGAAGATATCGTCGTGCGTGTTGCCCCCGCCGGTGATCACGTTGTCCAGGTCGTTGCCAAACCAGTAACTGGGGGTGTGATAATAATTTCCGCTACAGGACAGGTTCTCGACGTTATCCGGCAAGATATAGCCAAAGCTGGTCACGATCGTATCGATACCGCCGTTGGCCGCCTCGACCACGATGTCGGAATCATTCCGGTCGACGTAATAGGTGTCGTTCCCCATGCCGCCCGACAGCGTATCTTTCCCCGCGCCACCGGCAAGAACGTTGTCGCCCGTGTTGCCGCTGATCACGTTATCGAGTGCGTTGCCCGTGGCATTGATATTGAGCACTCCTGTAAGCGTAAGATTTTCGACGTCATTGGGCAGGGCGAATGTTCTCGAAGCAAGAACCGTATCAATCCCTGCATCGGCAGATTCGCTAATCGTGTCTAGCTCGTGATCGACGATAAACGTGTCATCCGCCGAGGTACCTGCCATGCTGTTCTGCGTACCAACTTGAACGCGCGCGCTGATATCCGCCGCAGTCCATACCGCCCCAGCCCCGCCGTCAAACTCAATGCGCTCTATCGAATCTTCCCCGGCACGAAAATACTCGGTCAACACGATTTGCGTGTTGGAACCATCGATCACCACCATCAAATCTTCGCCACCCATACCATCTGCATTCAAGCGATACAAAGTGACATCCTCGGGCAGCACACCAGCACCCAGCCGCAGGACATCCGTGCTGGGACCACTGGCATTCGAAGTTTCTCCAAGAGAGTCAAAACCATCCCCGCGGCCAAACAGATAAATGTCATTTCCCTGTCCGCCAAACATACGATCATTCCCCGTGCCGCCGTAAAGCACATCGCTTCCCTGATCGTTAATTGCAGCCCATGAATCAACCTCGTAACCCAACAGCCGGTCATTGCCCGCCCCGCCCGATAGGATGTCGTTGCCTAAGCCGCCATGCACGTCATCATCCCCATCCCCACCCTGCAAGACATCGTCACCAGCCATGCCACCGATCGAATCGTTTCCACCCAGGCCGTCGATCACGTCTGCCCCGGCATAGCCATTCAGATAGTCGCCCTTCTCCGTAACGACGAGCAACCGCGTCTGGATATCCGCATACGTCCAGACTGTGCCGTCGGCAAATTCGATACGGTCTACCCGCGCGCTGTCATCCGCCGACTGGAAATAACTTTTCAGGTAAACACTGTCTCCGGTCAGATAACCATTCGCATTCAGCCGTTCCAGCAGCAGGCTGTCTTCAACGCCGACCCGGGTCACTTTCATCTCGCCTGGCGCAATGCCTTCCGTGAACCGCAATACGTCGGCATTTCCGCTGGTCTCGATGATCGTGTCATTTCCATCGCCCGCTGCAAATAGATAAACGTCCGAACCCGCCCCGCCTTGCAAGGTGTCATTGCCTTTGTGCCCGGTCAGGGTGTCGTTGCCTGCGCCGCCATACAGCCGATCCGCCCCCGCCCCGCCATACACCCGCCCGCCTTCATTGCCCAGTTGCAGCGCCACAGGGGTGACCAGGCTCGTGCCCGCCCAGGTTTCGAGATCGACGGTCTGGCCATCGCCAAATCGCAGGGTGGCGTTGGTGCCAAAGAAGGCGTTGTTGATGCTGAGATTGAGTTCGCTCCCCAGACTGGCGATGAGGCCTGTCCCGTCCAGGTTAAGACTCAGGCTGTCCTGGTTGGGGTCCAGCGCTTGGCTAAACAGGAGAGTGTTGTTGCCTTCCAGGTCGTAGACCGTTTCGCCGCTTTGAAGATTGAGATAGGTGTCATCGCCGGCGCCGCCGGCAAAGTTGTCAATGCCCGCCCCGCCATCCAGGGTGTCGTCGCCTTCTCCGCCATCGAGGTAGTCGGTGCCTGAACCGCCCAGCAGGGTGTCGTTGCCGCCGTTGCCCCACAGGTTGTCGTCCCCGTCGCCGCCGTCCAGCGTGTCTGCACCGTCATATCGGGGGTCGAGTCCGGCGCCATCGCCGACCAGCTGGTCGTTGCCGGCCCCGCCGAAGAGCTGGTCGTCGCCGCCCTGTCCGAACAAGATGTCGTTGCCGTCCTCGCCGTCGAGCGTGTCGTTGCCGAAGCCGGCATTCGGCGTCACCAGCGAATCGCCAACCAGCTGGTCGTCGCCTGTTCCGCCCAGGAGAACGTCGTTACCCATACCGCCATTCAATAAGTCGTTGCCCGCAGCGCCGTCGAGGTAGTCGTCGCCGTGCCAGGCAGCGGCGACCTGGTCACTGTCGCCTTCGAGGTGGTCGTTGCCGTCTCCGCCGAAGAGCTGGTCGGTTCCGCCTTCGCCGAACAGCCAGTCGTCGCCCGCGCCGCCATCGAGGATGTCGTTGCCGTTCTCGGCGTCAGGGGTATGGGACGACTCAAGGTCGTCCATGTCGCCGTAGAGCACGTCCACGCCGTCCTGGCCGCGGACCACGTCGTTGCCGGCCCCGGCATAGAGGGAATCGTTGCCTTCGCCGCCGTCAATGACGTCGTTGCCCCAGCCACCCCAGATAATGTCGTGCTCCGCGCCGCCGTCGAGAATGTCGTTGCCGTCGGCCGGGTCGGCGCTGTACCCCAGGCCGGCGTAGATCATCCAGCCGTTTTGCCGGTATACCTGCCAGCCCGTGCCCTGCGCACGAACCTCGTCGACCGGCCCGGTGACGGGGTCCGTCCGGACGTAGCCGACCTGCGCACCGAACATGATGTCGTTGCCGGCCCCGCCCTGGATGATGTCCTCGCCGGTGCCGCCGGCAAGAGCGTCGTCGCCGATCCCGCCGTCGATCCAGTCGTTGCCGGTGCCGCCGGAGGCGAAGTCGTTGCCGTCTCCGCCTTCCAGCGTGTCGGCACCGCCACGGAAGGCGATGAGGAGGTCATTGCCGCCTTTGCCTTGGAGGCTGTCGCTGCCACCGCTGTCGTAGAGGGTGTCTTCGCGGTTGGCTGCGGCATCGGCGGCAACAACAACGTTGCCCAGTGCGTCCTGGCCCGACTGGATGCCGCCGGTGCCAGCATCGGTGTCCGCGGGCTTGAGGTCGCCGACAATGGTGAGCGTGACGGCGGTAGGATGGGATGGCGCCGCTTCCGGCAGGGTGAGGCCGAGTTGGCCTTTGGTGTAGTTCTGGAGGGTGAGGTTGCCGGCGCTGCTGGTGATGACGAGGGTGCCGTTGTCTGCCGTTGTGCCGGGGATGTAGGTGTAGGTGACACCGTCCTTTTGCCAAACATTCGGGGCTTTGCTGTCACCGCCGGTGAGCGTCTGGCCGTCGAGCTGGATCTTGCCGAGGCCGTCGGCGTCGAGGAGGATGTCGTTGCCTTGGCCGTCGCTGCTGTTGAATATGTAGGTGTCGGCGCCTGCGCCGCCTTCGAGGCGGTCGTTGCCGGTGCCGCCGGTGAGAAAGTCGGCGTCGGCGCCGCCGAGCAGGATGTCGTTGCCCGCGCCGCCTTGCAGTTCGTCAAAACCCTGCCCCCCTTCGAGGTAGTCGTTGCCGCCATTGCCTTTGATGATGTCGTCTCCTCCGCCGCCGTAGAGGTGGTCGCCTTCGGTGCCGCCTTCGACCCAGCCGGCGCTGGCGCCGTCGAAGATGACTTTGCGGTAGGGGTTCTGGCTTTCTTGCCCCAGTACCCAGCCGACAACGTCGAGGGTGTAGTTCCTGGGGACGTCGGTGAATTGCCAGTTGTCCGGGCCGTTGGGGCCGGTGAGCTTGGTTTTGTCCTGGATGTTGGCTTGGTTGGCCCAGGTCAGGAAGGCGGCTCGGTCCTGGAGGTAGAGGTCGGTGAGGGTGCCGCTCCCAGTGGCAGGGTCGTACAGGTCGAGTTCGCCGTGGGCGTTGTGCTGGGCATAGAGGCCGTCGTCGCCGGTGAGGACGAAGGGGTTGAGGTTTGCGAGGGCGTAGCGGTAGGCCAAGCTCGTTTGGGCTTGTGCTGCGAGGTCGGAGGCAGTTTTGCTTGCGAGGGTGGTGATGGTGAGCAGCCCGGCACTTTGTTGGAAAAGCGGGCTCTTTTCGAGGGTGTCGAGGTTGTTGTAGAAGATGTTGCGGGCATCAATATCGCCGAAGCCGTTGGGTTTCCCACTAGGGTTGGTTTTGTCGTTGACGTTGAGGAACAATTTACGCAACGCATCGAGTGCATTCTCCAATGAGTCCTTTTCAGGTAGACCGTCGGTTCCAACCATGCCGGACGCCCGTTGGTTAGATGATGCTGCAAGTACGTTTCCGAGGTTCGCAAGGTCGGCTCTGGAATCGAGTGTGGCGAATGCGCTCATCACCGCAAGCGAATCGGCAATAAGGGTAATGCTGTGCGTGGTACCGAAATCACCTTCCGCCGTCCGGAATATGGTTTCCAGCCATTGCAGGGCACTCAGCCCCCCGAAACCGCTAACGTCCGGCTGGTCTTCGATGAAGATCGAGGTGGCGCGTTTGTGGATGCCTGAATTGGCAACATATTCGGTGTCGCCGTGGGTACCGTGGCCGTAATACTGGGTGATCTTGCTGTCAGCTATGCCGGATAGACCGGTACGGTTGGCATCGGACAACGGGGCGAATGTGGGGTGAAATTTTTCGACTACGGATCTGAGAGCCCACTTGTGCCGGTCCGTCGTGTAGAGGGAGTTGCCGTTGGCACCGTTCATGTCAGGAGCGCCGGCGGCGATTGCATCTTGCATGGTGAAGTAGTCGGGGCTGATAACTCCTGGGTGGTATTCGGAGACATTGGGATTAGCAAGCACGGCACGGTAGTAGGCGATCATGTCGGAAAGAGCCTCTTCCTGGCTGCCTATCCCTGCGGCGTTAAAAAGCGTTGCTGCCTTGACGCTCTCAGGGTGCAGTTCGGTAAAGACAGTGCCGAGGTTGCCGGATAGGCTGTAACCGACGAGGTTAAGCACGGGAATGCCGCCGGCCAACTGCGCCTTGATGTCGTCGAGCTTGGGGTCGGCTACCCAGCCACTTCCGTTCCAGCTTTGGCCGAGCTTAAGGTGTTCGAAATATTCTTCCATCCGGCCTATCTGGCCGAAGGCGTAGCCGTAGGTCAGTATTTCGCCGTCCGCGCTACCCGACCCGTCCCTATCCCAGTCGCCGCCCTTGGCCTGCGACTTGAATTCGGTGCTGCGAAAGGCGAGCGTGTAGTCGCCCGCCTTCGCGCCCGTGTCGGGGTCGTCGGTCTTGCGACGTGTCAGCGTGGCAGAGAAGCCGGAGGCGTCGTTGGTGTATTGGCTGACAACTTCATAGTTCTTGGTGAAGTAGTCGGCCTGCACCGCCGTCATGCGGATTAGGCCGGTCATCTCGGGGTCGAGGTCTTCATAGTTGTTGCCTAACTGAACCAGGGTTCCAACGGGCCTCGCCCTCTCTAAATAACTTTCCGATGCCATCTGTTGCAAGACTTGCTGATACAACGCTTTGATCATATTCATTTGTTCATTTCCTTCTGTTCGAAAATGGTTTGAGAGGGCTTCAGGACTTTGAGGATGAAGCCCCCATTGATGGGACCGGGATCAATTGGGGCATGGTTCGGACATACGGAACCGCGTAGCCAGTTGACGCGGCGGTTGTCCCGGGTGGCAGAAAACCTGAATCCCCGACGAATCCCGAGGATTTCCCCCGTCGTCAAGTCCACTGCGGCAAGCTCGCTGCCCGCGACCCCCAGCTCCCGGTCATGCGGACGGGAGATTCCGCGCCAGGTGTAGCCGTATCGCGACATCGCTTTGTCCGCGTATTCCTTCTTCATGGTCTCTCGCTCCTTCGTGTCATATCCGTAGTAACGTGCAACGATGGAGCCTTCCGGCATGGGTGTCGCATAAGACCAGTCGTAAAAACTTTGCTGCACGGTCAGTGGCGGCGAAGCAATCGCCGCGCTTTCGATATATCGGTACCGCCCGATCTTGGCGATGTCTATCTTTGCCGAATTGCTCCAGATCGGGATATCTCGCTTGGGGCCGACGAAATAGAACTCCGGCTCAGTCGCAATGTCGCTATATGCGTTCGCATATGGATCCTCGATCACGTACCGGTCATCCATGCCCTTGTCGCCTTCCTGCCTTGCACGCGGCCGAATTACATGGATCCCCTCCACGTTTTCCACCGTCCGGTAGATGAATTCCCCCGCCTCGGCCTTGCACAGCGCATCGAAGTATTCCTTACCATCCATTCCCGCGCGGTAGACGCTTTTCTTCGGCGCTTCCGGCCACTTGGGCTTGGGAACCCCGGGGTAAGGCCAGTATTCTGGGTTTTCGGGGCGTCGCAGCGCGAATTCTTCGCAGCCCAAATTGGATGGATTTTTAAGCTTGCACTCGTAGTATTTTTGCGGGCTGTAGAGTTCTCCGAAGTGATCGGGTTTCGTTGGATCGAACGGCGGCAGCTTGGCCGCTAGGAGGCGCACGCAACTCTCCAGCGCTACGCCATATAGCCCGGTGTAAGAGCATGTGGCGGCCAGCGCCCTGGGATCTACCTTATCCGGCTTGGGCGGCATGGATACAATCTGGCCTGCCTCACGGTAGCCGCCACTTCCCGTTCCCGCCGAGCAGCCGGCCGCCAGGAGCGCGACTGCCATCAGCAACTTACGCCAGGCGGGCACCCGAACTAAAGGGGCCAGCTTCGCTTTATTTTTTCTCTTGAACACCATATTCATTCTCTCCTGTTCAGAATCCGAAATCGGTTTGTGTTTCCGTATCTCTGGATTGATCCGTTTTACCTGCAGGTCTTCCTGGCCGCTTCTGCATCCGCCTGACCCCCGCTGCCGCACATATCTTGTCGCTAGCAAAACTAAAGCAAAACTAAAGGGGTCAGCTTCGCTTTATTTTTTCTCTTGAACACCATATTCATTCTCTCCTGTTCAAAATCCGAAATCAGGTTGTGTTTCTGTATCTCTGGATTGATCCGTTTTACCTGCAGGTCTTCCTGGCCGCTTCTGGGTACGCCGGATCCCCGCTTCCGCACAGATTTTGTCGCTGAAACGGCCATGACCCAGCGGCTGCCCCTGTGCCTGTCCGAGCCCGTTATGTCGGTAGCTGCTCCAGCGATATTGGCCGGGGTCTTGAACCATCCCGGCGCGGACGGGATTAAGTTCGATGTAGCGCATGCAGGTGAGCAGATAGGTTTCGGCCTGGATCACGCTGGATTTGTAGCGCCCTTCCCATAGGCTTCCGGTGCGGCGGTAGCTGCGGTTGATGTATTGCACGTAGCGCCGCCCGATGGCTTGCATGAGTTTGGCTGTGCCTGTCTCGGTTTCTGGTGAAACCAGCAGGTGGACGTGGTTGGTCATGAGGACATAGGCGTGGACAACACAGTGCCAATCGACAGCCGCTCTTTCCAGCCAGTGGAGATAACTGTGGTAGTCCTCCTCGGCGAAAAAGCAGGGCTCTCGATTGATTCCGCGCTGGACAATATGCTGCGGCATTCCGGCTAATTTAATGCGTGGGCGACGAGGCATGGCTGTTCCTCAAAAAGATATCGAAGCTGACCCCTTTAGTTGCTCCTGAGCAGGCTCAGCGGCTTGGTGTGGTATTCCGCCGAGGTGGCGAGCGCGGCCATCTGATAGTCGAGCTGTTCGGCGGCGATGTCCTGGTGGGGAATTCTCGCGGGGTTGGCGGGGGCCCCTTCTTCCGTCAGGCCAGCGGAGAGCGATGGCGCCCTGTCGCCTTCCTTGGCGACGCTGATCGCGCGGTCGAGGGCGTCGTGCAACAGGGTGTAGTCGGCCTGAGTGTCGGCGTTCATGGTATCCGCCGGACTGACCGGTTTCATGCCTTCCACAAAACTGTAGAGCGAGCTGTCGGGAACCCCGCCCTTCGTGGTTAGCGCGGCCTTGACGGCGTCGTAGGCGCTGCGACCGGCGGCGCTTTGCAGCACGCTCCGCGCATCGTCTCTCAGGCCATGGAAGCGGTCGAGCATGCTGGGCAGGCTTTGCACCGTCGTCGACAGGCTGCCATCGCCAATAATTCCGACACCCGCGCCGTTGAAGTTGATCACACGGCTGATGTCGCTGTTGTACATCATATCCAGCGCAGTGGTCAGATGCCCGCCAAGACTGTAGCCCGTCACCGTCAGCGGGCCGCTGATCTTGCCTGAGCTCTTGAGTGTGTCGTACCACCGCTTCATGTCGTCGAGCTGCCCGAACGCCCAGCCTGTCCCGGCGATCTCCAGCTTGTTCGTCGCTTCGTTGTCTCGCGCCGCGTCGTCGATGAATTCCGTCGAGCGGATGCTGAGAACGAGTTCATTGGTGTCTTTGTTCTTGAACAGCGTTCCGCTGAAGCCGGTGGTGGTGTTGGATTCGTGTTCGACGACTACCCATTTGCTGGCAAAGTCGGCGGCTTCAGCAGCGGTGAATTTGCTCGCGTGGCGGTTGCCGGTGGTGAGGATGGCTGGTGTGAGAGTTTGATTGAACTTATCTCCCGGCGTGAGGTTGGCGTTAGGTTTTGTGGCATCAAAACCATAAAGAGCCTCTGCAGCCATTTGAAGTTCAGCGTATTTCAGGTATTCGGCGATAGACGGGGTAGTCATGTCTATTTCTCCTTCTTGGGTATCAAAATTTGATCAACGAATTTCCTGGTGGCTGCATCAGCACCAACGGCGTGGCCAGGACACTTGTAGGCAGACAACCAGGCAGCGCGTCCTTTCGGCCCCGCTCCTCTGTGCGTCCAGGCATAGCGCAGCATCTCGCCCAGCACTTCGCCGGTCCGGGTATCAATCACCTTCACCGTGCTGCTGGCGACGCCCACTTCCCTTTCCTCGGGGATGACGTGGTCCTCGAAAGTCACCGCGTAGCGCGGGGCGGGAGATTGAGTAAGGGTTTCGTCGAGAACCCAGGAATAGACGTTCAGGTCGTAGTTGGGGTTATTCCTCATCTCGCGTTGAACATCAGGCGCGCCCGTGTCTTTCTTCCTCACGGCCTTTTGCGAACCGGTGTAGCGATAGCGCAACCCATCCTTGGGGTCGATTACATCCACGTAGCGATAGCCGGGGAGATTGTCAGGATTATCGGGCTGGAAACCGGTACCTATGTAACCCCGATATTCCTTCGTGACATGCTTGCCCACCGCAGAACTGGAATGCTCATAGCCAAGAAACGTGTTGATGTACTCGTCACCGGTGGATTCCAACGCAAACGCCGCCCCCGGCCACATCGGGTCGGCCCATTCGTTCTCGCTCGCCTGCGGCCTCAGCTTCATCAGCAGCACGCCGTCCACGTCTGGCACCGTGCGGTAGATCTTTTCTCCGACAACCGTGCGGCACTTTTCCTCGAACAGCGCTTCACCTGCCTTGGCCCTGGCAAAGGCGAGTTCCCGCCCGTCCCGTTGCTGCTGCGTCGGGATGGAGTGGCAGGCGCTTAGCGGGAAGACCGCAAGCAACAGCGAGAGTGCAACGGCGCGTGTCAGCCTGTGCCGGGCATTCATGCGGCTTCCTTCCAGGATGCCTTGTTCATGGCGGAGAGTGATGGTGCCTTGTCAGCTTCCTTGGCGACGCTGATCGCGAGGTCGAGGGCGTCGGGGGGCACTGTAGGTGGTGGTGTCGCCCCAGAGTTCGTCGTTGCCTGCGCCACCGTATAGTATGTCGGCGCCGCCTTGGCATATCAGCAGAACAACAGAGGGCAGACCACGGTTTTCTCTAATCATCGAACAATCCTTTCCAATCAATTCAGTCAGACTCCATTGACATATTTTTAATGCCCGTTATGGGTTTCAGCCTACGTTGCACGCATAAACCAAGAAGATTTGCGCCACATGTCCACGTCAGCCCACTTAGTCAACTCCATCGAATGCATCAGCCTATTTTTCGCATTTGTGATTTTCACGGTGCCCTTTCCCGCTTTGAACCATTCATGGCAATGCCATTCGCCCAATCTTTGCCGTTGCCAGACGCGGCATGCGCGCTTCCGTCTCTGTCGCGATATTCATTTGCATGACATCAGGACCGCTTTATCCCGTTATTGCTTGGCAATGTATCAAGGAGGATTAGCGTTTCCTATCAGGGAATCCACTATTCATGCATATAGCATCGAACGAATGTTCGAGATGATGTTTTACGTTTGTTTGACCGGCAACAAGACGGAGATAACTTAGCGGAACCGCATCAGGCACATATTGAGAGGAATCACTTCCGGAAAGATCGGAATCCAGATTCAGATTGCGCTACCTGACCTCGATCGCAGCAAACCGGCCACGCGCCAGAATGCGGTCAACTGGCGATAGCCGAAATTCTCCAGCAGCGCGGCGGCGAACAACTTGAGAACGCTACCGAGCCTCGGATAAGTACGCGACGACATTTCGTCCAGCATCACACCACTCACGGAAAGCAGCATGCCCAGCCCGATGGCGAGCAGCATGAAGGTCCAGAACGACTCCAGCGAGATCGCGCCGAAGAGCCACAGCGCGGTCATCGCGACATAGCCCAGCAGCTCGATCAAGGGCCCCAGCCACTCGAACAGCAGCAAGAAGGGAAACGCCAGCGCGCCCGCCGCGCCACCTGTGCGGCTGAACAGCAGACGGAGATTCAGTTTCAGACTCTCATGCAGGGCGCGCTGGCGCAGGATTTGCCGGATTTTTTGCGTGTGCATCTTTTCCGGCACGGGCGCCCAGCACACTGTGTCGGGCACCAAGGTGATGCGATAAGGCGCTTTCGCCTTTCGCGACAGGCGATGCAGGCGCACCAGCAGTTCCATCTCGGCGTCCGCGACATCGGTGCGATAGGCGCCGGCGGCGACCACGGTCTCCTTGCGGAATACGGCGAAAGCGCCGGGGAGCACGAGCATGGCGTTGATATCCGACCACCACGCCCGGCCGGGCAGGAAGGCGCGCAGCTGCTCGACGACCTGGAACAGGGCGAGCATGTTGCGCGGCAGCCCGATCCTGTCGATGAAACCGTCCTTAGTCACCGCGCCATTGGCTGCCCCCATGGCACTGCATGCAGCCACGGCAAGCGGATCATCAGCAAACGGCCGCGCCATCCTGCGCAGGCTGTCTCGCTGCAGGACATGCCCGACATCCACGCTGCAGTAGAGCGGATAGCGGGCACAGTTGATCGCGGCGTTGAGGGCGTCCGCCCTGCCGGTCTTTTCCTTGTCCACCAGGCGCATATTCGGGTATTCAGTCGAGGCGTAAACGGATTTGACGTGTCTGGTCTGCAGGCGGTCGCGGTAGGCTTCAGGGAAAGGTGCCAAGGAAAACTCGCGGAGCAGCACATCCAGCGTCTCGTCGTCCGATCCGTCGTTTACGATAATGATTTCAAACACGGAATAATCGAGGTGCTGCATGGCGCGCACGGCTGCGACTGCGGCGCTGGCCTGGTTGAAGACCGGCACGATGAGGCTGACGGGAAACTCGTCGCGCGTCTCGCCGTCGCTTGGCATGGTCGCCTCCTGCTCGCGCCGATAGCGCAGCAGGCTGAACAGCGACATCAGGTTGAACAGGATGTAGCTGCCGTTGTAAGCGATGAAATAGAGCAGAAAAAACCATTGCAGCAGCGGCACGGCATCCGATAGCGCACTTTGCAGCGACGCCAGCGCCTGCCCCCAGTCGAAATCGGGGGCCGGTGCCGGAGGCGGCGGTGGCAGTGAAGCCAGTATTGGGTCGTGCTGCAGCACCAGGGGCGCGCCGTCCGTGGCGAAACCTTCCGCCAGGTCCGCTGGAACTGGGCCTGCCGCGTGCCCGAGTGTAGGTTCAAGTCGGAGCAGCAGTTCAGACATGCTTCAACCCCGCCTGCAAATCCAGTTCCGCCATCACCTGATGCAGCATGTCCCGCGCATAACGGTCGGTCTGCATGTCCTTGATGCGCAGCAGTTCCCCGACGGTCATTCCCGGCAGCAGCGACAGCGCACGCGCCGCGCGATAACGCACCCACCACTGGCTGTCGCCCAGCATGCCCGTCAGAAGGGTGTTGTCGTCGTGCGTACCGAGCCGGCCAAGCGCGGTGACCGCATGCACGCGCACGTGCCAGTTCGCATGACGGCAGAGCAGGCGTACCGATTCCAGTTCGTTGCCATCGTTTAATGCTTGAAGAGAAACCTTGAGCAGACCGTCATCGACCGGGCTGGCGAGTTGCCGTGCAATGATCGGCGCCGCTTCGGCGGGGGCGAACTCCATCAGGTAGCGGATCAACCGCGGCGTCCTTTCCGGCGATGCGCCCGTGACGGCCTTAACCAGCAGTTCCGTGACCTGTTCGGCTTCTGCCTCGCGCAAAATTTCCGTTACGCGTTGCGCGGGCCAATCGTCACGTCCGATCAGATGGGGGATTAATAGCTGGCCGGCACGCGGCGCGTCGATCCGGACCAAAGCCTGGGCCGCGGCAAGCGACATCCCCGCACTATCGCTTTCCAGTAAAGCGCACAGCGCGTCCCATGCAGTGGCAAGACGCAAATTCCCGGCTGTCCTCACCGCCAGCAAACGCCGTTCGAAGCTTCTTTGCCGCAACATCAGGCTGGCCGCTGCCGGCACGCGCAACGCGCCTGCCACCCGATTCAGACTGCCCCTGGCCTCATTCCCGAGCGAGGCGTGCAAGTGATTCCACAACGCGAGAAAATCCGGCAAGTCGAAGCGGGAAAGCTGCGGCAACGATTCGGGATGCTCGTACAAGCTGGCCATCAACAGCGGGCGCCAGCGATTGAGGACACGTTTGCGCCACTGCTGTTTCACCCCTTGCAGCAAACGCCTCAGCAGAATCGACAGCAGCAACATACCGGTCAGCAGCACAGACGCCGCTCCCACCCAGAAGGCTACCGCCGCCAGCGGATCGGCGTTAGAAAGAGGGGGAAATATCAAGCGGGCGACCTTGCGGCTGCGGTTTTAGCGGCAACTGCGCCTTGCCTTCGAGATATTCGCCGTTATCCGGGTCCTTCCCTAGCAGACGCTCATATTCCAGCAGCGCTTCGCTGCTCTTTCCCTGCCAGGCGAACACCCGGGCCAGCAGGAAACGGGCTTCCTGATCCTCGGGATGGACGGCGAGCCATTGCTGCAACATCTCTTCCGCATCGCTCAGGCGCGCGCCCGCGACCATCACCCTGGTCTGATCGAATGCGGAAGATGCGCTCCATGCTGCAGGAATCGCTGCAGGGGAGGCCCCCAGCAGCAGAATGGTTAGAAAAATAAATTTCATGAGGACGGATTATAAACACAAACAGAATCCATCCGGCATGGCGGGGTGTGTCAACACGCCCCGGACAGGCATATTATTTTCCGCGGTCAGAAGCGGTCATGCGCGAATCCATTAGCGCTCTTGAATGCCACCGTCCTTGACTTTCAGTTTTTCCCGCCACAGGCCGAGACATTCAAGACCGCAAAAATGATGCACATAATCCACTACTTCAAAACCATGAGAAGCGCTTGCCGGCACTTCCGTCATGCAAACCTCGCACTGCACCACTTCACACACGTCATCGCTAATGCACGTTGCGATAACCGCGCCATCATGCGTAACGTTCTCCATGCGACCTCCTTTTAGGTGTTCCCCTTGACTTGAGCCCGCTATAGACTATGACTCAACAGACAGGAGACGCACCCATGCTTGTTGCCAACTTCCCGAACAGCCAGCCGCTTTACCGCAGCCACGATATCCGCCTGATCGAGCAGGCTGCTGCGGAACTATCGCCCTTCCCCTCGCTCATGGAGCGAGCAGGCGAGGCGGCAGCAGAACTGGCTGTACAATTATTAGGCAACCGCCATGCGGTTTTGGTTCTGGCCGGCCCCGGAAATAACGGTGGAGACGCACTGGTAGCGGCGCGCCACCTCAAGGCGCGCTGGTTTCAGGTCACCGTGGTGTTGGCCGGCGAGCCGGCAAAATTGCCGCCGGATGCGGCGGCCGCGCTTCAGGCGTGGCTGGACTGTGGCGGAGAAGTATTGCCCGCCATTCCCGCTGACGGGAATTGGGATATCGTGCTGGATGGACTGTTCGGCATCGGTCTGGAGCGGGATCTCGGCGGCATGTACCTGGAACTGGTGAAACAGGTCAACCGAATGGGCATTTCAGTCCTGTCGCTCGATATCCCCAGCGGCCTCGACAGCGAAACCGGCCAGCCCTTCCGCGCGGCGGTGCGCGCTGACCACACGCTCACATTCATCGGCCTCAAGCCCGGATTGTTCACTGCCTATGGCCCCGACTACTGCGGCCGTGTTCATCTGGCCACCCTTGACCTGCCGCCCGAGCTGCTGCCGCCGGTCATGGGCCAACTGATCGGCGCAAGCGATGTCGCCTCTTATCTCAAACCTCGCCCGCGCAACAGCCACAAAGGCATGCTCGGCAGCGTGGGCGTACTTGGCGGTGCGGAATCCATGTGCGGCGCGGCGTTCATGGCCGCCCGCTCCGCCCTGTTGCTGGGAGCCGGCCGGGTTTATCTCGGCCTGCTGGCAGAAAACGCGCCCTGCGTGGATATCCTCCAGCCCGAACTCATGCTGCGCATGCCGGACCAGTTGCTGGAGATGGACCTCGATTGCCTCGTCATCGGCCCCGGCCTGGGGCAATCTGCACAGGCCCTGGGCTACCTCGAACGGGCGCTGCAAAGCGAGATAAAACTGGTGATCGACGCCGATGCACTCAACCTGCTCGGCAGCCATGCGGAACTGCAAAGCCTGCTCAAAAAGCGCACAGCAGTTAGCATTCTCACCCCCCACCCGGCCGAGGCTGGCCGCCTGTTGAGTTGCAGCAGCCACGAAATCCAACAGGACCGCATCGGATCGGCACAAGTGCTGGCCAGCCGCCTCAACAGCCTGCTGGTACTCAAGGGGGCGGGAACCGTATGCGCATGGCCGGACGAAAGCTGGCACATCAACCCCAGCGGCAACCCCGGATTGAGCAGCGGCGGCATGGGTGACATTTTGTGCGGCATGATCGCCGCATTGCTGGGGCAGCGCCTGAGCGCCGAAAAGGCCACGCTGCTGGCGGTCTATCTCCATGGCCGCGCCGCGGATGAACTGGTGAAAAACGGCAGCGGCCCGATCGGTCTGACGACCTCGGAAGTGGCGATCATGGCGCGCACATTATTGAACCGCTGGGTGTACGGCGATGCTGTTGCTTGACTTCACCCCCGATCCTGATAGAATGCGCTTCGTTTCGGGGGTATAGCTCAGCTGGGACAGCGCTTGCATGGCATGCAAGAGGTCAGCGGTTCGATCCCGCTTACCTCCACCAAACATGAAAACGCCGGTTTCGACCGGCGTTTTTTTATGCCCGTCAAAAATGCAGCGGCGTTCGCTGCATTCTCACCATAACCGCAAGTGTGGTGACGGGCCTATCGTGGATAGGTATCAAGCAATGCCTTGCACGAACTGTTCAAAGCTTTCCAGCGGCAACGGCCGGCTGAAGAAATAGCCCTGATAGGCATGGCAGCCTACAGTGGCCAGGAAATCCAGTTGCGCGGCTGTTTCCACGCCCTCTGCGATTACCCCCAAGCCAAGACTCTGGGCCAGTGCCACGATGGTTTTGGCAATCGTGGCGTCGTTCGGGTCGCTGAGTACGTCGCGCACGAAAGACTGATCGATTTTCAGTTGATCCAGCGGCAGACGCCTCAGATAGGACAGCGAGGAATAGCCCGTACCGAAATCATCGAGCGAGAAGCCCACCCCCCTGGCCTTTAACGCATTCATCTTCTCGATGATGTCTTCCACGTTCGACACCAGCATGCTCTCCGTCAGCTCCAGCTTCAGACGATGGGGGGGCGCGCCGGTGTCCTTGATCACCGTCAGTACCTGATCCACGAAATCGGCCTGACGGAACTGATGGACGCTGACGTTCACCGCGACCGTGAGATGAGCCATCTCCGGACGGGTGGCCCATGCAGCCAGCTGAGTGCAGGCAGCGTGCAGCACCCAGTGACCAAGCGGCAAAATCAAGCCGGTTTCTTCAGCCAGCGGAATGAAATCCGCCGGCGACACCATGCCGCGCTGGGGATGCTGCCAGCGCAACAGGACTTCGGCTCCCGTAGGGCACCCATAATCCACCACCTGGGCCTGATAGTGGAGCAGGAACTGTTTTTCCTTAATCGCTACGCGCAGGTCATTTTCCAGAGCAGCGCGTTCCACCACGACACTCTCCATTTCCGCATTAAAGAAATGCAGTGTGTTGCGCCCCGTTTCCTTTGATTTGTACATGGCGAGATCGGCCTGCTTCAACAAGTCGTCGACCGAGGCCTGACTGCCCCTGAAAAGGGTCGCGCCGATACTCGACGTGCTGTTGAAAACCACATCGTTGAGCTGATAGGTCTGATTGAGGGCGGTTAGAATTTTCCTGCCCACGATCTCGACCTGGCTGGCAACCTCTCTCTCGTTCGCCCCCAGATTGATCAGCATCACCAGAAATTCGTCCCCGCCCACTCGTGCCACTGTATCTTCTGCACGGACACATGCCTGCAGACGCTGCGCGACCTGCTTCAGCAGCAAGTCACCCATATCGTGACCAAGGGTATCGTTGAGCGTCTTGAAATTATCCAGGTCGATGAACAGCAGCGCGCCATGATTGCCGCTGCGGTTGCTGGTCGTCATGGCCCGTCTCAGTCGATCCAGCAGGAGTGTGCGGTTGGGCAGGCTGGTAAGCGGATCGAAATAGGCCAGATTATGTATCTGCTGTTCGGCCTGCTTGCGGCTGGTGATGTCGGTATAGATGCCTAGGACGCCGATGATCCGATTATCTTCGCCCCGCATCGGCACCTTCGAAGTGCTCAGCCAGATGGTGTGGCCATCCGGGGTGGTCTGCGGCTCCTCGAAATCCAGCTTCGGCGTGCCCGACTCCATCACGGCCTGGTCGTCGGCGCGGTAGATATCGGCCTGCTCGCTCCAGTTCATGTCGTAATCGGTCTTGCCGACCAGTTCTTCAGGTTCGTTCAGGCCGGCATCGTGCGCAAACTGGCCGTTGCAGCCGACAAAGCGCGATTCACGGTCCTTCCAGAACACGCGGATTGGCGCGTGCTCGATGATGGACGCGAGCAGATCTTTCTGCTTCCGAATTTCCTCAGCGTTGCGGCGATGCTGGTTCAGCAGCGCACCAAGCTTTGCGGTCATCGAGTTGATACCGTGCTGAAGCTGCCCCAATTCATCCTCGGACGACACGGGAATTCGGACGTCGAGAGCACCATCTTCTACTTCCTTCAAGGCCTTGAGGGAAATATCCACACGCCGGGTGATAAGGCGTTGGGCGATGAGAACGATACCGGCAGAACTGAGCAGAATAAACAACAGCGAACCAAGTTGCCCCCACAGGGCAATGGAACGCTTCATGGCGCTGAGTTCGGCCGTACTGATCGTGATGACCGTGGTGTACATTGGCGAACCGCCCTGGGCGCCGCGAATGTGCATAACTGCCGTAAGCGTGTCCTTGCCCGGAATGAATTCTTGATCGGGAGCGGAATCGGCCATCCATCGGGCATCGAAGTCGGAAACGCTGCTTGCCAGGCGGCCGAGGGAAGATGAATTTGTAGCCACGATGACTCGCCCATTGCCGCCGATGACCATGCCGTTGAGATAGGGGGCACCTACCAGATCGCTCATGATCGATTGGTGCGAAATGGAACTGATCGCCAATTCGTCGTCGGCAATCATTCTGCCCACCAGGCGCAGGTGCGAGTAGGTGCGTTCATCAATGGCGTTGCTGAAGCGGTCGATGTAAAACCATCCGAGCAGACTGAAGGCGGCCACCTCTACGCAGACGACCAGCAGCGCAATGCGCGAAATGAGACCCCAGCGGAACATCTTCATGGCGCGTAGTGCGGTGTGTCGGCAAAAGATTCCAGTCGCGTCGTCCGCTCCCGTTCGTACCGAACCTGCTCGGGGGATGCGTGCCCCAGGATTACCTGGCCGCGCTCGGGGTGGTCGACTCGCGGCTTCCAGGTGGCGATATAGATGGTTTGCTGCAGGTGGTGGCTGACTGGATCGATATAAGCCGCGTCATGCTGCATGCGCTCTTTTGCAGTCCACTTGAAATTTTCGAGCTGCCGTATCACCGCATGGTTATCCGTCGTGCCCGCAAGCACAATGGAAGTAAGTAACGCTTTGGTCGCGAAATAGGCGGCGTGCGTCACATCACCGGGAAAATCCAGCCTGGAGTGGCCAAAGCGTTTCCGGTAACGCGCCACGAAATCCGCCGTTCCGGGCGTGTCGAGATTCCAGGCCCAGGTGATGCCATACAGCGGCCGCGGCGTGCCCGGTGCCGGATAGAGCTCCTCCCAATCCACCTCGCCCACGACCCACGATTGCTTTTCGAGCGTCTCCGGGTCGATCTGGGCAAAGAGTCTGATCTGGTTGTCGCCGCTGATGTTGATGGCCACCACGTCGGCGGGGATGGCGGCGATCTGCCTGAGGGCTCCAGCGGGGTCGGGCAGTGCTTCAGGCACGACGACTTCTCCGACGACCGTGCCGCCATATTCCGCAATGTATGACCGCGAGGTGGCTGCACTGCTACGACCCCATGCGTCATCCTCAGTCAGCAGCAGGACCCGTTTGGCCTTGCGGTTCGCCAAGGCGTACTTGAGGAGGGCGCGGTTGACGTTGGCCGCACTGGCATCGAAAACGAACTTCGTGCGGTGGGCGTTCTCGACAGACTCGGACGGCGCCGAGGAATTGGTGTTGATAAAGATGACGCCATGTTTCTGGCAGACGGCGGACATGCTCGCGGCAACCCCGGAGTCGATGGCACCCAGCATGAATCCCACTTTATTCTGGGTGATGAGATCTTCGGCAACCCGGACCGCATGGTTTTTATCCAGGCTGGGGTTACGTGACACGAGAACGACTTCGCGCCCCAGAACGCCGCCACGGTCGTTGAACTCCTCGATCGCCATCTCGGCGCCACGGCGATCGGCTTCGGCATGCAAAGCGAAACGTCCCGTGGTGGGAGCGACATGGGCAATAATGATGGGAGGTCTTTCGGCGCCAAACGCGCTGCCTATAATTTGCAGCTGAGATGCCTCTTGGCTCTGACTCAAAATAAATGCGGAAAAAAAGCCGAGAAGCGCGAAACCGGGAACCCGCTGCAATAATTTTTTCATTGTTATATGTATTTGAAATCCCGGCTGAATTATTGCATATATCAAGTGCCCGTGGGGCCATCGTTCATGGGTAACGTGTCAGTCGCTTACCATGCTCAAGCGCAGAAATTTCAACGGCCTATGCCGAGTACCCTTCTCATTTTCGCCGCGCCTGGGTCACACCCGGGATTTCACCCAGCTGTGCGAGCATTCGTTCGAGCTGCTCGCTGCCCGTCACCTGGACGCTGAAGCCCATACGCGCCCGGTCGCCGCGGCTTTGGGTGTTGACTGCGGTGACGTTTACCTTCTCGCGCATCATCAGGTCGGAAATGTCGCGCAGCAGGCCCTGCCGGTCGTTGGCTTCCACTTCCAGGTCGACCTCGTAGCCGCCGGCGGTTTTCGTCCCCCAGCTGACCGGCAGCAGGCGTTCCTGTTTCTGTTCGGGCATGTGGATAATGTTGGGGCAATCCTGACGGTGCACCGACACCCCCCGTCCCTTGGTCACGAAACCGATGATGGGGTCGGGCGGCACCGGTTTGCAGCACTTTGCCATGACCGTCATCAGGTCGCCCACGCCCACCACCAATACCCCGGACGCCGACGGCGCAACCGCGCGCGCAGGCACCTGCCATTCCTGCTCCGCCGGCTTGGGCAGATTTTCTTCCAGCACGGCGGCCATGATTTCGCGCGCCGTGGTCTGATTGCGCCCGATGGCGGCGAAAAGGTCGTCTGGCTTGGGGTAGCCGGTTTTCTGCGCCAGCTTTTCCAGGTTGGGGAAGGCGGCGCCGAGGCGGTGCACTTCCTTCTCCAGCGCGGCACGGCCTTCGGCCACGTTTTCCTCGAAATGCTGGGCATTGAACCACTGGCGGATCTTGGTGCGGGTGCGCGTGCTCGCCACGTAACCCTGTGCCGGACTGAGCCAGTCGCGGCTCGGTCCGCCTTGCTTGACGGAGATGATCTCCACCCGCTGGCCGTTCTGCAGCTTGTAGGTCAGCGGCACGATATTGCCGTCTACCTTGGCGCCGCGGCAGCGATGGCCGAGGTCGGTATGCACGTAGTAGGCGAAATCGACCGGCGTCGCGCCCTGCGGCAAGGCGATCACGCGCCCTTGCGGCGTCAGCACGTAAATGGTTTCGACGAACAGGCTGGTCTTGAACTGTTCCATCAGTTCGCCGGCGTCCTGCACGTCCTCCTTCCATTCCATGATCTGGCGCAGCCAGGCGATTTTCTCCTCGAAGCGGGCATCCTGCTTGCCCCCTTCCTTGTAGCGCCAGTGCGCCGCCACCCCGAGTTCGGCGTGGTTGTGCATGTCGTGGGTGCGGATCTGCACTTCCAGCGCCTTGTCTTCCGGGCCGATCACGGCGGTATGCAGGGAGCGGTAATTGTTGCCCTTGGGATGGGCAATGTAATCGTCGAACTCGCTCGGGATCGGCTGCCACAGCCCGTGCACCACGCCCAGCGCGGTATAGCAGTCCTTGAGCTCCTTCACCAGCACCCGCACCGCGCGCACGTCGTAGACTTCGGAGAAGTCCACTTTCTTGCGCTTCATTTTCTTGTAAATGCTGTAGATGTGCTTGGGCCGCCCGGTCACTTCGCCATGGACGCCGTTCCTTTCGAGCTCGGAGCGCAGGTTCGCCATGACCTCGTTGATGTAGTGTTCCCGGTCGAGACGTTTCTCGTCCAGCAGCTTGGCGATTTTCTTGTACAGCTCGGGTTCGAGAAAACGGAACGAAAGGTCTTCCAGCTCCCACTTGATCTGCCACACGCCCAGGCGGTTGGCCAGGGGGGCGAAGATGTCCTGCGTCTCGCGCGCGATGCGGCGGCGGATAGCCTCGTCGGCATTGGGCAACTCGCGCATGCTCTGGGTGCGCTCCGCCAGCTTGATCAGCACGACGCGGATGTCCTCCACCATCGCCAGCATCATCTTGCGCAAGGCTTCGATCTGGGCCGTGTTGTCCTTCTTGTCCTTGCCGCTGGCGGCGGTCTCGCCGATTTCGCGCATCAGGCCCATGCGCGCCACGCCGTCCACAAGGTTCAGCACACCCGGCCCGAAAGCCGCCGCGATCTTCTCGGCCATTTCCGGCCCCGCGTCCAGACTCGCCTGCAGCACAGCTGCGGCGACGCTTTCCGCATCCATGTTCTGGGTCACGAGAATGGAAGCTGTGCCAAGGGCGTGTTCGAGCAAAGACGCGCCGGTCACGGCTGTCCCGTCCGCATACAGGCTGGCGGCAAATTCGGCGGCGCGGCGGATCGTGGCAAATTCTTCGCCGCCGAAACGCTTGCCCATCTCCGCCAGCCATGGCTCGAGCCCCGCGCCGGTCGCGGGAATGGAATGTTTGTTCGTTACGCTAACCATTTTTGAATAATAGCCTAATCCGTTGCCTGCCAATATCGTTGCCGCAGCTGCCGCTGGCTCTGCAGCACAATGCCGCCGGCGCCGAAACGCAAATCCACAGAGCCGCTAGTGTCGCTACGCCAAATTTCGATCCCCTGTGCAACATAACGTTCCACCACATCCTCCTTGGGATGGCCGAAGCGATTGCGGTAGCCCACGGTAAAGATGGCCGTGGCCGGGTGCACCGCACGGATGAAGGCTTCGCTCGACGAAGTCCGGCTGCCGTGATGCGGCACCACCAGGACGTCCGCAGCCAGCGCGTCGGGCATGCGCTCCAGCAGGTCCTGCTCGGACAAGCGCTCGATATCCGCCGGCAGCAGCACACTGCCGTAAGACGTGCTAATTTTCAGCACGCAGCCGCGATCATTATCCTTGAAACCATCGTATTGGTAGCTGTCCGATGTGGGGTGCAGCATTTCGAAACGCACGCCGTCCCATGTCCATTTCTGCCCCGCGAAACAGCGAAACTTGTTCGCCGCGCCGGCCAGCATCGGGCTTCCCTCCGGCAGCGAGGAAATCGTCCAGCCCACCGGCACGCTTTGCAGCACCGATGCCGCGCCACCGCTATGATCGATGTCGTCGTGGGAAACCACCATGCCATCGAGACGGCTCACCCCCGTGCCGCGCAAATAGGGAACGACAATGCGCGAACCGGCATCGGCGTCGCTGCCATAGCTCGGGCCGGCGTCGTAGAGCAACGCATGGTGCCGCGTGCGTGCCACGGCGGCCAGACCCTGTCCCACATCCAGTACCGTCAGCCTCAATTCTCCATGTTGCGGCGAAGGCGGCAGGATCAAGAACATCGGGGCAAACCACACCAGCCCCAGCCAGCGCGCGGGGAAACCGCGCGGCAGCAATAGCCACAACACGCCGCACATCGCCGCCACGACCGTCCAGGGCTGCGGGCCATGTTGTTGCCAGACCATGGCCGGCGCCGCCGAGAGCCATTCAAGCAAGCTCATGCACCAGGACATGACTTCATGCGCGGCGAGCAGCAGAAAATCGATGGGGAAAACGGTGCCGAGCAGGGTCAGCGGCGTGACCACCAGGGTGATGAGCGGAATGGCCAGCGCATTGGCGACGGGAGAAATGAGAGATACCTGCTGGAACATGGCCAGCAACGCGGGCACCAACCCCAAAGTCACCGCCCATTGCACCCTGCCCCACTCTTCCAGCCAGCGCAGCCGTCCGATGCGTCCCACGCTGACATAAAGAATCACCGCAACGGCTCCGAAGGACAGCCAGAAACCGGGAGACATAACCGCCCACGGATCTAGCAGCAAAACGGCCAGAAGCGCCAGGCTGAGCACGTTGAAGGCATTACTGGCACGCCCCAGCCAAAGCGCAAGCGCCACCACGCCAAGCATGTACAGGGTGCGTTGCGTCGGCACGCTGAACCCTGACAGCATGGCATAAGCCAGCGCAGCCAGTACTCCAGCAAGCACCGCGGCCTTGCGTGCCGGCAGGCGCAAGGTCAGGCGCTGGCTGCGCCGCCACAGCCAGTAGGTGAGCGCAAAAAACAATCCCGACAGCATCGTGACGTGAGTTCCGGAAATACTCATGAGATGATTCACGCCGGTGCGCAGAAAAACCTGCCACTGGCCCGGCGTGATCGCGCTTTGCTCGCCGATGGCCAGGGCCTTCAGCACGCCGGCGTAGGGACGTTCGCCCAGAACCTTCGACATGCGCCGTGAAGCGCTATCCCGCGCCATTTCCAGCAGGTAGCCGAAGCGGTAGACGCGCGCCGTCTCGCGCCGGTTTCCCGGCCCTTCCCGCACATACCCCGTGGCGCGGATATTTCTCTCCAGCAGCCAGGCTTCGTAATCGAAACCATAAGGGTTGACGTTACCGTGCGGGCGTTTCAGCCGCAGGGTCAAGTTCCAACGCTCGCCAGGATGCAGATCAGGAACAGGGTAGGCAGCCGGTTTGCCGAAGCCTCCGTCGTACCAGCTCAACTGGATATGTGCGGGCACTCTCGCACCGGGGGTTACCACCTGCTCTACGTCGAATTCGAAACGCAGACCGCGCTCGTTGACGACCGGCAGGCCGGCGATCACGCCGCTGACCTGGATGTCGCGTCCTTCCAGGTTCTCTGGCAGGGAGTCAGCGAGGCGCAGGTGGGCGAAAAAAAACGCCCAGAAGAATCCGACCCCCAGCCACAGCGATTTGCGCAACAGGCTCCTGAACCATTTCATGGGTCGGGATGTGCGGTGCTGCAGGCCATAAAGCAGCAGCGGGAGAGGAAGGAGGAACCAGAGCCAAGTCAGGCCGGGCAACGATGCTTGCTGCTGCAGCAGCCAGACGCCGGCAGCAAAAGCGAGGATGTCGACCCACATGGATATCTAAATCCTGAGGTTCGATAGCATGCTAACCCTGCACGAAGCAGTAGGTGTTTTTACCCTTGTTCTTGGCGCTGTACATGGCACCGTCGGCCTTGGTGAGCAGGGTTTCACTAGTCTCTCCATCATGTGGAAAGAGGCTGATACCAATGCTCGCGCCAATGTGGCAATCCACGCCGTCCAGCAGCAACGGAGCGGACAGGCTGTCGATGATCTTTTGCGCCACCCCGCTTGCGTCTTCATTCTGGGCCACGTCGCCGACGATGACGGCAAACTCGTCACCGCCCATGCGCGCCACGGTATCGCTTTCGCGCACGCACTGTTCCATGCGGTGCGCCACCTCCTGCAACAGGCGGTCACCGGCCTGATGTCCATACGCGTCATTCACGGCCTTGAAGCCATCCAGATCGATAAACAGCATGGCGAAGTCGCTGCCGTGGCGCCGGGCATCTGCCAGCGCGCGTTCCAGACGGTCGAAAAACAGGGCGCGGTTGGGCAGGTTGGTGAGTTCGTCGTAATGCGCCATGTGCCGGAGATTGTCCTGCAAGCCCTTGCGTTCGGTGATGTCGCGCACCACGACCACAGTCTGAATAATTTCTCCATTTTTCACGATGGCCACCGCCAGCTCCACCTCGCGCCGCTCACCTTCCTTGGTCACGATGGAGGTTTCATAACGGTTTTCGAACTGCTCGCCGGCAAGACGTCGCCGATTCTTGTCCTGGATCTCGCTGCGCGAGTCGGGATGGACGAGGTCGGCGTACGGCATCCCGCCCAGCAATTCATCGACGCGATAGCCGGTCAAGCGCGCCATCGCCTCATTGGCGAACACGATGCCCCCATCCTGGAGCACCAGCATGCCCTCGTCCACATCCGACTGCGCTTTGAGCAAGGCCTGGGAAAAAGCGTGCCGCTCCACAAGTTCTTTCTCTGCCTGGCGGCGCTCGGCGGCTTCCTTCAACAGTTCCTGATTGGTCTGAACCAATGCCTGCGTGCGGACTTCGATGCGCTGCTCGAGTTCCCGATTCAGGTCGTTCAGGCGCGCCTCGCTGCGGCGCGCCTCTTCGGTCGCTTCCGCCACCAGGATTTTGAGCCTGACAGGCGCGCGTGCCAGCATCCACGCCAGCAGACCGGAAATCACCACGAACAGCGAACCCACCAAAGGAATCCAGCCGGTATGCGGCGTAATCCAGCCTTTTTTGGGAACAGCCGCGATCTGCCATGAGCCATTGGGCAGCATCACATCAGCAACGACCGGGTCCGAAGAAAAAACTGCCGCATCGCCCACGATCACTTCCCCCGCCGCGCCCGTCGCATCATGTCCGCGCAAGGCGAAACGCAAATCGGGGAAGGAATTGCCGGTCAGGCCCGCCTCATTCAACATGTCGTCCTTCATCATGATGACCTGTGCCATTCCCCAGTAAGTTCCGCTCTCGGAGAGCTTCCCTGGTTCGGTGACGTAGATCGGGATGCGGCTGATGAATGCCACGCCGCCCTGCACCAGATTGACCGGCCCCGCAATGATGGTGCGCCGCGACGTGATGGCGCGCTCGATGGCGTCCTTCTCGTCCGCAAGGCTCATGAGATCGAGACCCATCGCCCGCTGGTCGTTCTCGTTCAGCGAGTAAATATGGCTGATGACATTGTTCCGGGCCAGCTCGACCACGCGCACGCCTTTTTGCTGCGCCACCAGCACCTTGGCCAGTTCCTGGAATTGTGCGTTGTCGATGTCGGGATGGGTGGAAACGAAGGCGATCAGGCCGCGCGCCAGCACCAGGCGCGACTGTACGCTGCCTTCCAGGCGGGCGCGGACGGCACTGACCTGGTTGAGTATCTCGACGCGATGCATCTGCGCCAGGCGTGCGCCCTCCGCCCGCTCCAGCACCAGCGTCGCTGCCCCCATCGCCAGGGCCACCGCCAGCGCAGCCAAAACAGGCAACCAGCTGGTTCGTCTCTCAGTTTTCATGCAGCACCCCGTCCACCAGGTGCAGGGTGCGGTCCATGCGCGCCGCAAGTTCCAGGTCGTGGGTGACGATCACGAAACTGGTTCCCTGAACCCGGTTCAGCTCCAGCATCAGGTCGAACACGCCATGCGCGGTGTTGCGGTCGAGATTGCCGGTGGGCTCGTCCGCCAGCACACAGGCCGGTGCGCTCACCAACGCGCGGGCCACCGCGGCCCGCTGGCGCTCGCCGCCGGAAAGTTCACCGGGCGTGTGTTCCAGGCGATGCCCCAAGCCGACCTGTTCGAGCATCGCTGCAGCGCGCCGATAGGCTTCCTGCTTCGCCAGACGACGGATCAGCAGGGGCATGGCGACATTTTCCAGCGCGCTGAATTCGGGCAACAAGTGGTGAAACTGGTACACGAAGCCCAGCGAGTGGTTGCGCACCTGGCCGCGTTCCGCTTCGCTCATGCCTTTCATGTCGTGCCCGAGGATTTTCAGATCGCCGGCGCTCGCGTCGTCCAGGCCGCCGAGCAGATGGAGCAAAGTGCTCTTGCCCGAGCCGGACGCGCCGACGATCGCCACGCGTTCGCCGCGCGCGATATCGAGGTCGATACCCAGCAAGACCGGCACTTCCACCTTGCCCTGGTGAAAAACCTTGCGCAGCCGGCGACAGGAAAGGACCGGCTGAAGGCTGACGGCTGATGGCTGATGGCTATTCATACCTCAGTGCCTCCGCCGGATTGGTCTTCGAAGCACGATAGCTGGGATAAAGCGTCGCCAGCAGGGTCAGAATGAAAGAAACGGAAGCGATATAGACCACATCTGTCACTTCAAGTTTTGATGGTAACTCACTGATGTAATATACGTCTTTTGCCATGAAGTGTATCCCGAACAGGCGTTCGATCGCCGGCACGACGACATCGATGTTGAGCGCCAGGGCAACCCCTCCCGCAACGCCAATGACCATACCGATAGTCCCGATCAGCGCGCCCTGCACGATGAAGATTTTCATGATGCTGGCGGGTGAAGCGCCGAGGGTGCGCAGGATGGCGATGTCCGCCTGTTTGTCGGTGACGGCCATGACCAGGGTGGAAACGATGTTGAATGCCGCTACCGCCACGATCAGCAGCAGGATGATGAACATGACGTTCTTCTCGATCTGGATGGCGCGGAAGAAATTGGCGTGCTGACGCGTCCAGTCGCTGATGTAGACATCGCCATGCACCATGTCGAGCAGGTCATGAGCCACCTGCGGAGCGCGGTAGAGGTCTTTGAGCGCCAGGCGCACGCCCGAAACGCGGTCACCCATGCGGTACAGGCGGGCCGCGTCGTCCATGTTGATCAGCGCCAGCCCGTAGTCGTATTCGTACATGCCGACTTCGAAAATGCCCTTCACGGTGAACTGCTTCAGCCGCGGCACCACACCAGCCGGCGTCACCTGACCTTGCGGGGCCATCACCACCACCTTGTCGCCGACCCGCGCGCCGAGCGCCCGCGCCAGTTCGGAACCGAGCACGATGCCGAACTCTCCGGCACGCAAGTCGGCCAGTTGGCCCTGCTTCATGTGGCTGGAAAACTGCGCCACCCCGCTCTCGAGTTCCGGCACGATGCCGCGCACGATCGCGCCCTGTACCGCCGAATCGTAGGTCAGCATGTTCTGGGCCATGATGTAGGGAGCAGCCGCCGTCACTTCGGGATGGCGCGAAGCTTCGGCTGCAACCCGGCGCCAGTCCGTCAGTGTATTGTCGCTGCCGGTGATCTGGATATGCGCCGCCACGCCGAGAATGCGGCTGCGCAGCTCGTCCTGGAAGCCGTTCATCACCGACAGCACCACGATCAGCGCCGCCACGCCGAGCGCGATGCCCGCCATGGATATCAGGGAAATGAAGGAGATAAAGTGATTGCGGCGCTTGGCGCGGGTGTAGCGCAAGCCGATAAAGAGTTCGAAAGCAGGCACGAATGGGTTCTTTTTAACCTGGAAACGACAGTTGGACGGGGCATCCCCGCAGCGCCAGCACTATAGCATATCTGGCGCCATTACCGTTCGCAGCACCACCTGAGTTTCGTCCTGGCGCACCCGGCTGGAAAGCCACCACACCGCGCCTTTCCTGATGGTCCACGAGGCCTCTTCGCCGCCCAGCAGCAGCGCCGCCACCTGCCCCAGGGTCGGCTGGTGGCCCACCACCAGCACCGCGCCCTTGGCGTCCGGCCAACCCGCGGCGGCGAGCAGGGAGGGCACCGAAGCGCCGACGCCGACCTCCTTCAACGTTTCGAATTTGCCGCTCAAGGCCTGGGCGGTCTGCTGGGTACGCTTCGCCGGGCTGACGATGACGCGCGTTTCCTTGGGCAGGCGTTCGCGCAGCCATGCCGCCATCTGGCTGGCCTGCTTTTCGCCTTTGGCGGTCAACTTGCGGCTTTGGTCGGGCAGGCCGTCTTCGGCCTCGGCATGACGCCACAGAATCAGGTCCATGATGCTCTCCTCGTTACTCTTGTCTTAAAAATTTAGCCACAGAGAACACAGAGTTCACAGAGTAAAGATCAGCATATCTTCCGGATTATGGAGTGCATGGCATGATTTCTCTGTGTTCTCTGTGGCTAAACTGGTTCTTAAGGGCTGTAGCCAAGCCATTATTCTATCGAGCCAATGTTACACTAGCGCGCACCATGCAATGCCACCTGCTCATCCCCTCTCTCTTCCCGCCCGGCGCCGTGACGCAGCAAAACGATCCGCTGCACGGCATCAGGGCGCCCGCCCTGCAGACCCTGCTCGCGCGTGCCACTCGCACGCAGGCGCCGCCCAAAGAGATGGAAAGCTGGCTATGCGAAAGCTTCGGCGTAACACGCCAGCAGGATTACCCGGCGGCCCCGCTATGCCTCATGGCCGAAGGCGTCGCCCCTGATGAGCATTACTGGCTGCGCGCAGACCCGGTGCACCTGGGTGTGGAACGGGATCAACTGGTATTGTCGGAAGCCTCGACTTTTTCTCTCGCCCAGGACGAAGCCGACGCCCTGATCGCGACGCTGAACCAGCACTTTGCCGCCGACGGCTTGCATTTCGTCGCGCCCCGGGCGCAACACTGGTATCTGCGCCTCGCTCGCCCCCCGCTGATCTCCACCCACGGCCTGTTTCAGGCAGCCGGGCGCAGCATCCACCCCCTGCTGCCTGCAGGACAGGATGCCATGCGCTGGCGCGCGATGCTCAACGAGGTCCAGATGCTGCTGTTCGAGCATCCGGTCAATGTCGCGCGGGAAGCGCGAGGCTCCGCGCCGATCAACAGCATCTGGCTGTCCGGCGGCGGGGTGTTGCCGCAGAACTTGACCCAGCCGTTCGACCGGGTCTGGGCCGGCGACGCGCTGGCGCGGGGCCTGGCGCTGGCAACGCGCATCCCGCATGAAAACCTGCCCGAAAACGCGCCGGCGTGGCTGAAACAGGCCGCACCGGGAAAGCACCTGCTGGTGCTGGATGCCTTGCGTCCGGCCGCCTGTTACGGCGACCCCGATGCGTGGCGCAGACAGCTGGCGCAGCTGGAAGGAGAATGGTTCGCGCCACTGAAACATGCGCTGCAACACGGAAGCATTACCCTGACGCTGCACGCGCCAACGCCCGCTGGAACCCTGAGCTTCTCCCTCACCCGCGGCAGCCTGTGGAAACTATGGCAACCCGCCCGCCCCCTGACCCGCTACCGACCACAAGGATAGGGCTCGTTAATGGATAACTTGGACATACGTTGCTGTGTATTCGGGATGGATGCAAGGCGCGAAACGCAGGCAATGGTTATTCCATTGCCAAGTTTCGCAACGCCGCAGACGCCCGAATATACAGCAACCCTTCGGGCTGGGGCCGTTTTGGCCGCATCCCGGCGTTGCGAACCGCTTGTTGTGAATGACACAACCGCGCGTTTCGCGCCTTGGCCTGCACCCAAAACGGTCTCAGCGTATGTCCAAGTTATCCATTAACGAGCCCTTAGCCATGCCCGCCATCGTTGCGCGCCCTTTCGCGCCAAGCGACGCCCAAACCCTGTCGCAACACGGACTGCACCCGGTGCTGGCGCGCATCTATGCCGCGCGCGGCATCGGATCGCCGCAACAACTGGAATACGACCTCAAGAACCTGCTGCCGCTGTCCCTGCTGAAAAACGCGCAGCACATGGCGGTTCTCCTGGCCGATGCCATTGCGGCCGGGAAACGCCTGCTGGTCATCGCCGATTACGATTCCGACGGCGCCACCGCCTGCGCCGTGGCCGTGCGCGCGTTGCGCGCATGCGGCGCACAGGTGGATTACCTGGTACCCAACCGCTTCGAATACGGCTACGGGCTGACGCCCGAGATCGTCCAGCTCGCCGCCTCCGCCAGGCCGGACATGCTCATCACCGTGGACAACGGCATCGCCAGCGTGGCGGGTGTCGCCGAGGCAAACCGTCTGGGCATGCAGGTACTGGTGACCGACCACCACCTGCCCGGCGACGAACTGCCGGACGCCGCCTGCATCGTCAACCCCAACCAGCCCGGCTGCAGCTTCCCGAGCAAGAACCTGGCCGGCGTCGGGGTGATTTTCTACGTCATGCTGGCGTTGCGTGCCGAGATGCGCCAGCGCGATGCCTTTGCCGGCAAGGCCGAGCCCAACCTCGGCAACCTTCTCGACCTGGTGGCGCTGGGCACGGTGGCGGACGTGGTCAAGCTGGACGACCTCAACCGCACCCTGGTCAGCAACGGCCTCAAGCGCATGCGCGCCGGCAAGGCCTGCGCCGGCATCCAGGCGCTGTTCAAGGTGGCCGGACGCAACGAGCGGCGCGCCTCTTCATGGGACTTGGGCTTTGCCCTCGGACCGCGCCTCAATGCCGCCGGGCGGCTGGAGGACATGGCACTGGGCATCGAATGCCTGCTGTGCGACGACCCGGTGCGCGCGCTCGAACTGGCGCAGCAGCTCGACACGCTCAACCGCGAACGCCGCGCCATCGAAGCCGACATGCACAACCAGGCGCTCGCTGCGCTGGAGCAAATCACCGTGCAGGACAACTACAGCCTCAGCCTGTTCGATCCCGACTGGCACCAGGGCGTGATCGGCATCCTGGCTTCGCGTCTCAAGGAAAAGTTTCACCGCCCGGTGATCGCTTTCGCCCAGGGCAACGACGGCGAAATCAAGGGTTCGGGACGCTCCATTGCCGGCCTGCACCTGCGCGACGCGCTGGACCTGGTCGCCAAACGCCATCCCGAGATGATCAGGAAATTCGGCGGGCATGCCATGGCGGCTGGGCTGACCATTGCCGAAGAGGATTTCGCGCGCTTCGAGACGGCCTTCGAAACCGTTTGCGCCCAATTGCTGACCCCCGCGCTGCTGACCCAGACCGTGGAAACGGACGGCGCGCTGGAAACCCCCGAAATGTCGCTGGAACTGGCGCAGTTGCTGAGAACTGAAGTTTGGGGACAAGCCTTTCCGGAACCGGCGTTTCAGGGCGAATTTCAGGTGGAGCAACAGCGCGTGGTGGGGGAGAAACACCTGAAGCTGCGCCTCAAGCAGTCGGGACGCAGCTTCGAAGCGATGCTGTTCTTTCACGCCGACCCTTTGCCGGAGCGGCTGCGCGCGGTTTACCGCCTGGATGTAAACGAGTATAACGGCAACACCACGCTGCAATTACTGCTCAACCACTGGGAACCGCTTTAATCATGGACCTGCCATCCATTCAGGCCAACGGCGCCGAATACATTCCAGCATTTCTCACCAGCCTGGCGATCGGGCTGCTGATCGGGCTGGAGCGCGAGCGCAACCCCAGCGCCAAGGCCGGGCTGCGCACCTTCGCGCTGGTCGCGCTGGCAGGCACCCTGGCGGCGATGCTTTCCCAGGTCACGCAGTCGCCCTGGGTGCTGGCACTGGGGCTGTTTACGGTCGGACTGGTCATCGTCGGCGCCTACTTTGCCCCGCGCTCCCCTGACGAAGACCCCGGCACCACCACCTCGGCGGCGCTGCTGGTGTGCTATCTGCTCGGCGCCATGGTGTGGTTCGGCGCCCAGACGCCGGCGCTGATGCTGGCCATCGTGGTCGCCATCCTGCTCTATTTCAAACCGGAATTGCGCGGCTGGAGCCAGAACCTGTCGCGCCGCGACCTGATCTCCATCTTCCAGTTCGCGGTGCTGACTTTCATCATCCTGCCGATTCTGCCGGACCACAACTACGGCCCTTACAACACGCTCAACCCGCACCAGACCTGGCTCATGGTGGTGCTGATTTCCGGCTTGAGCCTGGCCGGCTACGTCGCCCTGCGCATCGTCGGGCAGAGGTACGGCGCACCGATTCTCGGCTTGCTCGGCGGACTGGTGTCGAGCACGGCCACCAGCATGGTTTACGCGCGGCACGGCAAGAACCAGGACATGCTGCAACTGGCCGTGGTTGTCATCCTGATCGCCAACCTGGTGGTGTTCGTGCGCCTGGCGGCGGAGGGCCTTGCGGTCTCGCCCAAGTCCCTGCCTTTCCTGCTCCCGGTATTGGCCAGCGGATTGGTGTTCGGGCTGCTGGGCACGGCCCTGCTGTGGCATAAACTGGCAAAGTCTGCCGAACTGCTGCCGATTCCGGAAATCACCAACCCCACCGAGATTCGCACGGCGCTCGGCTTCGGGCTGCTTTATGCCCTGGTGCTTTTTTTCTCCGCCTGGCTGTCGGAACTGGGCGGCAGCAAGGGTTTGTATACCGTGGCCGTGATTTCCGGGCTCACCGATGTCGATGCCATCACCCTTTCCAGCCTGCGCCTGTTCGAACTGGGCAAATTGCAGGCTTCCCAGGCGGTAATAGCCATTACCCTGGGCTTCCTGTCCAATCTGGGTTTCAAATTCGGGCTGATCGCCATGATCGGCGGCGCACCTCTGGCCAAACGATGCGCCATCGGCTTCGCCGCCATGGGACTGGGAATGGGGGTAGGACTGATATGGCTGCAATGAGCGCAAGCGAACTGGTCAAGGACATCGGCGGACTGGTTTCGCTGCCGGACGTCTATTTGCGCATCAACCGACTGGTGGACGACCCGGACAGCAGCAGCGCGGACATCGCCAAGGCCATCAGCCAGGACCCCTCCTTCACCGTGCGCCTGCTGCGTGTCGCCAATAGCGCCCTGTACGGCTTTTCTTCAACCATCGACACCGTCGCCAAGGCTGCGACCATCATCGGTACTACCCAGATACGCAGCCTGGCGCTATCCATGTCGGTGGCGCGCAGCTTCGCCGGTTTGCCCAACGATCTGGTTTCGATGGATAACTTCTGGCGTCACAGCCTGCTCTGCGCCTTGGCGGCACGCCACCTGGCCAAGGAAGCGCGCCGCTGCGACCCTGACGCCCTGTTCACCGCCGGGCTGCTGCACGACATCGGCGAACTGGTCATCTTCAACCGCCTGCCGGCACAGGCAAAGGAAGCGCTGGAGCTGGTGCTGGACAGCCAGGACGAAATTCCGGTTTATGCAGCCGAACGCCAGGTACTGGGGTTCGATCATGCCGAAGTCGGCGGTGAAATGGCGCGCGCGTGGAAGCTCCCGCCCCTGCTCGAAGAATGCATCGCCCATCACCACGCCATTTCCGATCCCAAGCGTTACCCCCGGGAAACATCGCTGATCCACATCGCCAACGTCATCGCACTGATGGCCGAGATCGACACGCTCGACCCTGCCGACGTCGCACCCATCGACCCGCTAGCCTGGGAAAATACAGGCCTGAGCAAGGAATCGGTCGAGCCGGCAATACGGGCCATACGGGCCGAAGTCGTCGAGGTCGAAAAGCTGTTTCTGGGCGATCAGTAAATCATGGCTCTCGCTCCACTCCTTACCCCTCCCCCGCCCAAACCCACCCTGCCCGGCTTCGAACACGTACGACGTTCCTGGAACGCCAACTACGAAGCCTACGCGGCGCGCATCCTGCCGGGCGAGTACTACGTCACCAAGAACGACGAGGGCGTTTACACCACATTAGGCTCATGCATTTCCGCCTGTATCCGCGACCGGGTGCTGGGGATCGGCGGCATGAACCACTTCATGCTGCCCAGCACCGACTCGTGCGAGGCGGGTGCATGGAAAGCCTCCAGCCAAAGCTCCGCCACGCGTTACGGCAACTACGCCATGGAACACCTGATCAACGAGATCATGCGTAACGGCGGCAAGCGCCAGAATCTGGAAGTAAAAGTTTTCGGTGGCGGGCGCATCCTGGAAAACATGACCGATGTGGGGGCGCGCAATATCGCCTTCGTGCGAGATTATCTCCACATGGAAGGCCTGCAGGTGGTTTCGGAAGATGTCGGCAGCATCTACCCGCGCATGGTGGTCTACTTCCCGGCCACTGGACGGGTAAGGGTGAAGCGGCTGCGCTCGCTGCACACCAACACCATCGTCAGCCAGGAAATCAGCTACATCGATACGCTCAAGAAGAAACCGATTACGGGCGATGTAGAGCTGTTCTAGGGCGTGTAAACCAATATCCGAAGCTGACCCCCGCTTTATGCGATCCAAAAGTCATAAACATCAAGCCGTCGACACGCACGTGCGGGCAAGCAAATTCCACCCGCGCAATCGCCATCAGGGCCGCTACGACTTCCCGCGCCTGATACAAACCGACCCGGAGTTAGGCAATTTCGTCCGCATCAACGCGCATGGCGAACAGGGCATCGATTTCGCCGATCCTGCGGCGGTCAAGGCGTTGAATCGCGCGCTGCTGAAAGACAGTTACGGCATTCAGGCCTGGGATATTCCGCCACGAAATCTGTGCCCGCCGGTTCCCGGGCGCGCCGATTATGTGCATTACCTGGCCGACTTGCTGGCTGGAAGCAACAGCGGCGTTATGCCCAAAAACAAGCTTATACAGGTGCTGGACATCGGCACGGGCGCAAATTGCATTTACCCCCTGATCGGGCAAAGCGAATACGGCTGGCGCTTCGTGGCGACGGACATCAATGCAGCCTCGCTGAAAAATGCCCAGGCTATTCTGGATGCCAATCCGGCGCTGGCACAGCAGATCACGCTACGTTTGCAGTCTTCGCCACAGGCGATTTTCAGCGGCGTCGTTTTCGACGATGAATGGTTTGACCTGACCCTGTGCAACCCGCCTTTTCATGCCTCCCTGGCCGAGGCCAGCGCAGGCACGCAACGCAAATGGAAAAACCTGGGCAAGCAAACAGCCAGGACGGCAGCCAATCCCGGCCTGAATTTCGGCGGTCAGGATGCGGAGCTCTGGTGCAGCGGCGGCGAGGAAGCCTTCATCAAGCGCATGATCGGCGAGAGCGCTCTGGTCCATACGCGCTGCTTCTGGTTCACTACCCTGGTGTCGAAATCGGCCAGCCTGCCCGGCATCTACGCCGCGCTGAAACGGGCTGGTGTACAGGAACACAAAACGATCACCATGAGCCAGGGGCAAAAACAAAGCCGCTTTGTGGCCTGGACCTTTTTGAACCCGGCACAACAAGCCGGCTGGCGTAAAGTGCGCTGGTAAGATCGGGTAAATGACGGACAAGAACTTGTCCATGACAGAGTTTGGTGCCTTGGAAGGGACTCGAACCCCCACGCCTCTCGGCGCCAGAACCTAAATCTGGTGCGTCTACCAATTCCGCCACCAAGGCACTAATTCGGGGAAGCTGCCAAACCGTTTGCGTTACCGATTCCGGCCCTTCCGCGAGGGGCGTAGTGTAAACTATCCGGCCTTCGGCTGCCACAAGGAACCTCTTATCAAGTCAAACGCGGATCGCGTTACATCGAAAACGGGCTTGAGCAAGGCGCGCGACGAAGGTCGTAGCCGAGTCTACGACGCCGAGGAGTGCAACGCGGCGCAAGCCCGTTTTCGATGTAACCCGGAGGGACGTTGTTTTGCGGGCGCCATGCGGCGGCGCGAGGCGCTGGTGCAGAATGACTGCACGGCGCACCTCACTTCTTGCCTGGCACCCGCAAAACCACGTCGCGACCGTGTTTGACTTAATCAGAGGTTCCCTTACGCGCAATGACGACCAAACACTACGAAAATTTCCCTGTCGCTTCCATATTGCTCCCTCGCAGGCTGCGCCACCCGGTCGGCCTGATTTATACGTTCGCCCGGCAAGCCGATGACTTTGCCGACGAGGGTGACCTGGAAGCGGCGCAGCGCCTTTCATTACTCGACGGGTTTCGCGCCGAGCTGGACCGCGTCAAGGAAGGAAAAACGCCCGAAACGCCGCTGTTTCAGGACCTGGCGCCGGTGATCGCGCAATACCGCCTGCCGCTCGACGCGTTCTACGACCTACTCGACGCATTTTCCCAGGATGTGGTGAAAAGCCGCTACGCCAGCTTCGGCGAGGTCATGGACTATTGCCGCCGTTCCGCCAACCCGGTGGGGCGCCTGCTGCTGCACCTGTACGGCGCCGCGGAACGGCGCAACCTGGCTTATTCCGACGCGATCTGCTCCAGCCTGCAGCTGATCAACTTCCTGCAGGACGTCTCCATCGACTATCGCAAGGATCGCATTTACTTCCCGCAGGACGAGATGGAAAAATACAAAATCACCGAAGCGCAGATCGCCCGCGGCGATACCAGCGGCCTGTGGGGCATGTTCATGCAGTTCCAGATCGAACGCGCGCGCAAAATGCTCCAGGCTGGTGCGCCGCTGGGCAAGATCCTGCCAGGGCGCATCGGACTGGAAATGCGCATGATCATCATGGGCGGCGAGTCCATCCTGCGCAAGCTGCACAAGAGCCGTGGCGACATGTTCAACCAGCGCCCGGTGCTCAAGGCCGGCGACTGGGCTTACATGCTTTACCGTTCAATACGAGCGAAATGATTTATTAAAAACTGGAACCGCAAAGGACGCAAAGGAACGCGAAGGGAAACAACTTGGATGATTTTGTGATGGGCGGGAAAATTATAAATATTGGGCCATGGTTTTACCTTGCGAACCTTTGCGTCCTTTACGGTGAAATGCCATTTTCAGGATAATTTACGAGCGAGATAATGACGCCTGACCAATATTGCCAGGACAAGGCCGCCAGCAGCGGCTCCAGCTTCTACAACAGCTTCCGCTTCCTGCCGCCGGAAAAGCGCCGCGCCATTACCGCGCTGTACGCTTTCTGCCGCGAGGTGGACGACGTGGTCGACGAATGCCACGAACCCACGGTGGCGCAGACCAAGCTGAACTGGTGGCGCGGCGAGATCGCCGCCACCTTCGCCGGGACGCCCCAGCACCCGGTCGGCCGGGCGCTGCTGCCCGCCATCCGCGCCTTCGATCTGCCGCTGGAGCAATTCAACGAGATCATCGACGGCATGGAGATGGACCTGAAGCAGAACCGCTACGCCGACTTCAAGGCGCTGCAGCTCTACTGCTACCGCGTCGCCAGCGTGGTCGGCCAGCTTGCCGCCACCATTTTCGGTGCCAGCGACCGCAGGACCATGAAGTATGCCCACGACCTCGGCATGGCGTTCCAGCTCACCAACATCATCCGCGACGTGGGCGAAGATGCGCGGCGCAACCGCATCTACCTGCCGCAAGACGAACTGCTGCAGTTCGGCGTAAGCGAAGCGGACATTCTCGGCAGCAATGAAAGCGCCGAATTCCAGCGCCTCATGGCGTTCCAGATCGAACGCGCCAAGCATTTCTACGCCCAGGCCTTCGCCGCCCTGCCGCAAGCGGATCGCAAGTCACAGCGCCCCGGCCTGATCATGGCCGCCATCTACCGCACCCTGCTGGATGAAATCGAGGCCGACGGCTGCCACGTGCTGAAGCAGAAGATTTCCCTTCCGCCGCTGCGCAAGCTGTGGATCGCCTGGCGCACATGGCTGAAAAGCTGAAGCGCGTCGCGGTCATCGGCGGCGGCTATGCCGGCCTGGCCGCCGCCGTCACGCTGGCGCAGCAGAACATCCCCGTCACCCTGTTCGAAGCCGGCAAGACCCTGGGCGGCCGGGCGCGCGGCGTGGCTTATCGCGGCATCTCCATGGACAACGGGCAGCATATCCTGCTCGGCGCCTACCGCGAAACCCTGCGCCTGATGGCGCTGACCGGGGTAAGCCGCGATGCCGTGCAACGCCTGCCGCTGGCTCTCACGATTCCCGGTCACTTCGAACTCAGGACGCCCGCCCTGCCCGCCCCGCTCCACCTGGTGTTCGGCCTGCTGCTGGCGCAGGGGCTGCCGCTGGGCGAGCGCCTCGCTGCCATCCGCTTCGCCGTGGCGCTGCGCCTGCGCAATTTCCGCCTGGCACAGGACATGAGCGTGGCAAGCCTGCTGGCGCGCTATCGCCAGGATGGAAAAATCGGCCGCCTGCTATGGGAGCCTCTTTGTCTCGCGGCGCTCAATACCCCCATCGCGCAGGCATCGGCACAGGTATTTCTCAACGTGCTGCGCGACAGCTTCAGCCGCGCACGCAGCGACAGCGACGTGGTGTTGCCGCGGACGGATTTGACGTCGCTGTTTCCGCTGGCGGCAGCCGAGTTCATCGGCAAGCATGACGGCAAGGTCGTGACGGGGTGCAGAGTTCGCAGCATCGAACCGGACGAAGAAAATTTCAAACTCGGCTGGGAAGGCGGCAGTGAAACGTTCAGTCACGTCATCTGCGCCACTGCGCCGCAGCACGCCCTGCCGTTACTCGCCAGCCTGCCGTACACCGCGCCTGCGGCAAGGATGCTGACCGACTTCACCTACCAGCCCATCGCCTCGGTTTACCTGCAATATCCTCACGACACACGGCTGCCCGGTCCGATGCTGGGGCTGACGGGCGGATTTTCCCAGTGGGTGTTCGACCGCGGCTACACGCACGGCACACCCGGCTTGCTGGGGGTGGTGATCAGCGCGGAAGGAGAACATCAAGATTGGCCGGCGGAACAACTGGCCGGGAAGATTCATGAGGAGCTGCAGCAGCGTTTTTCCCTGCCCTCGCCGCTGTGGCACAAGGTGATTGTCGAGCGGCGCGCGACCTTTGCCTGCAGCGTTGGATTGGAGAGGCCGACGCAGTCATGCGGCCCGAACAATTTCTATCTGGCCGGAGACTACACTGCCGGGGACTACCCCGCCACCATCGAGGGCGCGGTGCGCAGCGGGGTCAAGTGCGCGGAACTGATTACCCGCAATGGGCAACGATAAAACGCTTCACCGCGTCGACGCTTGATTCCATGACCTCGAAGCGCTGCGGCCGCTTTTCCAGGTCTGCCAGCTCCGCCGGACGCTCCGGCTCGCAACCCAGCGCTTCGCGTATGGTTTCCTCGAACTTGGCGGGCAAGGCGGTTTCCAGGCAGATCATCGGGACGCCCGCTTCGCGGTGCTCCAGAGCGACTTTCACGCCATCGGCGGTATGCGTATCTATCATGGTGCCGTACTGCCGGTACACCTGGCGGATGGTGTCCAGACGATTGGCATGATTGCTGGAGCCGGATTCCATGCCGAAGTTCTTGACCTGGGCGAAATGCCCGGTCTTGGCGAGGTCGAAACTGCCGCCCGCGTCCACTTGCTGCCACAGTTCCTTGACCACCGCGGGGTCGCGCCCCACCAGGTCATAGACGAAGCGCTCGAAGTTGGAGGCCTTGGAAATATCCATCGACGGGCTGCTGGTATGCTTGGTCTCGGGGCGCGGACGGTATGCGCCGCTGCGGAAGAACTCGTCCAGCACGTCGTTCTCGTTGGTGGCGACGATCAGTTTGCGGACCGGCAGGCCCATCTGCCGGGCGATATGACCGGCGCAGACGTTGCCGAAATTGCCGGAGGGCACGGAGAAGGACACTTCCTCGTCATTGCTCTTCGTCACCGCGAAATAGGCCTTGAAGTAGTACACCACCTGCGCGGTGACGCGCGCCCAGTTGATCGAATTGACCGCGCCGATCTTGTATTTGGCCTTGAACTCGAGGTCGTTGGAAACAGCCTTGACGATGTCCTGGCAGTCGTCGAACACGCCTTTCACGGCGATGTTGAAGATGTTCCCTTCCTGCAGCGAATACATCTGCGCGGTCTGGAACGGGCTCATCTTGCCCAGCGGCGAGAGCATGAACACCTTGACGCGCTGCTTGCCCAGCATGGCGTATTCCGCCGCGCTGCCGGTGTCGCCCGAGGTAGCGCCGAGAATGTTGATTTCGGCGTTCTCCTGCTCCAGCACATACTCGAACAGGTTGCCGAGCAATTGCATCGCCACGTCCTTGAAGGCCAGCGTCGGGCCGTAGGACAGGCCGAGAATATGCAGGCCCGGCTCCAGCGTTTTCACCGGGGTGATGTCGTCGCTGCGGAAAATTTCCGCGGTATAGGTCTTGTCGACGATGGCCTTGAGGTCGGCGGCGGGAATGTCGTCGGCAAAGCGGCGGATCACCTCGAACGCCAGATCGCGGTAGTTCATGCCGCGCATCGCCGCAAGCTCTTCCTTGCTCAGCCTGGGATAGGCATCCGGAATGGTCAGCCCGCCGTCGGTGGCAAGACCGCCGAGCAGGATTTCGGTAAAGGTTTTGGGCGGCATGCCGCCGCGGGTGCTTAAATATTTCATGGTATTCATGCCTCGTAGGGTGGGCAAAGCGCAGCGTGCCCACCAATTCGCGTGGGCAGATGAATCCTGCCCACCCTACACATTTATCAAGCGTTGAGTTGTTCCAGACGGATGCGCGTCACCTTGTCGGCGATGGTCGGCAACGCCTCGATCTTGGCGATCGCCTGATTGATGGCCTTTTCCACGGTGAGGTGGGTGAGCAGGATGACATCAACCAGTTGCTCGCCTTCCGCCGGTTCCTTCTGCACCATGGCATCGATGGAAATACCCAGGTCGGCGAGGATGCGCGTCACGTCGGCTAGCACGCCCGGCTTATCGAACGCCTTGAGACGCAGGTAGTAGGAGGTATGGACGTCTTCGATCGACAGGATCGGCGCGTTGGACAGCGCATCGGGCTGGAACGCCAGATGCGGCACGCGGTTTTCCGGATCGGATGTCAGCATGCGCGTCACGTCCACCAGATCTGCCACCACGGCGGAAGCGGTCGGTTCGGCGCCGGCGCCGCGGCCATAGTACATGGTCGCGCCGACTGCATCGCCCTTCACCAGCACCGCGTTCATCACGCCTTCAACGTTGGCGATCAGGCGCGTGGCGGGGATCAGCGTGGGGTGCACGCGCAACTCGATGCCCTTGTCGGTGCGCTTGGTGATGCCCAGCAGCTTGATGCGGTAGCCCAGTTCCTCGGCGTAAGTGATGTCTTCCTTGGTGAGCTTGGAGATGCCTTCGGTATAGGCCTTGTCGAACTGCATCGGGATGCCGAAACCGATGGCGGACATGATCATCAGCTTGTGGGCAGCGTCCACGCCTTCGATGTCGAAAGTCGGGTCGGCTTCGGCGTAGCCGAGGTCCTGCGCCTGCTTGAGCACGGTGTCGAACGACAGTCCCTTGTCGCGCATTTCGGACAGGATGAAGTTGGTGGTGCCGTTGATGATGCCGGCGATCCATTCGATGCGGTTGGCCGACAGGCCTTCGCGCAGCGCCTTGATGACCGGAATGCCGCCGGCCACGGCGGCTTCGAACGCCACCATCACGCCCTTGTCCTGCGCCGCCTTGAAAATCTCGTTGCCGTGCACGGCCAGCAGCGCCTTGTTGGCGGTGACGACATGCTTGCCGTTGTTTATGGCTTGCAGCACCAGGTCCTTGGCCAGGGTATAGCCGCCGATCAGTTCGACCACGATATCGATGTCGGGGTTGTTCACCACGTCCAGCGGGTTGGTTGTGATGGCCAGCTCGTTGCCGGCGAACTTGCGCGCTTTTTCCAGATCGCGCACGGCCGCCATGGTGACGCGGATTTCACGACCGGCGCGGCGGGTGATTTCGCCGGCGTTGCGGCGCAATACGGTGAGCGTGCCGCCGCCGACAGTGCCGAGGCCTAACAGTCCTACATTGATGGGTTTCATGTGCGTTATTAATTCCATAACTAAATTTTAAGCCACAGAGATCACAGAGGACACAGAGCCAGCGAGGGGGTTCCCTCTGTGATCTCTGTGTCCTCTGTGGCTCTAATAATCAAGACCCATGACGCTTGCGGTACATTTCCAGGAAATGCGCGATGCGGCCGATGGCTTCCTGCAGGTCGTCCACATTCGGCAAAAACACCACGCGGAAGTGGTCCGGCGTCGGCCAGTTGAAGCCGCTGCCTTGCACCAGCAGCACTTTCTCTTCCAGCAGCAACTCCAGGATGAAATCCTGGTCGTTGTCGATCGGGTACATTTTCGGATCGAGGCGCGGGAACAAATACATCGCGCCTTGCGGTTTGGTGCAGGTGACGCCGGGAATGTCGGTCAGCATCGCGTGCGCCAGGTCGCGCTGGCGGCACAGGCGGCCGGTCGGCGCGACCAGGTCGTCGATGCTTTGATAACCGCCCAGCGCGGTCTGAATCGCATACTGGGCGGGTGCGTTGGAGCACAGACGCATCGAGGCCAGCATGGTGAGGCCCTCGGTATAGTCCTTGGCGTGGCGCTTCTCGCCCGACACCACCAGCCAGCCGGCGCGGTAGCCTGCGGCGCGGTAATTCTTGGACAGGCCGTTGAAGGTGACGAACAGCACGTCGTCCGCCAGCGAGGCGATGGAAGTGTGTTGCGCGCCGTCGTACAGCACCTTGTCGTAAATTTCGTCAGCGTAAATGATCAGCTGGTGCTGGCGCGCGATTTCCACCACTTCCTGCAGCAATTCCACCGGGTACAGCGCACCGGTCGGATTATTGGGATTGATCAGCACGATGGCGCGGGTATTGGGTGTGATCTTGCCGCGAATATCGTCAAGGTCGGGGAACCAGCCGGCCTGCTCGTCGCAGATATAGTGGCGCGGCGTGCCGCCCGCCAGCGTCACGGCAGCGGTCCACAGCGGATAATCCGGCGCCGGGACCAGCACTTCGTCGCCGGTGTTGAGCAAAGCCTGCATCGCCATCACGATCAGCTCGGACACGCCGTTGCCGATGTAGATGTCTTCCATCTGCACGTCGCGGATGTTCTTCTGCTGGGTGTAGTGCATCACCGCCTTGCGCGCGGAAAACAGGCCCTTTGAGTCGGTATAGCCGGAAGCGTTGGGCAGGTTGATGATGACGTCGTGAACAATCTCTTCCGGCGTTTCGAAGCCGAACTGCGCGGGATTGCCGATATTCAGCTTGATGATGCGGTGGCCGTCCTCTTCCATCTGCCGCGCGCGCGCCAGCACCGGGCCACGGATGTCGTAGCAGACATTGTTGAGCTTGGTGGATTTGAGTATGGGCTGCACGGCTGGGTCCTTGTTTCTCTTCCGGGGTTCGCGACACGGAATGTGCTTCGAGCCAAAAAGGCTATAATCTTACAAGACCGCGCCCCTCCCCGCAATTGGAACACAAGGAACCTCTGATTAAGTCAAACACGGATCGCGTTACATCGAAAACGGGCTTGAGTAAGGCGCGCGACGAAGGTCGTAGTGAGCCTACGATGCCAAGGAGTGCGACGCGGCTCAAGCCCGTTTTCGATGTAACCCGGAGGGACGGGATATTGCGGGCACCAGGCGGTGTCGCGAGCCGCTGCTGCAGATCACTGCACGGCGCGACTCGCTTCTTGCCTGGCATCCCGCAGTACCCCGTCGCGACCGCGTTTGACTTGATCAGAGGTTCCCTATGAAACTGCACCTGCAGACCGCTACTGGTACATACCTTTTTACTTCCTACGGCACGGACCATGTCGCCGTCAATGGCGTACGCCACGAACACAGCCTGATCGTGATGCCCGAACAGATCATCAAGGATTGGCAACCGGCGGAACCGAAGCTGCTGACAGCCGAGCATTTTTCCGCCCTGGCAAGCCTGGAACTGGAAATCCTGCTGCTCGGTACCGGCTCGAAATTGTGCTTCCCTTCCCCGCGCCTGATTCAGGCCATGGCGCAACAAGGTATCGGGCTGGAAGCGATGGATACGTTCGCCGCCTGCCGCACCTACAATATTCTTGCGGGGGAAGGCAGGAAGGTTGCCGCGGCGCTGATGCTTTAGCTATCAGCTATCAGCTATCAGCTATCAGCTATCAGCTATCAGCTATCAGCTATCAGCAAGAGCAGAACCGGTTTGGCTGACTGCTGACTGCTGACTGCTGACTGCTGACTGCTGACTGCTGACTGCTGACTGCTGACTGCTGACTGCTGACTGCTGACTGCTGACTGCTGACTGCTGACTATGGAAGAATGTCGCGAAAATCCCTGATCGCCGCAAAATCCCCCACATCCTTGTCCGGCAGGCGCGTATCGGGCCGGTACACGGCCAGCAGGTGCGCGATGCCGTAATCCCGCGCCGAGCGCAGCACCGGCAGGCTGTCATCCACCAGCAAGGTGCTCTGCGGCGCAAACGCTTCGACGGCCTGCAGCTTGTGCCAGAACTCGGGATGCTCCTTGGGCACGCCGATGTCGTGGGCGCAAACCACGGCGTCGAAATAGCCGCTCAGACGGGTTCTCTCCATTTTCAGCGCCAGGCTTTTGTGGTGGGCGTTGGTGACCAGCACGACTCTCTTTCCCGTTCCGCGCAATGCTGCCAGAAAGTCCACCACGTGGGGATGCACCGCGATGAGATGCGACACTTCTTCCTTCAGGCGGGCGATGTCCAGCTGCAGTTCGCGGCTCCAGTAGTCCACGCAGTACCAGTTCATGGTCCCTGCCACCTTGTCGTAGCGCGGGGCAAGCTCCTCCCTGGCGGCCTCATGGCTCAGGCCGCGTTGCTCGGCATAACGTTGCGGCACGTGCGTCAGCCAGAAGTGGTTATCGAAATGGAGGTCGAGCAAAGTCCCATCCATGTCCAAGAAAACGCTGTGTATGCCGGACCAGTCAATCATGTCACATCACCTCCAGGCGTTCATTCTTCGTGTCAAGGGCAAGGTCGACAGCAGCGAGAAACTGATCCTGATTCAGCGGCTTCGCGAGGTAATTGCAGAAACCCGCTTTCAGGGATTTCTCGACCTGCTCAGCGGAGGCATCCGCTCCCATCGCGATCACCGGAACATCGCGCAAGCTATCGAATTCGCGCATCAGTTCCAAAGCATCGAAGCCGTCGAGGCCGGGTAAGTTCAAGTCCATCAGAATCAGATCCGGGGATTCGGACAATGCCATTCCCAGCGCCTGCTCTGCGCTGGTGGTGCAAGTCAGTAGAAGCTCAGGGCGGTGGCTCCTGATGAAACCATTTACCAGTTCGGCATTGGCCCGACCTTCTTCCACATAAAGCACGCGATGCGTCTGAGTTGTATCTCCGGAGTCAATTTCATCGCCCCCTTCACCCGCCATTTGGCTGTGCGATATCTCGTCATTACCGGGAAACACCTCTGGTATGTCGAGCCAGAAAGTAGTGCCCTGACCAACCTCGCTGATGACGCCCACACTCCCTCCCATCAATTCCGCAAGCCTCTTGACCACCGCCAGGCCTACGCCGGTGCCTTGCACATCGGTACCATCCGCTTCGAGGCGATTGAACGGCTGGAATAGCTCAGCCAGTTTGCTCTCCGGAATGCCTGGACCGGTGTCGCTCACGCTTACCCGTAACACGCCTCCTGGCATTTGTTCGCATTTCAGGTAAATTTCCCCGCCTTCGCGGTTGTATTTCACAGCATTGGAAAGGTAGTTGAGGATGACCTGTTTAAGGCGGGTGTGATCGGCACGAACATGATGGGCGATGCAGGGCGTAATCTCGTCGTTCACCTGTATATGGCGTTCTGCAGCCAGCGGCATGAACAGACCGATGCATTCCCGCACCACTTCGGCCAGCAACAGGTCAGCCATTTGCATCTGCATCTTGCCGGCTTCGATGCGAGACAGGTCGAGCACTTCATTCACCAGTTCCAGCAAATGCCACCCGGCTTTGGTGATCTGCTCGACGTTTTCCAACTGGGAAATAGTCAGCGGCTCTTCCACATCGCTTTCCAGCAACTGTCCAAAACCGAGAATCGCGTTCAATGGCGTGCGCAACTCATGACTCATGCGCGAGAGGAACTCCGACTTGGCACGGTTGGCTGTTTCCGCCGCGTCTTTGGCACGCATCAGTTCCGTTTCGGTCTGTTTGCGCGCCGTGATGTCGGTGCGTATGGAAACGTACTGGTAGGGTGAACCGAGTGCATCCATAAACGGCACGATAGTGGTTGCCACCCAATAAATGTCACCGCCCTTTTTGCGGTTACAGACTTCTCCGTGCCAGACTTTTCCCGACACGATCGTGGTCCACATTTCCTGGAAAAACGTGCGGTCGTGAAAGCCGGAATTGAGTATGCGGTGGTTCTGGCCCAGCAACTCTTCCCGTCCGTACTGGCTGATTTCACAGAACTTGTCGTTGGCGTATGTAATATTGCCCTGAGGATCGGCAATGGCAACGATGGAGTGTTGATCGAGGGCGAATTTCTGGCTTATCAATTCAGCGGTAGTCTGCTCAAGGTCGTGGGCGTGGCGCGCCAGTGCTACTTCGAACTGCTCGCGCTCTGTGAGATGCTGCTTGAGCTTCTGATTCGCGTGGGTCAGTTCTTCCGTGCGCGCCGCGACGATCTGTTCCAGGGTTTCGTTGCTGCGCCCCAGTTCGGTGTAGCTACGGTTGAGCTCCAGAGCCATGGCATGAAAATTTTGCAACAGTGCATCGATTTCCTGAATCGGGCTCGAATCGAGTCTGATCTCCTCGTCCCCCAGCAACCTGGCCTTGATATTGGCAGTGGCTTCCGCCAGTTTTTCCAGCGGCACTACCATGCGCCTGCTGAACATTGCCCCGAACAGGAAGGCCAGCATAATTCCGACCCACATCATCGCCATATTATTTATCAGGCGCTGTTGCAGTGCCTGATAATGAGGAAATGCCGGCATTTCAATATAGAGCGTCCAACCAGCCTCCGGCCCAACTTTCATTTCCTTGGTCAAATGGGCATTGCGTTCTTGTACAAAAGTCATGCTTTCGTCCGCGGACCGGACGAACCATGCGCCAAAGAGCGGGGCAAAGTAATCATGCACCGGCGGCATGATTTCCATGGGCAACAGCTTATTGCGAGTAGTGGCGATCACACGGCGCTCACGGCTGAGCAAGGTAATCTCCACGCCACTCGCATGAGCATGCGTTTCCAGCAGTTTTATAATTTCAGTCATTCGCGCCACTACCGTGACATGGCCGTCCTGCTCACTTCCACCTGACGTGGCTGCTGTCTTCAGGGCAACACTAATGCCCAACATCGGTTGGTGACTTGCTTTGTCCATGAATACAGGGGAAAAATCCGGTTGCAATATGCTTCTCGGCGCATGAACTCCCAGCTGACCAAACAGACCCTCGCCCCTTCCCGCGCCATGGGGCGCACGGGCAAGCACCACACCGTCGTCATTGCTTACCTGCATGGCCGCCACATCACCCTCCAATGACATGCTCCGGTCGAGCATTCGTTGCAGTTGAGGTGACGACAACGTTTCGGCCGAAATGGCAATGAAATGTGCCAATCGAACACGTTGTTCACGCCATTCGGACACATCCCCGCCGATGTCTTTCGAAATATCATCCAGATGATGCCGTATAGTCGACTCAAGGCGCTTCATTTCATCCTCCCGGTTGAGCAGGATGATTAAAAAAACACAAAAAATCAGGACAGATGCCAGCAGGTTGGTCGCGATGCGATACAGCGGAATCCGTTCCGTTATATCCGTCATACCGACCCAGCGTCGCAGCGGCAGAAAATCGAGGATCAGGCTTGCCACCAGTGCATTGAAAATACCATTAAACCCTTGAATCATTGCATAATAAGATGCTCCGGAGAAATCACTGTGGTGCAGCCAGACCGCTGCGCCCCATAGCAAGGGCATCCCAAGAGCCAGCCAGAAAGCCCCATCGATCAGGGCCAGGTTTCTGCCTTTGCCGCGCAATGCCAGCCCGACTACTACAGGCTCCAGTAGCATCAACGCAATGGTAAAAGAAGGCGCCGATTCAAACGCCAGAAAACCCGCTGCTGCTGCTGCAACTGCCCAGCCCATGCCAAACAGGCGCAAGGCAAGGAGCGTGACAATACTGCCAAATGCAAAACTGGCACCGATAAAGAGGTGGAGATGGTAGTAGCTGGCGGCATAGGCCAAGAAGACCAAGGCCAGGCGAGCCGCCATGAAACGCGATGCGAATGTACTAAAAGAGGGGGTGAGCAATGTAACCCTTCATGAGGAACCGAATCGACCGTTTCAAAGGCTTCTGGGCCTGCTTACTTAAATAACACAATGGATGTTCCTGCCCCTTAGGTAGCTAAGATATTGCCTGAACTTGATGACTAGTGCAGCATCCTTGTTTTTACCACGGCAATTGTTCGGCTTCTAAGCATATTCCTGATATATTATTGAGGTTTTAGGAACTGGTCTAGATTCTGGATTTGATTGAATCAAATTAATCGGACATCAAGATCGCATCCAAATTTTGTCATAATCCATACAATAAATAAAAGACAAAATCGCCCGGAACTACACCGTAAATATTTCTGATATATAAAGTTATTGCGAAATTCGCAATTTTGGCTTGTACTGTTACTTAGAGCCAAAAAGGAATCAAAACAAAGTGAATTCAAGCTCAAAGCCTTATTTTTTCATCAAAGCCATGATTGCCGGCATCATCTTGGGGCTGCTTGCTGTGGTCATGGAGTGGTTGTTCGGCAACCTCGGCGATTATTCGCATATTGTTGAAAATCTGGTACATCTGTCGCTGATCGGATGTGTCTATTTTGGCTGGGCGCTGATATTCAAAATCACGCTCGACAAGTCTGCGCGCCGGGAAGAAGCCAGGTGGGCAGAGACCGATGCGAACCTCAAGTCCCTCACCCACAAAACCCAAACCCTTTTCACACAACTCAACGACCAGACCACCGAACAAATTTCCGGCATCAAGCAGGAAATCAAGCAGACCCAGGACATCCTCACCGATGCAATAAGCAAGCTGGTAAACAGCTTCACCGGGATGGAATCCCACACGCGCGAGCAGCAGCGCCTCGCCCTCGAGCTCACCGCAAGCGATGATAAACATCACAACGGCGCCATGTCCCAGCAGGCCAGTTTCGAAGATTTCATCAATGAAACCTCCCAGACCCTTTCCACTTTCGTGGAAACCACGGTGGAAACCAGCAAGATCGGCATGTCCCTGGTGGAGATGATGGACAACATCAAGAGCGACGTTGACAAAATCATGGGGGCACTCGATGAAATCCAGGGCATTTCGCAACAAACCAACCTGCTCGCGCTCAATGCTGCCATCGAAGCCGCTCGCGCTGGCGAGGCGGGACGCGGTTTTGCCGTGGTGGCCGACGAGGTGCGCAAACTTTCGAGTCGCTCAAACAGTTTCAGCAGCCTGATCGGTGAGAGCATGAGAACCGTCAACATCTCGGTAACGGATGCGGAAAAAGCCATTAACGCAATGGCGTCCAAGGACATGAACTTTGCCCTCCAATCCAAAACACGCGTACAGGGAATGATGCTTGAGATCTCCGGCATCAACAACAAGATGTCGTCAACCGCGGAACAGCTTTCTGCCATTTCGCGGGAAGTGGATCAGGATGTGCGCGTGGCGATAACTTCGCTGCAATTTCAGGACTTGTCCACGCAACTCCTTTCCCATATTCAGGGTCGAGTGGAGGCAATCGAGGCAATGCTCGGGAGCCTGGCTTCGATTTCGGTAAGCGAAAACGGGGCGATCGTCGACCCGGCGGATGATTCCAGTCAACGCCTTGAGCGCTTTCAGCAGGCGATTGACGAGGCGACCGAAACGATCAGGCAATTGAAGCACAATCCTGTGACGCAAGAGCAGATGGCGGCTGGCGATATCGAACTGTTCTAATTCGAACGGCAGGTTTCCAGAATATATTTTACAAAAAGGACGGAGCATTTTTCATGGCTAAAACAATTCTTGCGGTGGACGATTCGGCCTCCATCCGGCAAATGGTCTCCTTCACTCTGAAGAGCGCCGGTTATGAAATCACCGAAGCGGTGGATGGGCAGGACGGGCTTAACAAGGCCAAGAGCAAGTCTTTCAACCTGATCCTCACCGACCAGAACATGCCCAATATGGACGGTCTCTCCCTGATCAAGAACCTGCGCGCCATGCCGAACTACAAAACGGTTCCGATCCTGATGCTCACCACCGAATCGGGCGACACCATGAAAATGCAGGGCAAGGCGGCCGGCGCTACCGGCTGGCTGGTCAAGCCTTTCGATCCGGCAAAACTGGTTGAAGTGGTTAAAAAAGTCATCGGTTAAGACTCGGGAGGGGTGAGAAGGTGAGGGGTGAGGCGGAAATTCAAAACCGCAAGGGTCTTGCCCGCCAAGGGCCCGCCCGTTCCGGGCGACCTTGGCGTCAAAAACACGCGCTGAACCAGGTTTTACCCCTTACGCCCCACACCTAACGCCAACGGAATCATCATGACTATCGACATGAGCCAGTTTTACCAGGTGTTCTTCGACGAAACCGCGGAGCATCTGGCGCAAATGGAAAGCCTGCTGGTCGGGCTGGACATCAGCTCTCCCAATCTCGACGACCTCAACGCCATTTTTCGGGCCGCCCACTCCATCAAGGGCGGCAGCGGCACTTTCGGCTTTACGGACATGACCGAAGTGACGCACATTCTGGAAAATCTGCTCGATCGACTGCGCAAGGAAGAAATCCCCTTGCGCGACGAAATGGTGGATGCCTTCCTGCAAGCCGGAGACATTCTTAAAGCGCAGCTCGACGCACACCAGAATGGTGGAGATGTCGATCCGGAAACCATCCGGGAGGTGTGCGAACGCCTCAAGCGCCTGGCCGTCGGGGAAAGCGCGCCCGCCAGCCCCCCCACATCACCCGAATCGGCAGCGCTCGAGTTGCCGGGCTCAAGCCAGCACTTCGAAATCACTTACACACCCGACGCTGCAACCGCTACAGACCCGGACCGACTAAACAACCTTTACGCCGAGTTGGGCAGGCTCGGCCAACTGGAAATAATCGACACGGCCGGCGCAGAGAAAAAATTGCGCCTCGCCACAACGGCAGACGAAAACGAAATCCGCGATATATTTTCCTTCATCGCCGAGCCGGACCAGTTCGGTATCGTGGGCGAGGTTGCGCAAGCGCCCTCCTCCACAACCGAAGAAGATGACGGATACGGATTTTTCACCGATGATCTGCCGGCAGTTGAGGAAGCCGACCCGGGTTACGGTTTTTTTGCGCCGATGGATGAAATCCAGGCGCAAAAGGAAGAACAGCAGGGTTACGGCTTTTTCGATGAGCCTCCAGCACCCGAACCGGCAGCGAAAGTCGAGCCCAAGCCGGAAACCACGCCGCCTGCGGCGGCGAAATATGGCCGGCGCGAAAACGACAAAGTTGGCACCGTTGCATCCACAGCCGAGTCTTCCATCCGCGTAAGCGTGGAAAAAGTCGATCAGCTCATCAACCTGGTGGGCGAACTGGTCATCACCCAGGCCATGCTCGCACAGACGGCAAGCAAGGTGGATCCCGTCGTATTCGAGCAACTGCTCGATGGCATGGGCCAACTGGAACGAAATACCCGCGATCTGCAGGAATCGGTGATGTCGATCCGCATGATGCCGATCAGTTTCGTCTTCAGCCGTTTCCCCCGCGTGGTGCGGGAACTCGCCAACAAGCTGAACAAACAGGTGGAACTCAAAACCCTGGGAGAAGGCACCGAACTGGACAAGGGACTGATCGAAAAACTGGCCGACCCGCTGACCCACCTGATACGCAACAGCCTGGATCACGGCATTGAAGAGCCCGAGCAGCGCATCTCGCAGGGCAAGGACCCCAAAGGTACGATCACCCTGAGCGCAGCGCACCAGGGCGGCAACATCGTGATCGAAGTCAGCGACGATGGCGCGGGCCTCAACCGCGAGAAGATATTGGCCAAAGCAGCGGAAAAAGGCCTTCCTGTAGCCGACAATATAAGCGACCAGGACGTGTGGCAGCTTATTTTCGCGCCCGGATTCTCCACAGCAGCCGTGGTGACGGATGTTTCGGGTCGCGGCGTGGGCATGGATGTGGTGAAGCGCAACATCCACGAAATGGGCGGCCGCGTCGAGATCGGTTCCGCGCTCGGTGTGGGCACGCGCATGACCATCCGCCTGCCGCTTACCCTGGCGATTCTGGATGGCATGTCCATCGGTGTAGGTAACGAGGTCTACATCCTTCCGCTTACCTTCATTGTCGAGTCGCTACAGCCGGCCGCTGCCGATATCAAGACCGTCGCCGGCCAGGGGCGCGTGGTTCAGGTACGCGGAGAATATCTGCCACTGATCGCCCTGCATCAGGTTTTCAACATCACGCCCAAGATCAGCGAACCTCACAATGGCATCCTGGTACTGCTGGAAACGGAAGGCAAGAAAATCGCCCTGTTCGTGGATGAGCTGCTAGGACAACACCAGGTCGTGATCAAGAGCATGGAATCGAATTACCGCAAAGTACCAGGGGTTTCCGGCGCCACCATCATGGGCGACGGCAAAGTCGCGCTGATTCTCGATATCGGCGCGCTGGTTCACATCGCACAAAGCTAACCTCACTCAGGAGGCAACATGCAGGAAGAACAAAAAAGTAGCGGCAGCACCCAGGAATTGCTGACATTCACCCTGGGCGGAGAAGAATACGGGCTGGACATTCTAAAAGTGCAGGAAATCCGCGGCTACGATGCGGTAACCGCGATTGCCAACACGCCGGAATTCATCCGCGGCGTGATCAACCTGCGCGGCATCATCGTGCCTATCGTCGACATGCGCATCAAGTTCAACCTGGGCCACGCCGAATACAACGAATTGACCGTGGTCATCATCCTCAACGTCGCCGGCCGGGTGATCGGCATGGTGGTGGACGGCGTCTCGGACGTGATCAGTCTCAGCGCCGACCAGGTCAAACCGGCGCCGGAATTCGGTTCCGCCATCGACACCAAATACGTCATGGGACTCGGCACGGTGGACGACCGCATGCTGATCCTGGTGGACATCGAAAAACTAATGACCAGCCGCGATATGGAACTGGTCGAGTCGGTAAGCGAATAACAATCTCTAAGGGAAAAACATGTTCGGAAATCTAAGTATAAAAGCCAGGCTGGTATTCGTGATCAGCTTCCTTTCGGCCCTGGCGATCGTCATCGGCCTTCTCGGCCTGCGCGGCATGAGCCAATCGAATGCAGGCCTGAAAACAGTCTATGAAGACCGGCTGGTTCCTTCCAATCAGCTTGGCGTCATCAACAACCTGATGGCGGAAAACGTACGGCAAATACACCTGGCATCGATGCACGATCCGCGCCTGCCGGAAAGCAAGCTGCACGACCACCCGATCACCATGCACACCGACAAGATCAAGGACAACATCCAGAAAATCGGCGCGATCTGGAAGGAATACATGGCGACCTACCTCACGCCGGAAGAAAAGATACTGGCCGATGACTATGCGGAAAAACGCAAACAGTTCGTCCAGGAGGGGCTGCTTGGCGCAGCCGACTTGTTCATCAAGGGAGACTTCCCCGCCGGCAATACCCACCTGGTCAAGGTCGTGGGACCGACCTTCACCACGGCAAAAGACCTGGCCGAGAAGCTGCTCGACCTTCAGTTGCGCGTAGGCAAGGAAGAATTCGAGAAATCAAACGCGAACTTCACCGCCACCCGAAACCTCTCCATCGGTTCCATCGTCGCAGGCGTGTTGCTCGCGGCCCTGGTCGGTTTCCTGCTGATCCGCAACATCGGCCGCTCGCTCACCCAGGCGATGGAAGTGTCCGGCAGGATCGCCGAAGGCGATCTTGGCAGCCAGATCAAGGTGGAGACCCATGACGAAATCGGCCGCTTGCTGACCTTCATGGAAACCATGCAGAACGCGCTGAAACGAATTGTCGCCGACGTTCAACGCATCGTTGAAGCAGCAAACAAAGGCGATTTCAGCGTAAAGCTTGAAACGGCCTCGCACAAGGGGTTCGCGCAAGAGATCGCTGTCGGGCTCAACCAGCTTTCCGAGGTCACCAGCACCGGCCTCAACGACGTTACGCGGGTCGCCCAGGCACTCGCCCAGGGCGACCTGTCGCAGAAAATCACCAAGGAATACCCCGGCGTGTTCGGACAAACCAAGGCCGGCGTCAACAGCACCGTGGACTCGCTGACCAAGGTCGTTGCCGAGATCGACGCCATCGTCGCCGCTGCAGCCGACAAGGGCGACTTCAGCGTGAAGATGGACATGAGCGGCAAGCAGGGCTACACCAAGCGCCTTGCGGACCTGCTCAACCAGCTCTCCGATGTTACCGATACCGGCCTGCGCGACGTCATGAGGGTTGCTGGTGCGCTGGCACAGGGCGACCTGACCCAGACCATGACCAAGGACTATCCTGGCCTGTTCGGGCAGACCAAGGAAAGCGTCAACGCCACGGTCAACAACCTGCAGAGCCTGGTCACGCAAATCAAGGATGCGGTCGATTCCATCAACACCGCATCGAAGGAAATCGCTGCCGGCAACTCCGATCTGTCGCAACGGACTGAAGAACAGGCGTCCTCGCTGGAAGAAACCGCTTCCAGCATGGAAGAGCTGACTTCCACCGTGAAGCAGAACGCCGACAACTCCAAGCAGGCCAACCAGCTCGCCATCGGCGCATCCGAAGTGGCTATCAGGGGTGGCGGCGTAGTCAGCCAGGTGGTTGATACCATGTCCTCCATCAATGAATCCTCGCGCAAGATCGTGGACATCATTTCGGTGATCGACGGCATCGCCTTCCAGACCAATATCCTGGCGCTCAATGCGGCAGTCGAGGCCGCACGCGCCGGCGAGCAGGGCCGCGGTTTCGCGGTAGTGGCCGGCGAGGTGCGCAACTTGGCGCAGCGTTCCGCCGCTGCCGCCAAGGAAATCAAGACGCTGATCGGCGATTCCGTGGACAAAGTGGAGAACGGCTCGAAACTGGTGGCCAACGCCGGGCAGACGATGGACGAGATCGTCACCTCCATCAAGCGCGTGACCGATATCATGGCGGAAATCTCCGCGGCTTCCGCGGAACAGAGTTCGGGTATTGAACAGGTCAACCAGGCCGTCACCCAGATGGACGAAGTGACTCAGCAGAACGCAGCCCTGGTCGAGGAAGCCGCTGCCGCCTCGGAGCATCTGCAGGAACAGGCAGAAACACTAGCCACTTCGGTATCGGTATTCAAACTTGACGCTTCCACGAGCGCGCTTGCCCATTCGGGCACAAAACGCCTGGCGGCAACTTCCGCCGCCAGAACGGCTACGCCGGCAAAAGCGATTCGCCAAGCTGCAAGCAAACCGCAAACCCCGGCCAAGAGCAGTGCGGGTGATGACGAGTGGGAAGAGTTCTAAACTTCATGATGCCATCTTCGTTTGCCGAAGAAACGGGATGGTTTTTTATTCACTCAGCAGCTCCTCTAATTTAATTTGGCCGATAAATCAGGCACCGGAAAAGCTACTGAACCAGATTCACAGCTCCAAGAGATACTAATGAAAATCAACCAGCCTGTGACCCAAACAGAGTTTGTCCTGCCCGATGGCGCAATGCTAGTATCCAAGACCGATCTGAAAGGGGTTATCACTTACTGCAACTTGGAATTTATTGAGACCAGTGGTTTTTCAGAACGAGAATTGCTTGGCGCCCCCCATAATCTGGTGCGCCACCCCGACATGCCACCCGAGGCGTTCGATGACCTCTGGAATACGCTCAAGGCGGGGAAACCCTGGACCGGCTACGTCAAAAATCGGCGCAAGAATGGCGATTTTTATTGGGTTCTTGCCAATGCCACTCCGATCTGGGAAGGCGGGAAGGTTGCCGGCTACCTGTCGGTACGCGCAAAACCATCGGCAGATGCCGTTCGTGAAGTCGCCGCCGTTTACCGGAAATTTCGCGCAGGCCAGGCGGGTAGCCTGACCATTCGCGAAGGCAAGGTGGTAAACAGGCTGTACAGTAAATTCAGCCTACCCCAGTCCATCGGCATGCGCCTCTGGTTGTTCAATGCCATATTCCTATCAATCGCTTTACTGGCCATGGGCTGGATGCTTAGTGGCCTATCCAAGACCGGCTCGGAGTTCGGGCAGCTTGTAGAAGTGGATTACAAGATCCTTTCTGCCTACGAAAATCTTTACGCCCTGGGATTGCAGGAAGGTCAGGCAACACGGAACATCATTCTCAACCCGAAGGATGACAAAGCCAGAAGCAATCTCGGCGCGGCGGAAAATGATTTCGCCGTTAACCTGGAAGCCTTGCAGCACATTACGGGTTCTGACCCGATTGTAATAAAGCGCATCGCGCAGATGCATGAAAGTCTGCGCATCGAAAACCGCGAGGCTGTTGCCCTGGCTGCCTTGAATCAGGGCGCCGCGGTGGAACGCATGAACAGCAGCGGGACCAAGATTTGGCGCGCGTTGAAAAAAGATCTGCTGGAGCAGGTAGATGCAATGCGTGCCCAGGTTGCGGAACGGAAAAACGAGGTCGATACCGACGTCGGCAGAACCCGGAATACTGGCGGCATATTGATGGCCATTGCCACATTGTTGATGGTCTTCATGTCCTATTTTTTCATCCGCTCCATCGCCAGGCCACTTAAGGCATTAACCGAAAACACCTTGAGCATTGCACAGGGCGTTTATAGTTCCCACATCAACACCGAACGCGACGATGAAATCGGCCATCTCTCCCAAGCGCTCAAGTCCATGCAAATACGTCTCGGCTTCGAAGTGGCGGAATCCCAGCGCACCGCTGCCGAAATCCTGCGTATCAAGGTGGCGCTGGACAATGTTTCCACCAATGTCATGATCGGAGACATTGACGGCCACATCATCTACTTGAATAAATCGGTACAGGAAATGTTCCACAAAGCCGAGAAGGATATCCGCCAAGCCCTGCCCCATTTCGAGGCGGACAAGCTGCTGGGCGCGAACATCGACACTTTTCATAAAAATCCGGCCCACCAAAGAAATATGCTCGCGGCTCTAGCCAGCCCCTATACAACTACAATCTTGATCGGCATCCGCACCTTCCGTCTCACCGCCAATCCAGTGATCGACGAAACCGGACGACGCCTCGGCACTGCATTGGAATGGATAGACCGAACGGCCGAAGTGGTCGTGGAAGAGGAGATTTCCCGAATTGTCGGAGCTGCAGCCCAAGGCGATTTCACCCAACGCATCGGCACTCAGGACAAGGAGGGTTTCTTCCTGCAACTGGCTCAGAATATCAATCAGCTCATGGATACCAGCTCAGTTGGATTGAATGAGGTGGTGCGCGTACTGAGCGCCTTGGCGCAAGGTGATTTGACCCAAACTATCAGCAACGACTATAGCGGCACCTTCGGCCAGCTCAAGGATTACAGCAACACCACGGTGGAAAGTCTCCAGCGATTGATAGGCGAGATCAAGGAAACGGTGGATCAGATCAACACCGCGGCGGGTGAAATCGCCTCGGGCAACTCCGACCTCTCGCAGCGCACCGAGGAGCAGGCGTCTTCTCTGGAAGAAACCGCATCCAGCATGGAAGAACTGACATCCACCGTGAGAAACAACGCCGATAATGCCAAGCAGGCCAATCAGCTTGCCATCGGCGCCAGCAACGTGGCGGTAAAGGGCGGCGACGTAGTGGGCCAGGTGGTCGAAACGATGTCTTCCATCAATGAATCCTCACGCAAGATCGTGGACATCATTTCGGTGATCGACGGCATCGCCTTCCAGACCAATATCCTGGCGCTCAATGCGGCAGTCGAGGCCGCACGCGCCGGCGAGCAGGGCCGCGGTTTCGCGGTAGTGGCCGGCGAGGTGCGCAATCTGGCACAGCGTTCCGCCGCTGCCGCCAAGGAGATCAAGACGCTGATCGGCGATTCGGTGGACAAAGTGGAGAACGGCTCGAAACTTGTAGCCAACGCCGGCCAGACGATGGACGAGATCGTCACTTCCATCAAGCACGTTACCGACATCATGGCGGAAATCTCCTCCGCGTCTACCGAACAAAGCGCCGGTATCGAGCAGGTCAATAAAGCCATCACCCAGATGGACGAAGCGACCCAACAGAATGCTGCCCTGGTCGAAGAGGCTGCCGCAGCGGCAGAATCGCTCGAAGAGCAGGCCCATAACCTCAGCGTCTCGGTAAGCGTATTCAAGATCGATAGCGGCAGAATGTTGAAAGCACCCGCCTCTGCCATCCTTCATTTGCCAGGCTAACGCACCCCATGACCGACAACGAACGCGAGTTCATTTTTACTGACCATGATTTCGAGAGCGTACGCAAGCTGATTTATAGCCATGCAGGCATCTCGCTCAACATCAGCAAAAAAGACATGGTTTATAGCCGCCTGGCGCGTCGCTTGCGCGCCACCGGCCTGTCGAGCTTCCGCGACTATCTGAAAATGCTGGAGAGCGACAACGCGGCCGAGTGGCAGTCATTCACCAATGCGCTAACCACCAACCTTACCTCTTTCTTTCGTGAAGAACACCACTTCCCGATACTGGCCGAACACGTGCGCAAGATGAAAGGCCATCACCCCATCAACCTTTGGTGTTCAGCCTCTTCGACCGGCGAAGAGCCCTATTCCATGGCTATGACCATGGTGGAATTGTTCAATACCTATACTCCGCCAGTGCAGATCATCGCTACCGACCTGGACACCAACGTGCTGGCAAAGGCGGAAGAGGGAATTTATGCCATGGAGCGGCTGGAAAAAATGCCCACGGAAAGAGTTAAAAACTTTTTTCTCAAAGGCAGCGGAAAACAGGAAGGTTTCGCCCGCATACGACCGGAACTGCACAACATGATCAAGTTTCGCCAGATCAATCTGCTCGACGACAATTGGCCGCTCAGACCGCCTTTCGATGCTATTTTTTGCCGCAATGTGATGATTTATTTCGACAAACAGACGCAACACGAGATCCTGAAAAAATTTGTGCCACTGTTGCGCCCGGATGGTTTGCTGTTTGCCGGACATTCCGAGAGCTTTCATCACGCAACTGACCTGTTCAAGCTGATCGGCAATACCGTCTACCAGGTCGCCGACAAAACGAAGGCATATCATGGATGAGCGGGGTTTCGAGGAAATCCTCGCACCCAACCATTACTTCGACAGCACCTTCGAGATGCAGGCAGCAAAAATTCTGCCGGGCGAGTACTACACCACAGGCCGCGACATGCTGCTGGTTACCGTGCTGGGATCATGCGTGGCGGCGTGCATCCGCGATCGTATAAGCGGCATTGGCGGCATGAACCACTTCATGCTGCCCAACAATGGTCAGGACCAGAGCAACCCCCTCGGTGATTCTGCACGTTATGGCACCTATGCAATGGAAATCCTGGTCAATCAACTGCTCAAGATGGGAGCCAGGCGCGACCACCTGGAAGCCAAGGTGTTCGGTGGCGGCAACGTATTGCGCGGATTTGTCGTTGCCAATGTCGGTGAGCGCAATTCGAAATTCGTACTCGATTTTCTGAAAACGGAAAACATAAAACTGGTCGCCCAGGATCTGATGGACATCTATCCGCGCAAGGTATATTTTTTCCCCAAGAGCGGTAGGGTTTTGGTGAAAAAATTGCGCAACGTTCACAATGACACCATCATTGAAAGGGAAAAGGAGTACAGCACTCGTCTGCAGTACTCCAAGGTTGAGGGTGAAGTGGAATTGTTCACGTGATCAGTGATATGGGTTTCTTGATCGAAATGCACGGCCAAGCAGGATTGTTATATCTACAGGGCGTCAAATGAAAATTAGAGTTCTGGTCATCGACGACTCGGCGCTAATCCGCAGCCTGATGAAGGAAATCATCAACAGCCAGCCCGATATGGAAATGGTGGGGGCCGCACCCGATCCGCTCGTGGCGCGTGAGTTGATCAAGCAACTCAACCCTGATGTGCTCACGCTCGACGTCGAAATGCCCCGCATGGACGGGCTCAATTTCCTGGAAAAACTGATGCGCCTTAGACCGATGCCGGTGGTGATGGTCTCTTCCCTTACCGAAAGGGGCTCGGATATTACCTTCCGCGCGCTGGAGCTGGGCGCGGTGGATTTTTTCAACAAACCCAAAATGGACATCTCCCAGGGTATGCAGCAATACGCCGAAGAAATTACTGACAAAATTCGTGCCGCAGCCAAGGCCAAAGTACGCAAGGGCGCTGCGCAAAGCGATTTTTCCGCGGTTACGCCGCGCCTTTCCGCAGATGCCGTCCTGCCCGCGCTCTCCAACACCATCACGTCTACCGAAAAGTTGATCATTGTGGGCGCTTCCACTGGAGGAACGGAAGCGATCAAGGAGTTTTTGGTCAAGCTTCCGCCCGATTGTCCCGGCATTCTGATTACTCAGCACATGCCGGAAGCCTTCACGCTGTCATTTGCCCAACGCCTCGACAGCCTGTGCAAAATTTCGGTCAAGGAAGCGGAACAGGGTGACCGTGTTTTGCCCGGGCACGCCTATATTGCGCCAGGTCACTCCCACCTCCTGCTCAAGCGCAGCGGTGCAAACTACGTCTGCGAACTCAACCAGGGGCCGCCGGTAAATCGACACCGCCCATCAGTGGACGTATTATTCCGCTCCGCCGCCAACTGTGCCGGAAAAAACGTCATTGGCGTGATCCTCACCGGCATGGGCAAGGACGGTGCGGCCGGGATGCTCGAGATGAAGCGGGCCGGTGCCTACAACTTTGCGCAGGATGAAGCCAGTTGCGTCGTCTTCGGCATGCCCAAGGAAGCCATTGCTGCTGGTGGCGTCGATGAAGTGGTACCACTGCAGGAAATGGCCCCCAAAGTCATGAAATACCTGGCCAGTTTGGGTTCAAGAGCGTTCCGGGTATAACGCGCCATTTTAGTTTTTTCGCTGCTCCAACAATATTACTTAAGGCAGTCTGACTTACAACTTTCAGTATTTAATCAGAGGGGTTAACAACCATGAGTACGATACAGATCACAACCTCGGTGGAAAACGGCAATGCCAGAATATCCATGGCCGGCCGCTTCGATTTCAACTCGCATCGACAGTTCCGCGAAGCTTACCAGCAAGTCCTGGACGATCCGGCAGTCAAGGAGCTCGAAATCGACTTGGGCTCCGTCGATTACCTGGACAGTTCTGCGCTGGGCATGTTGCTGCTGCTGCGGGAGAAAACCAGCGCTGCCAACAAGCTCCTGGCGCTGACAAATTGCCGTGGTGTAGTTCAGCAGGTGCTGGACGTGGCTAATTTCAACAAACTGTTCACTATTCGATAAATAGCACTCCACATGCCGAGCCTTTCGCTTCCCTCCCTGTCATGCCCAAGCAACTAAAAATCCTGGTAGTAGACGACACCGAACCGAATTTGCTGCTGGTGAGCAAGTTCATCAATAAACTCGGCCATCAAACCGTACAGGCTCGTAATGGCCTGGAGGCGGTGGAAAAATTTAGCGAGGAGTCACCCGACCTGGTCCTGATGGACGTCATGATGCCGGAAATGGACGGCTACGAAGCGACCGCCAGAATTCGCGAACTGTACCCCAACAAATGGGTACCGATCATGTTCCTGACCGCCAAATCTCATGACGCGGATCACGTCAAAGGCATCCAGGTCGGCGGCGACGACTACATCACCAAGCCGGTCAATCTGGTCATCCTCGAAGCCCGCATCAAGGCGGTAACGCGTATCGCCGAACTGCAGCGCCAGATCGTGGAAAATGCCGAGCAGCTCGAAATCTACCGTGACGAAAACGAGCGCGAACTGGAGTTGGCAAAGCATCTAATCCAGAAAATAACCCATTACGATTACCTGGAACACCATTCCATCCAGCTCTGGAACAAACCGGCACAGCATTTCAGCGGCGACATCTTCCTCGCCGCCCTCACCCCGGCCGACGAAATTCATTTGCTCCTTGCGGATGGCACCGGGCATGGACTTTCCGCCGCTCTCAATGTCATTCCGGTAGTGGAGGTTTTTTATGGCATGACCTCGAAGGGTTTCGCCATCTCTTCCATTGCCCAGGAGCTCAACCGCAAGATCAAGCAGTTGATGCCGATCGAGCGTTTCGTTGCCGCGACCCTGGTTTCGATCAACCTCAGCGACAGAATCATGCATGTCTGGAACGGTGGCAACCCGCCGGCGCTCTTCGTTGACGAAAAGGGCGTGGTACAGCGCAGTTGGAAATCAACCCACCCTGCGCTGGGGATTTTCTCTGACGCGGAATTTGACGCCGGCACCGAGCTGTTTCATTGGAGTGAGCCCGGTCAGCTGTATATGTTTTCGGATGGCCCGATTGAAGCGCAAAACGCCAGCGGTGAAGAATTCGGCCTCGAACGCCTGACGCAGGTTCTGGCGTCAAACCCCGTAGAGCAGCGTTATGAGCAGCTGATAGCAGCGATCGATAGCCACATGGAAGGACTACCTGCGCACGACGACATTTCCATCGGCTTGATCCGCTGCCCGGTTAACGTCCCGGAAGACTCTCCGCGCCAAGAGACCGATGGCACACAACAGGCGATCCTGCCGACGACAGACTGCCCACTCCGCTGGAAACTTTCGCTACGCCTCACGCCTTCCGAACTCAAAACAATTGATGTCGTCCCCATGCTGCTGGCCTGGATGGATCAAATGCACTTCAACACCAATCACCGTGGCCAAGTGTTCCTGATTTTCACAGAACTGTTCAACAACGCACTCGACCACGGGATACTGGAAATCGATTCGTCGCTGAAAAACGGCCCGGATGGCTTAGAGCTTTATTTTGAGCAACGCCGTCTGAAATTGGCGGACCTGCAGCATGGAATATTGGAAATTGAAATCGAACGTTTACGTCAGCACCACCACGAAAACCTAAGAATGCGCATTAAGGATAATGGCAATGGTTTTGATTATAAATCTATAACCAGCACTAACATCAGCGACAGCACTCGTCCGTCCGGGCGCGGACTGGCACTCGTCAAAAGCTTGTGCTCCAGATTGGAATTTTCAGGCAATGGCAATGAAGTCACCGTTTATTACACACTTGCCTGAGCCCATGGCGTTGCGCTTTTCGCGCGCGGAGTTTTGGAGAGCCGGACCGTGCTGAGGCCTTGGGGTATCAAGGGAAGAGTGCTCTTCCTGGCTTTGGTGCCGGCGCTTGTCATCGCCGCCGGACTGACTGTTTACGAAATCAGCACTCGTCTCAGGGACATCGAGTTAGCCCTCAATGGGCGCGGTTTCGCTATTGTGCGCCAACTGGCTCCAGCAGCCGAATACGGCGTATTTTCCGGGAATTATGACGTGCTCGCGCGGCTTGCGCAGAGTACCCTGCAGGAAGCCGATGTCACCGCGGTCACAATCATCAATAGCGATGGACGCATCCTGGCCGTAGGCGGACACGCGCTCGCTGTTCCTTCGAGGAGCGAGATCGCGTCACCCAAGTCCGGCGTCATCGAAAGCAGTGATGTGCTGTTGTTTTCAGCGCCCATTTTCCAGAGCCAGACCGAAGTTGAAAACTACCTCGATCCTGTCGTCCAGATGCCGCGGCGGGCTAAAGAAGATACCAAGGTGCTCGGACGCACCATGGTCGAGATATCCCGCCTGCCCAGCATGCTCAAGAAAAACCAGATCATTTTCAATAGCCTGCTGATTACGCTGGCCGGGCTTGCAATGGCTTCATTGCTTGCATTGCGCATGGCACGCCAGGTCACCAATCCGATCATGACGCTGGCTGGCGCGGTAGCCAGAATCGGCAAGGGCGATCTAGCGACCCGCATCGAAACGAACGCAACGGGCGAACTTGCGACGCTGGAGCGCGGCGTCAACAACATGGCGGTGGCCCTGAAAGCGGTGCAGGACGCCCAGGAGGAGCGGCGCGCCATCCTCGCTACCGTGCTCGACAGCCTGGATGCCCTGGTCTACGTCGCCGACATGAATACTTACGAACTGCTGTTCCTCAACAAGTTCGCCCGCGAAACTTACGGAAATGCAACCGGCAAGCTGTGCTGGCAGTCAATTCAAAGCAACCAGTCCGGACCTTGTGCCTTCTGTACCAACGCGAAATTGCTCAAAGCGGATGGCACGCCGGGTGAAGCTGTGGTCTGGGAATTTCAGAACCCTCTCACCCTGCACTGGTACCTGATCCAGGATAGCGCTATCAAGTGGGTCGACGGGCGCATCGTACGACTGGAAATCGCCACTGACATCACCCAAAACAAGCGGCGTGAAGACCATATCCGTGACCTGGAACGGCAAATCATGGATAGCGGCGAACATGAACGCGAACGAATCGGGCATGAACTACACGATGGCCTCGGACAGCAGTTAACCGGCATCGCATTCCTGAGCAAAGCGCTATCGCAGAAACTTGCTGCCCAATCCGCAGCGGAAGCCGTGGAAGCAACGCAGATCGTTACCTTGATCAACCAGGCGATATCGGAAACCCGCCAGCTTGCCCGCGGCCTGCAGCCGGTTGAAGTCGATGAGAACGGCCTGATGTCAGCCCTGGAAGCACTCGCCACCAATATCGGGCGGCTTTTCCATATACAGTGTGAGTTTCACTGCGACACGCCGGTACTGGTGAAAGACAATACGGCGGCCAATCAGATTTACCGTATCGCCCAAGAAGCGGTAAACAACGCAGTCAAGCATGGCAAGGCCTCACACATTTCAATTGAACTCGCAGCACCGCGGGGTAAAATGCAGCTTTCCGTCCATGATGACGGTATGGGTTTCCACCCTTATCTGAAGGGCAAACATTCCGGCATGGGATTGCAGATCATGCGTTACCGGGCGAAGATGATTGGCGCCCATCTGGATATTGAAAGCGATCCGGGACACGGATCGCTTATCCGAGCCTATTTTTTCTAAGGAAACAAGTACACATGGCGGCTGAACAGGGCAGCAAAATCAGAGTGCTCATCGTTGACGACCACCCCATCGTGCGGCAGGGCATCGCACAACTCATCAATCAGGAGGCTGATCTCACCACCTGCTGCGAAGCCGGCAGCGCCCAGGAGGCGCTCGACCTCATGGCGAACGACACACCCGACATCCTGCTGGTGGACATTTCACTCGATGGGGTTTCAGGCATCGAACTGGTAAAAATGCTCAAGAGCCGCCACCCCAAGACACCGGCGCTGGTCATTTCCATGCACGATGAAACCCTCTATGCGGAACGTGCCCTGAGGGCCGGTGCGCGCGGTTACATCATGAAGCAGGAAGCCACCGAAAAAGTTCTCACCGCCATACGTCAGGTCCTTCAGGGCAACATCTATCTGAGCGAGCGCATGCAGGGAAAAATACTGCAGCGCGTACTTAACGGTGACGATAGCGGCCTCTCGCCCATCGATCTGCTGAGCGACCGCGAACTGGAGGTTTTTCGCCTGATCGGCCACGGCTTCGCCACCAGCGACATTGCCCGCGAGCTTAACCGCAGCGTCAAGACGGTGGAAACTCACCGCGCACACCTCAAGGACAAGCTGAGCCTCAAGAATGCGGCAGAGCTGACCCGCTACGCAGTGCAGTGGATAGAGCAGGAAAAGGAACGTCAAACCTAGGGCGTGTTAACACTAATTTCGCGTCGGCGTGAAATTGAGTGCACACCCTAAATCACTGCGCTTCTTCCTACCGTTCGTCAGGGAATCCCCTATAACAGAAACCTACCCCGCCTGATAACAATTTAACGCGCTTTCCCATAGCATGGTGTCATGAACTCATGGGTGCGTGAAAATGTTTAAGAAACTGATCGATTATTTCGGAGGAGGAACGCCTCTTTTCCCCCCGTTCCGGCAACAGTTATACGCTGCCGGCGCTACCTACCTCGGCCCCGACGAAGACACTCGCACCTATAGCACGACTTTCGAAATTCGGCGCTCGTCCACCCATAGAACTGACTATTCCGATCTTTTCTGTACAGAGCAGCGGCAGCGCAAACAGGATGATCTTCAATCCGGGTTCGTTCGTCGCGAAGCCATATACTTCCAACAGACCCGGCAAGCAATCGGCCACGAGATCATGCTCAACAATTCGAGTGCATTGCTGGGTAACAACGTCAGTCCCATGCTGCACCGCATGCACGATGAACTACTGTTGAAAAGCATCCTCACCCTGGACAAGCTGCCGCTATCAGGCAACGATCTTGTTTTCATTACGCTGTCTCCCGACACGCTTGAGCATGAACTGGTCATGCGACTACCCAGCCACAACGTCGTGTTCGCCTTCCGTCCGGAACCGGAATCTGCTCACAAGCTCATCGCGCGCTGCCGCCAATTGAGAGCCCGTGGTTTCCGCTTCGCAATCGACGATTTCAGTTATTCCGCTGATTTTTACCCCTTGCTGGGACTGGTTGATTACCTTCGTTTCGACTTCGACCGCATGAAAATACCGGAATTGGGTACTCAACTGGAACAGGTTCCGCGTTTGTCCGAAAAAACGCTGATTGCGAAAAATGCGGATACGCCTGAAATGCTGGAAATCGCCTCACGCCTATTTTTCCAACATTATCAGGGTGGCTGCCTCGACGTACAGACCAGTACGAGCGCCACGCCGAAGCTGCTGACATGAACATGGGACAGCAGCAACGTCTAAGCGATCGTTGCTCGCACAAATAGAGAACAATGATTAATGAACCATCAAGTTTCCCAGTTCAAGTTCAGCCCCACCTCTCCCTCTTCAAACCATGAAATGATGACCGCCGAGCTCAAAGCCCAGGAAGATATTTTCCTGGCACAACAGCCGATTCTGGATGCGAACCAGAATATCGTTGCCTACGAGCTGCTATTCCGTTCGGGTGACCACGGTTCCTGCTCTGTCAACGACGACATGGCCGCCAGCGCCACGGTGATCATTAACACTTTCAGTCACTTCGGCGCAGAAAAAGTGCTCGGTCAGCGCCGTGGATTTATCAACGTCAATACCAGCCTGCTCATGAGCGACATGATCGAGTTGTTGCCGCGTGATCAAGTCGTCCTGGAGCTACTTGAAACGGTCGTTCCCAGCGAGGACGTAATCCAGCGCTGCGAGCAGCTCAAGGCCATGGGATTCAAACTGGCGCTCGACGATTTCGTCTACACACCAGGCTTCGACCCGCTGTGCGCCATGGTGGATTTCATCAAGCTCGACCTCATGGCAGTGGACCAGGCCCAACTCGGCGCCATCTCCAATAAGTTGAAGCGCTGGCCCGCGCAGCTGCTGGCGGAAAAAGTGGAGAGCATGGAACAGTTCAACCTGTGTCGGGATCTTGGCTTTTCCCATTTTCAGGGCTATTACTTCGCGCGCCCCACCACGCTTTGCAGCAAGAAAGTCGACCCTTCCAAGCTCGTGCTGTTGCGCTTGCTGAACCAGATTCTCGGCGACTGCGAAAACGCTGAAATAGAGCAGACTTTCAAACAACAGCCCAGTTTGAGCTTCAACCTGCTGCGCTTGGTCAATTCCGTGGCAATGGGGCTGAGAAACCCGGTCAGTTCCTTGAAACAGGCACTGGTGATACTGGGCCGAAGCCAGCTGCAGCGCTGGATACAACTCTTGATCTACACTGTCAGCGATGACACCAGCCAGTCCAGCCCTCTGCTGCAACTCGCCGCCAGTCGGGGACGACTGATAGAACAGCTCGCCAGATCACAACAGCCGGGACGCAGCGATTTTCACGACCGCGCTTTCATGGTGGGACTGCTTTCGCTGCTCGACATCCTGCTCGGCGTGCCAATGCCGGAAATTCTCGAGCAACTCAGCATCAACGAAGAGGTCAAGGAAGCGTTGCTGGACAATGGCGGGAGGCTGGGCCAACTGCTCGTCCTGGCGGAACGGCTGGAGCGCGGTAATTTTGACGCAGCGGGAAGCATCCTGGCCGACGTGGAAATTCCCCTGGCCGTGCTGACAGCCGCGCAACTGGATACATTCCGCTGGGTCGACGGCCTCAGCCAGGCGAACTGATCAGCCGCTGCTCTCGGGCAAGTGTTTGACCGGATCAACCGGCTTGCCCAAGCGCCGAATCTCGAAGTGCAGTTTCACACGGTCGGTATCGCTGTCCCCCATTTCCGCGATGCGCTGCCCTTTCGCCACGCTCTGCCCTTCTTTCACCAGAATCTGACTATTGTGGGCGTAGGCGCTGAGATAGGTTTTATTGTGCTTGATGATCACCAGCTTGCCATAGCCGCGCAGACCGCTGCCGCTGTATACCACCTTACCGGCTGCAGACGCGAACACCGGCTGCCCAATTTTTCCGGCGATATCCATGCCCTTGAGATTGCTCGCCTCGTTGAACGTTGCAATCACCTTGCCCTTAGCCGGCCACGCCCATTCCATGTCTTCATCGTCGGCACCGGCAGATGGCGCGGATTTTTTTTCTTCGACTACGCTGGGCTTTTCCTCACCGGGCGGGTGCGTTTTAGGCACAACTGCATCTGGCTTGGGCACGATTGCAGGAGGCAATGATTCAGCTTCCGCAGAATAGTCCACCTTGCCGGCCTTGGGTTGCGTTTTCAATAGGCTGCCAGACTGGTTTTGCGCGGACGGATTAAGCGCACTACCCTCGCTTGCTGCCATGCTTTCGGCAACCGGAGCTAAGGGTTTCAGCGGTGTGACCGACACCGTATCCGATTGTGCAGAGGCGAGTCGCAATTGCTGACCGATACGAATGACATAGGGCGCGCCAATACCATTCCACTCCGCCAGTTCCTTGTAATCGAAGCCGTATTCCAAAGCGAGGGCATACAAGGTATCGCCTTTTTGCACGGTATGCGTTTTCGGACGCCAGTCCGATGCCGCCATCTTGCCAGCGGTTTTCTTGCCTGCTGGCATGCGATCCGTTACCGGCGCAAGACGCGAGGTGGAACTGCAGCCGCTCGTTACCATGAGCAGCACAAGCAGAAACGCGGCAACTCTGTGCATCATCAAACCACGCCCGCCAGCAGCGGCACGAACTTCACCGCCTCCAGAACGGTTTCCAGGTACTCCTGCGGCGTTCGTTCGATGAGATGCAAGCGCTGCTGTTCGCCCGTGCCGATCGGCATCACTAGGCGCCCGCCGACCGCGAGTTGCTGCAGCAATGCCTGGGGAATATGGGTGGAAGCCGCGGTCATGATGATGCCGTCGAACGGTGCCGCTTCGGCAATGCCGATCCCGCCATCTGCATGGCGGGCACGCACGTTGTTGCAATGCGTTTCGCGCAGATGCTTGCGTGCCTTGGCAAGCAGCGGGGAAATCCGTTCCACGGTATAAACTTCCCTGGACAGCTTCGACAGCACTGCGGACTGATAGCCACAGCCCGTGCCGATTTCAAGCACCTTGCCCATATCCTGGCCGTTGCGCAGGATTTCCGTCATGCGCGCCACGGTGCTGGGATTGGAAATCGTCTGGCCGAAGCCGATGGGCAGTGCGGTGTCTTCATAAGCGCGGCTGGAAAGGGCCTCGTCCACGAAAATATGGCGTGGGATAGAACCCATCGCCGCCAGGACCACTTCATCCCTGATTCCCTGACTGCGCAGGCGATCCACCATGCGCTGGCGGGTACGCTGCGAAGTCATGCCGATACCGCTGAGACGTACGTTCATGAGGTTAGCCAATTCTTGATTGAATCCATCTGGGCAAAGTGGGTCAGGTCGATCTGCAGCGGCGTTATCGACACCACATTGCGAGTTACCGCCTCGAAATCGGTCCCGGGGCCCGCGTCCTGAGCTCCACCCGCGGCACCGACCCAGTACACGGTCTGGCCGCGCGGGTTTTGCTCTTTCACCACCGGCTCGGCCTTGTGGCGCTTGCCGAGTCGGGTGATCGCACTACCCTGCAGCGACTCATAGGGCACGTCCGGCACATTGACGTTAAGCAGGGTCGGCTGGGCAAAGGGCTCGCGCTGGTAGCGTTCCACCATCTCTTTCACCACCCTGGCAGCGGTCGCGAAATGACCATGATGGCCACCTGCAAGCGACACCGCGATGGCTGGAACGCCAAGCAGGAAACCTTCAGTCGCCGCCGCCACGGTGCCGGAATAAATCGTGTCGTCTCCCATGTTGGCGCCGTGATTGATGCCTGAAATCACCATGTCCGGCAGGTGATCGAGCATCCCCGTTACCGCCAGATGCACGCAATCGGTCGGCGTGCCGTTGACATAATAAAAACCGGTGCTGGCCTGGCGCAATATGAGGGGGCGGTCAAGGGTAAGTGAATTACTCGCGCCGCTGCGGTCGCGCTCCGGTGCGACTACCGTGATTTGTGCCAAGCCTGAAAGGGCCTCGGCCAGCGCCGCCAATCCGGGGGCAAAATAACCATCATCGTTGCTAAGCAAAATCCGCATTTATTTTTCCGAAACAAGGGGAAACACAGGAAGCCGGGAACGCACATATTTTACGTCATCACAGCGCGTTGCGGTTCTCAACCTGAGCAATAAAAGGTAGAGTAGTCTTATATTAGACTTGTTTATGGGGCTGACATCATGAGCGACGGCAAGAAATACATTTACGCATTCGAAGAAGGCGATGGCCAGAACAAGATGTTGCTGGGCGGGAAAGGCGCCAACCTCTGCGAGATGACCCAGATCGGCTTGAACGTCCCGCCAGGTTTTACCATCACCACCGAAGCCTGTCTTGCCTACCTGGAGAAAAACCAGCTCCCGGACGGGCTGATGGACGATATAAAGGTCCACATGTTGGCGCTGGAACAGAAAACCGGCAAAGGTTTCGGCAGCGACAAAAATCCCCTGCTGGTTTCGGTGCGCTCGGGTTCGGCGATGTCCATGCCCGGCATGATGGACACCATCCTCAACCTCGGCCTCAACCCGGCATCCCTGCAAGGCCTGATCAAGCAGACCGCCAACGAACGCTTTGCCTGGGACGCCTATCGCCGCTTCATCCAGCTGTTCGGCGAAATCGCGCTGAACATCAGCGGAGAACACTTCAAGGAGCGCATGCAGGCGATCAAGCGCAAACACGGCGCGCAACTGGACGTGGACCTGAGCGCCGCACATCTTCAGGAGCTGGCCAACGACTTCCTCTCCATCGTCGAGCGCCACAGCGGCAAGCCTTTCCCGCAGGACCCGTACGAACAGCTCGAAATCGCCGTGGGCGCGGTATTCCGCTCATGGATGGGCAAGCGCGCGGTGGATTATCGCAAGCAGTTCAAGATCACCAAGGAACTGGCCAACGGCACGGCCGTCAACATCTGCACCATGGTGTTCGGCAACATGGGCAACGACTCTGCCACCGGCGTGGGTTTCACGCGCAACCCCGGCACCGGCGAGAACGTGATCTACGGCGAATACCTCACCAACGCGCAGGGCGAGGACGTGGTGGCCGGCATTCGCACCCCACGGGCCATTGCAGAAATGGAAAAGGAAATGCCGGATATCTACCGCCAGCTGATCGTGCTGCACGACCGCCTGGAATCGCATTACCACGAGGTGCAGGACTTCGAGTTCACCATCGAGAAGGGCACGCTCTATTGCCTGCAAACCCGCAACGGCAAAATGAACGCCCGCGCCATGGTGCGCTCCTCGGTGGAAATGTTCCATGAGGGCCTGATTTCCAGGGAGCGCGCGCTGCTGCGCGTCGAACCGGCAGTGCTGGAGCAGTTGCTGGTGCCGCAACTCTCCCCCAGCTTTCACGGCAAGTCGCTGGCACAAGGCCTGCCCGCCTCGCCCGGCGCAGCTTCCGGCAAGATCGTGTTCGACGCCGACACGGCGGAAATTCGCGGCCGCGCAGGCGAAAAGATCATCCTGGTGCGCGAGGAAACCAGGCCGGAGGACATCCACGGCTTCTTCCAGGCACAGGGCATACTCACCAGCCGCGGCGGCAAGACTTCACACGCAGCCGTGGTGGCGCGCGGCATGGGCAAACCCTGTGTCTCGGGCTGTGAACAGATCGTGATCAACGACCTGTTGCGCAGCGCCATCATCGGCGACACCACGCTGCATGAAGGCGACATCATCACCATCGACGGCGGTACCGGCCATGTCTACGCCGGTGAAGTGCCAACCGTGGAAGCGGAATTCTCCGAGGAGATTGCCACCCTGCTGAAGTGGGCGGACGACGTGGCGCGCCTGAAAGTCATGGCCAACGCCGATACGCCGGAATCCGCCGCCAAGGCGCGCGAGTTCGGCGCCATGGGGATCGGACTGTGCCGCACCGAGCGCATGTTCAACGGCACCGACCGGCTGCCCATCGTGCAGGAAATGATCCTGGCGGAAACGCCGGAACAGCGCCAGTCCGCGCTGGACCGCCTGCTGCCGATCCAGCGTTCCGACTTCAAGGGCATTTTCAAGGCGATGAAGGGCCTGCCGGTGACGATTCGCCTGCTCGATCCGCCGATGCACGAATTCCTGCCCACCGCCGCGCAACTCGAGCTGGAAATCGCCCATCTGCACCAGCTGAAAGACACCATCGACGGCCTTGAGGAGTTGCCGGACACGCTGAAACTGCTCAATCCCAAGCTCTACCAGCAATATGCCGACGGCTTGACCAAGCTGATGGGCGGCTTGACCACCTTCAAGGCGTCGCACCTGGAAGATGATGTCATCAGCAAAAAGGAAAAAATCCTCAAAAAAGTGCGCGCGCTGGCGGAAGTCAACCCCATGCTGGGGCATCGCGGCGTGCGCCTCGGCATCACCTACCCCGAAATCTACTCGATGCAGATCCAGGCCATCCTCGAAGCGGCTGCCCTGTGCGCGCGGGAAGGCATCGAAATCCACCCTGAAATCATGGTGCCTCAGGTTGCCACGGTTGAGGAACTGACGCGCATCCACAGTTACGTGCAGCGCATCCACAAAATCGTCGAACTGACCCACGGCATCAACGTGAGATTCAAATTCGGTTCCATGATGGAAGTGGTGCGCGCCTGCCTGCGTGCCGGACGCATGGCGGAAACCGCCGAATTCTTCTCGTTCGGCACCAACGACCTGACCCAGGCAACCTTCTCCTTCAGCCGCGAGGACGCGGAAAACAAATTCCTGCCGGCCTACAACGAAACCGGCATCCTGCAGGACAACCCGTTCGAAGTGCTGGACATCAAGGGCGTCGGGCAACTGATGAAAATGGCGGTGGACAACGGACGCAAGACGCGCCCGGAACTGAAGGTGGGCATCTGCGGCGAACACGGCGGCCATCCTGGCTCGATCCATTTCTGCCACCACATCGGCTTGAGCTATGTCTCCTGTTCCGGTCCCCGCGTACCGATTGCCCGACTGGCCGCGGCGCAGGCCAAACTGCTGGAAGAACAGTACCGCACCCCAAGCTGATTCAGCCAGAACGGTGGGCAAGCTAAGCCTTGCCCACCCTACTCCTCCACTACCTGCAAGTCCGGGAACAGCACTTCGGTAAAGCCGAACAGCCGCATGTCGCGGATGCGCATCGGGTAAAGAATGCCCAGCAGGTGGTCGCATTCGTGCTGCACCACGCGGGCATGGAAATCCGAAACCGTGCGGTCGATAGGCTTGCCCGCGAAATCGAAGCCCCGGTAGCGCAACTGCTTGTAGCGCGGAACCTTGCCGCGCATGCCCGGCAGGGACAGGCAGCCTTCCCAGTCCTCCTCCATCGCCTCGCCGATGAATTCCAGTTGCGGATTGATCAGCACGGTGTCGGGAATCTCTTCCGCCTCGGGATAGCGCGGGCTTTTGAAACCGCCGAAAATCACCACCTGCAGGCCCACCCCGATCTGCGGCGCGGCCAGCCCGGCACCGTTGAGCGCTGCCATGGTGGCGCGCATATCCGCAATCAGGGCATGCAGTTCGGGCGCATCGAACGCCTTCACCGGCTGCGCGACCGACAACAGGCGCGAATCGCCCATCCTGAGCACGGGCTTAATCGGCACGCAGCGCCACCAAGTGTTCGATCACGCCGTAAACGCGCTGCATTGCCACCTTCAGCACCGCCTCCACTTCCTCGTAAGGAATGACATCCTTGCTGGAACCGCGCCCGGCGGCATAGTTGGCCGACACGGTGAGCGCCGCGTAGCACAGGCCGATCTCCCTGGCCAGCGACGCTTCAGGCATACCGGTCATGCCCACCATGGTGGCGCCGTCGCGCTCCAGACGGTTGATCTCTGCCGCCGTTTCCAGGCGCGGCCCCTGTACCGCGGCATAAACACCGCTGCCGATGTATTTTTCGCCCGCATCCTGGCAAGCTTTTATGCACAACTGGCGCATGTCCTCGCAATAAGGCCAGGTAAAATCGATATGCACGACCGATCTCGAGCCGCACAGCGCCGAACAGTCGTGATAAGTCGTCTTGCGTCCCCAGGTGTAATCGATGATCTGATCCGGGATGGCAATGGTGCCCGGCGGGAGATCGGCGTGAATGCCGCCCACCGTGGCAATGGAAAGCACGTCTTTCACGCCCTGGGAATGCAGCGCCCAGAGATTGGCGCGGTAATTCACTTCATGAGGGGGAATGGTATGGCCATGGCCGTGACGCGCCAGGAATACCACTTCATGTCCGTTGATCCTGCCAAAGGTCAGGGCGCCTGAAGGGTCGCCAAAAGGCGTTCGCACCACCTTGCGGCGGACGTCCTGGAGATCCGACATCTGCGTCAGACCGCTACCACCGATAATTCCGAGCATACTTAGTTATCCTTCAAAGCATAAATCGCGGGCAAATTTCGCCACGCACCGTGAACATCCATACCGAAACCGAACACATAGCGGTTGGGTACGCGCAAACCGACAAAATCGGCGCTAATCGGCTTCTTGCGTCCGGTTTCTTTCTCGGCAAAAACAACGCTGTAACAGGCCGTTGCACCCAGTTCCAGCACGCTGGCACGAATTTCTGCCAGCGTGATCCCTTCGTCCAGAATATCGTCCAGCACCAGTACCACCCGCCCTTTGACATTCGCCGGGGGCGGCACTTTCCACACCATTTGTCCGCCGCGGATGGCATCCCCATAGCGCGACACCTGGACATAATCGAAATCCAGCGGAAACGCCAGCAACGGCAACAACTGGCCGGCGAACACCGTCGCACCGCTCATCACGCCCAGCACCAGCGGTTGCTTGTCCGCCAGTTGCGCCGATATCTCCCCGGCCAGTCGCTGCACGGTGTCGGACACCTCCTGTGCGGAATAGACCAGGTCCGCCGCTTTATATATTTCCCAAGCTTTTTCTGCAGCCAGCATTATTTTACCTTCCCTTCCTGTTTAAGCTGTTAACCCTTGATACACGCTTTCGGCCGCAGGAAGGCAACGCGCTTCGCCAAGCCTGCCTGTTCCGTCGCCGCAGCCACCTCGTCCACATCCTTGTAGGCTCCCGGCGCTTCCTCCGCCGCCCCACGCATGGATTGGGTGCGGATGAGAATTCCCTTGCTGGCAAGCTCGCGAATCAGCTCCTTGCCCTGCCAGCGTTTCAGAGCCTGGGTGCGGCTCATGGCGCGTCCGGCACCGTGGCTGGCCGAAGAAAAAGCGCGGTTTTCGCTTTCCAGCGTGCCGGCCAGCACATAGGAGCCGGTGCCCATGCTGCCGCCGATGATCACCGGCTGGCCGGCCGTCCGATAGCGCGCCGGCAGGGCCGGGTGACCGGGGCCGAAGGCGCGCGTCGCGCCCTTGCGGTGGACGTAGAGCAGCCGTTCCTTGCCGTCCACCTGATGCTTTTCCAGTTTGCAGGTGTTGTGGGAAACGTCGAACAACGTCTCCAGACTGGCCTGCGGCAGGATTTTATCGAACACCTCTCGCGTCAGGTGGGCAAGTATCTGGCGGTTGGCCAGCGCCACATTGACCGCGGCGTTCATGGCGCCGATATATTCCTGACCTTCGGGCGAGTTGATCGGCGCACAGGCCAGTTCGCGGTCGGGCAGATGTATGCCCAGCCGGCCCGCCGCCTTGGCCAGGGAAAGCAGGTAGTCGGTGCCGATCTGGTGCCCCAGGCCGCGCGAGCCGCAATGGATGGAAATCAGCACCTGCCCCTGATGGAGGCCGAAATCCCGCGCGGCGGCAGCGTCGAAAATCTTCTCCACCACCTGCAGTTCCAGGTAATGGTTGCCCGAACCGAGCGTGCCCATCTCGCCGCGCTGGCGCTTCTTGGCGACCTCGGAAACGTAGCCTGGCACGGCGCCTGTCATGCGGCCATGCTCCTCGACGAATTCCAGCTCGTCCGCGTGGCCGTAGCCATGCTGCACCGCCCATTGCGCGCCGCCAGTCAGCACGTCGTTCAACTGGGCAGGCGTCAGCTTGAGCTTGCCTTCCTCGCCCACCCCCGCCGGAATGGCGCGAAACAGGGCATCCGCCAGTTTTTCCAGGTGCGGCGCAATGTGCTGCAGGTCGAGGTTGGTGCGCAGGCAACGAATGCCGCAGGAGATGTCGAAACCCACGCCGCCGGCCGAAATGATGCCACCCTGCTCGGGGTCGAACGCCGCCACGCCGCCGATCGGGAAACCATAGCCCCAGTGGGCATCGGGCATGGTCATGGCGCTGCCCACCAGGCCCGGCAGGCAGGCCACGTTGGTGATCTGTTCCAGCACCTTGTCGTCCATGCTGGCAAGCAGGGATTGGCTGCCATAGAGGATCACCGGGGCGCGCTTCTCCCCGCTGTGCAGCGGCACGCTCCAGGAACAGGCATCGATTTGTTTCAGGCGGTTCAGATCCATTATTAGCTTTCAGCCATCAGCTGTCAGTGGTCAGCAGTCAACTGATAGCTGACGGCTGATGGCTGACAGCTGTTTTTCATACATCCACCACGCAGCGCGCTTCCCAATTCCCGTCGACCTGCTCGACACGCAGCATGGTCAGGGTCGCGCCCTTGACCTCGGTGCCGCGCTCCATGTTCGCGTCCCACGGCGCGCCCCATGCCTCCCCCTGCCATTGTCCAGAGGCGCGAGTCAACTTGAAGCGCCCCAGAACCAGGTCCCGCTGGCGCGCCTCGGCCAGCAGACGGTTAAGCCAGGTCACTAGCGCCAACTCCGTATCTTCTTCGACAAAGGCAAACGCGAACTGCACCAGCGGCCTGACCTGGGCGGCGTCCACCATGATCGCGAACATTCCCTCGGCTGACCCTTCGAACGCTTCTTCCAGCGTGGCGCCGCGACCGATGACGCCGATATCGGCATCGTGCTCGAAATAATCGAAGCTCACAGTCCGCTCAACACCTTGATATGCGCTGTTGCGCTGCGCCCGAGGGCATGCAGGGCGTACCCGCCTTCCAGCACCGACACGATGCGTCTTGCAGCATGGCGCGCGGCGATATCCTTGAGTTTCTCGGTCACCCAGATGTAATCGGCCTCCTTCAACCCGAATCCGCCCATGTCGTCTTCGCGGTGCGCGTCGAACCCAGCCGAAACCAGCAGCAACTCAGGCTGAAAGCATTCCAGGGCGGGAAACCAGTGCTCCGTCACTGCTGCACGGAAGCCCTCGCCCACAGTCCCGGCTGGAAGCGGGACATTGATGATGTGCTCGTTGCCGCTATGCGCCCCCGAGTAAGGGTAATAGGGATGGCGGAAAGTCGAGCACAACATCACGCGCGGGTCATCGTGAAAGATGTCCTCCGTCCCGTTGCCATGGTGCACGTCGAAATCGGCGATGGCCACGCGTTGCAGGCCATGTTGTTCAAGCGCGTGCGCCGCGGCGACCGCGACGTTGTTGAAAATGCAGAAACCGCCCGAGCTGCTGCGCCCGGCATGATGGCCCGGCGGGCGAATATTGCAGAAGGCATTCTCCGCCCGGCCGGAGAATATCAGGTCCACCGCGTGCACCGCCGCGCCGGCAGCATGCAGTGCTGCTTCGAGGCTATGTTGATTCATCGCCGTATCGCCGTCGAGGTGAACCAGCCCGGCGCTCGGCGCCTGAGCGAAAATCTCGCGGATGTAACCGGGCGTGTGCACGCGCGCCAATTGCGCCTCGCTGACACGCGGTGCATTATGGTGATCGAGAAACGGCAACAACCCGGAGGCGATCAGTTGATCTTCGATCGCTTCGATGCGCCGGGGGCTTTCCGGATGATCGGCACCCATGTCGTGCTTGAGACAGGCGGGATGGGTGATGTAAGCAGTATGCATTGGGGTTTTTCTGCCAGTCTTATATAAGACTTGATGTCATATTTTGTGGCACAATGGTCACAAACTTTTCCTATAATAACCTTTCTCTCATTTGGATCGCAAAATCATGGGCCAACACTACCTCAATCCCCTTTTCGCGCCAAAGTCAGTAGCAGTGTTCGGCGCCAGCGACCGCATCGACTCGATCGGCCAGATCGTCTTTCAAAACATGCTGGAAAGCGGCTACCAGGGCGGTCTTTATCCCATCAACCCGAAGAGTGCGGAAGTCCAGGGCAAGAAAGCCTTTGCCTCGATCGCGGAAATCGGCGAGCCGGTCGAACTGGTGGTCATCGCCACCCCGCCGCAGACGGTACCCGACATCATCGAGGATTGCGGCAAGCATGGCGTCAAGGCCGCGGTCATCATCACCGCCGGCTTCGGCGAGACCGGCCCCAAAGGCCAGGCGCTGGAGCACGCGGTGCTGGAAAACGCCAACCGCTACGGCATCCGCCTGATCGGCCCCAATTGTCTCGGCGTGATGCGCCCCTCCATCGGCCTCAACGCCACTTTCAACAAGGGCGGCGCGAACAGCGGCAACCTGGCGTTCGTGTCGCAATCCGGCGCGCTCTGTACCGCCATTCTGGACTGGGCGCAAAGCAATGACGTCGGTTTCTCCAGCGTGGTGTCGATGGGCTCATCCGCCGACGTGGACTTCGGGGAAATCCTCGACTACCTGGTATCGGACAACAAGACCCAGAACATCCTGCTGTACATCGAAGGCATCCGCAACGCCCGCAGCTTCATGAGCTCGATCCGCGCCGCAGCGCGCATCAAGCCGGTGATCCTGGTCAAGGTGGGACGCCACGCCGCCGGCTCCAAGGCAGCCATGTCGCACACCGCCTCGCTGGTGGGCTCGGATGACGTGTTCGACGCAGCCGTGCGCCGCGCCGGCGTGGTGCGGGTGCAGACTATTACCCAGCTGTTCGCCGCGGCCAAGGCGCTTTCGTCCGGCTTTCGCCCGGTCGGCAACCGTCTCGCCATCGTCACCAACGGCGGCGGCCCGGGCGTGATGGCCACCGACCGCGCCGTGGATCTGGGACTGACGATTGCCACCCTCTCGGACAGCACCATCGAACAGCTCAACCAGGTGTTGCCGCCCAATTGGCCGCACAGTAACCCGGTGGACATCATCGGCGACGCGCAGGCCGACCGTTACCATCACGCGGTCAAGGCCTGCCTGGAAGACCCGAACGTGGACGGCGTGCTCGCCATTCTCACGCCGCAGGCCATGACCAAACCGCTGGAAGCCGCCAACGCGGTGATCGAACTCACCAATCAGTACAGCAAACCCCTGCTGGCCTGCTGGATGGGCGAGTCGCAGGTGGCCGAAGCGCGCGTCGCCTTCGCCAAGGCCAAGAAGCCCAGTTTCCGCACGCCGGAGCCGGCAGTGGAAGTGTTCTCCTACCTCTCGGACTACTACCGCAACCAGAAGCTGCTGATGCAGATGCCGGGTCCGCTCTCGCACCAGCTCGAACCCGACGTGGAAGGCGCGCGCATGGTGATCGAAGGCGCCCTGCTGGAGCGCCGCAAGGTCCTCAACGAGATGGAATCCAAGGCGCTGCTGTCGGCCTTCCACATCCCGGTGGCCAAAACCATGGTGGCCCGCACGCCCAACGAGGCGCTGCTGATTGCCGAACAGCTGGGCTTCCCGGTGGCGATGAAAGTCAATTCGCCCGACATCACCCACAAGACCGATGCCGGCGGCGTGCTGCTCAATCTCGGCAACGCCCAGGCGGTGCGTGCCGCTTACCACGAGATCATGGAAAACGTGCAGCGCAATCGCCCCAACGCGCACATGGACGGTATTTCGATCGAGCCCATGATCGTCAAGCCCAATGGCCGCGAGCTAATGGTCGGCGTGACCAGCGACCCGGTGTTCGGCCCGGTGATCACTTTTGGCGCCGGCGGCACCACGGTGGAAATCATGGGCGACCGCTCCGTCACCCTCCCCCCCCTCAACCATTTCCTGGTCAAGGATCTCATCCACGGCACCCACGTATCCAAGATGCTGGGCGCCTTCCGCCACATGCCCCCGGCCGACATGGCGGCGCTCGAAAGCGTGCTGCTGCGGGTATCTGAAATGGTATGCGAGCTGCCGCTGCTGATGGAAATGGACATCAACCCGCTGATCGTCGACGAACACGGCGTGCTGGCCGCCGACGCACGCGTGGTGGTGGAATACCGCCAGCCCAACCCGGACCGCTACGCCCACATGGCGATTTATCCCTACCCGACGCACCTGGTCAGCAAATGGCAACTGGCGGACGGCACCGACATCACCATCCGCCCGATCCGTCCGGAAGACGCCGAACTCGAGCAGGAATTCGTGCATGACCTGTCCGAGGAATCGCGCTATTTCCGCTTCATGCGCAGCGTGCAGGAACTCACCCCGGACATGCTGGCGCGCTTCACGCAGATCGACTACAGCCGCGAGATGGCGCTGATCGCCGTGACCAATGTGCACGGCAAGGAAGTGGAACTGGGCGTCACGCGCTTCTCCATCAACCCGGACGGAGAAAGCTGCGAGTTCGCCCTGGTGGTCGCCGACAGCATGCGCGGCAAGGGGCTCGGCCAGAAACTGATGACCGCCCTGATGGATGCCGCCCGCTCCAAGGGGCTGAAAGTCATGGAGGGCGAAGTGCTCGGCAACAACCGCAGCATGCTCAAACTGATGACGCGCCTGGGATTCAGCATGGAAGTCAGCCCGGAAGACGAAAGCATCAAGAATGTCCGCAAGGAGCTGTAATGCAAGTTGTAGCTTTATGGAATTTAACGCATGAGTAGCAAAACCACCTCAACTACTCTTGAGTTGTCACAGCAGGACATGGACAAGGTTTTCAGCACCATAGATATTCCGGCATGTCCTTCGATGGTGACGGAAGTGCTGGCGGAAGCGCAGAAGGACGACCCCGACATGAACCGCCTGGCCAAGGTGATTTCCAGCGATGTCGGCATGGCCGCAATCGCCATCAAACTGGCCAATTCTCCCCTGTTCCGTACCGGCGTACCGGCCAGCAACGTGTCCAAGGCGCTGGCGCGTCTCGGCACGCGCAATATCGTCAGCCTGGTGATGGCCATCGCCTTGCGCAACAGCATGTCCGGATTGCCGGCCCCGCTGGTGGAGAAATTCTGGAGCCGCGCCTCGGCCGTTGCCACGGCCGCCGGCATGATCGGGCGGCGACAGCATGGCATGGCACCGGATGCCGCCTACACATTCGCGCTGTTCCACGATGCGGCGATCCCCTTGATGATGCGACGCTTCCCCAATTATGCCGAGGTTGTGGACGCGTCGCGGCAACGCGGCCTGCTGCTCATCGATGCCGAAGCAGAATTCTTCCCCTGCACCCATCCCATCATCGGCTCACTGCTGGTCCGCAACTGGGGACTGCCCTCGGTGCTGGGCATGGCCATTCGCTTCCACCATGAAGAAGATCTCTACGACCTGCCGGAGGAAACGCTCCCCGCCGCCGCCCTTTCCCTGATCGCCGTGACCCATATCGCCGAGCACCTGGCCAACGAGATGCTCGGCGAAGAGGATCTGGAAGTCGGCAGCGTTCATTACGAGCGGGCACTGGCGCATTTCGGCATCGGCGAACTGGAGCTGGCCGATATTCGCGAAGACCTTGAAATCGCCCTGAACGACGCAAAAAACTGAAACGGCCCGTACGCACATGAACATCGAAGGCACCCCCTACCGCACCATCTGGCCCGCCGAAGACGGCGTGGCAGTCGAGATCATCGACCAGACCCGCCTGCCGCACGAATTCGTCACGGTACGACTGGAAAACCTGCACGACACGGCGCTCGCCATCCGCAACATGCTGGTGCGCGGCGCCCCGCTGATCGGCGCGACTGCGGCCTACGGCGTGGCGCTGGCGATGAGCGGCGATGCTTCGGACCAAGGGCTGGAACATGCCTGCGACACCCTCGCTGCGACCCGCCCCACCGCCATCAACCTGCGCTGGGCGCTCGCGCGCATGAAAAACCTGCTGTTGCCGGCGCCGGCGAGTCAGCGCGCCGCCCGAGCCTGGAAAGAAGCCGCCGCGATCTGCGACGAGGACGTGAACATCAATCGCGCCATCGGCGAGCACGGCCTCAAGCTCATCCAGCGCGTGCTGGAAGCCAAGGGCGGGCCGGTCAACATCCTCACCCACTGCAACGCCGGCTGGCTCGCCACGGTGGACTGGGGAACGGCCCTGGCACCGATCTACGCCGCCAGCAACGCCGGCATTCCGCTCCACGTGTGGGTGGATGAAACCCGGCCGCGCAACCAGGGCGCCAGCCTTACCGCCTGGGAGCTAAAGCAGCACGGCGTGCCGCACACCGTGATCGCGGACAACACCGGCGGACACCTGATGCAGCACGGCATGGTGGACATGGTGATCGTCGGCACCGACCGCACCACCGCCTGCGGCGACGTGTGCAACAAGATCGGCACCTACCTCAAGGCGCTCGCCGCCTTCGACAACCAGGTCCCGTTTTACGTCGCCCTGCCCGGCCCCACCATCGACTGGACGCTGGAAGACGGCGTGCGCGACATTCCCATCGAACAGCGCGACGCGGAGGAAGTCACCCGCATTCGCGGCAGAACGGCGGAGGGTGAAATCGTCAGCGTCATCCTCACTCCGCCCGGCAGCCCGGCCGCCAATTATGCCTTCGACGTCACCCCGGCACGCCTGGTCACCGGCCTGATCACAGAGCGCGGCGTCTGCACGGCTTCACGCGAGGGCCTGCTGGCTTTGTACCCGGAGAGACAATGATGAGCAACGAAGCCGAGCTGCGCCGCGCGCTGATCGAAACGGCCATTGCGGCACAGCGCGAAGGCCTGAACCGGGGCACTTCGGGCAATCTCAGCGTGCGCTGCGGCGCCGGCTTCCTGATCACGCCCTCGGGCATGCCCGCCTCCGAGCAAACGCCGGAAGACATCGTTTTCATGGATATGGACGGCAATGCCAGCGGGCGCTGCAAGCCTTCCAGCGAATGGCGCTTCCATCGCGATCTCCTGCTTGCCCGCCCGGAGTTGAACGCCGTACTCCACGCCCATTCCACCTTCGCCACCACCCTCGCCTGCCTGGGCCGCGACATCCCGCCCTTTCACTACATGATCGCAGCTGCCGGCGGCAAGAGCATCCGCTGCGCGCCCTATGCCACCTTCGGCAGCCAGGAACTCTCGCACCACGCGCTGCAGGCCATGACGCAGCGCAAAGCCTGTCTGCTCGCCAACCACGGCATGCTGGCGGCGGAAACCAGCCTTAAACGCGTTCTGGCCCTTGCGGTCGAGGTGGAAACCCTGTGCGAACAATACTGCCGCGCATTGCAAATCGGGGATCCGGTCATATTGCCGGACGCCGAGATGGAGCGCGTGCTGGAGAAGTTCAAACACTACGGCCAGCACGCCAGCAACACCTAATCAACCGAACATCCTCGATGTCTCCGCAATAAATTAATCCAATTGTTATTCAATTGGGGTGAATCCGGTATTGCCGCCGTCCACGCTCCTGATCTAACCTCTTTATCCAAGGCATTCACAATTGGCCCCCCACGATAAAGAGGAGGAAACAGTGGACGAGCAATTCAAACAGCACGGTGCATTCAGCTGGAACGAACTGATGACCACCGACGTAGCAGCGGCGAAAGCCTTCTATTCCGGTCTGTTCGGCTGGGAAACGGAAGACATGAGCATGCCGGGCATGTCATACACCGTGGTCAAGGCGGGCGACAAGGGCGTGGGCGGCATCATGACGATGCCGGAAGATGCCAAGAATATGCCGCCGATGTGGGGAGCCTATGTCACCGTCAAGGATGTCGACGAGACCGCTCGCAAGGCAGAGCAACTCGGCGCGAGAATCCTGGTGGCGCCCAGCGATATCCCTGAGGTCGGACGTTTCTGCGTGATCCAGGACCCGCAAGGCGCCGTCATCAGCGCCATTACCTATAGTGAAAAATTCACTTCCAGTCCCGGCTAGCAACCGTTTAAAGGCCAAGGGCTAAAATTGGAAAACTCAACTGCGCAAGGCATGCTCCCGTTCCAACTGCTGCAACAGGCCACGCGCGGCGTCCTCGACCATATCCAGCACGTGTTCGAAGCCCTGCGCACCGCCATAATAAGGGTCCGGCACCTCGCGCTCGTCGAATTGGGCGCTGAATTCCAGGAAAAGGGAAACTTTGCGAACATGCTCGGACGGACAGATACGCTTCAGATTGGCAAGGTTGTCGCGATCCATGGCCAGAATGTAGTCGAACTCATGGAAATCCCGCTCGCTCACCTGGCGGCCGCGCAGAGGGGAAAGGTCGTAACCGCGCTTTTCCGCAGCAGCGCTGGCGCGGGCGTCCGGCGCCGAGCCGATGTGGTAAGCGTGGGTTCCGGCGGAGTCGATGAGAATCCTGTGTTCCAGTCCGGCGTTTTGTACCAGGCGGCGGAACACGCCCTCCGCTGTGGGAGAACGGCAGATATTGCCCATGCAGACAAATAATATGTTTATTTTTTCCATGTTACTCAGTTAGTTGTTTTATACAATTAAAGTTAAATGTAATTCCAATCCGCGCTTCGGCCATTCAAATGCGTTTGCCTGAAGACATTTTAGCCGAGACGGATTGTTCCATGAAAAGAACTGTTGCCAAGTTTTATCCACTTAAAACGGCGGACGAGAAATGTTCAAATTGCTGCGTTTCTACGCGATAGCAAGTTTTATCAGCATCTTCATAACGGCCGCACTGCTTACGTTGTTCTATCGCCAGGTGACCATCCAGTGGGTCACCAAGGTCGCGGAACGCGGCAACCTTGCATTGGCGCATACCACGCTGAATGCCGTCAGGCCGCAACTCGTCGATTACCTCAAAGCGAGGCCCAAATCGACTGAGCTAGGAAGCGGCACGCCGGAATTTCCACCTGAACTCGCAGCGGCGATTAAGCGTCTGACGGTCGACACCGCAGTAGTCACCTTCAAAATATTCGACCGCAACGGCGTGATCGCCTACTCGACCAAGGCCGAACAGATCGGCACGGACAGGGAAGACAATGCCGGATTCACGTCCGCTCTCAGGGGCGAAGTTGTCAGTGATCTGGTTTACCGTGACGCCTTCAATTTTTTCGACAAGGTCACCGAATCCGACAACTTGCTGCAAACTTATATCCCGATACGCATCAAGTCAGGACAGCCGATTCTGGGCGTGTTCGAGATCTATACCGATGTCAACGAACTGGTGCGAGAGAACGCACGGATGTTGGTGATCTTCCTGGTGGGCGCAGAGAGCATGCTCGCAATACTCTATGCCGTACTGGTTCTCGTCGTACGACGGGCAAGAAACGTCATCGAAGCCCAGCAGCAAACCATCCAGGAAAGAACCAGCGCACTTGAAACGCTAACGCGCCGCCTGATGAAAAGCGAGGAAGTGAAAAAAAAGAAAATCGCCACCGACCTGCACGAAGGCCTGGCGCAGACGCTGAGCGCGATCAAGGCCAACGTCGAAAGCAGCCGCCTGCGCATCGAGACGGACGACGAACACACAAAGTCGCTGGATTCCATCGTCCCGGTCATTCAGAGCGCCATTCAGGAAGTCCGGAGCATTGCGACCGAGTTACGCCCATCCAGTCTGGACGATCTCGGACTGATCTCGACGCTCAACTGGTATTGCCGGGAATTTTCGCGCCTGCACCCGGGAATGCAGGTCGAACGGGAAATCGAGCTAAGGGAGGAGGAAATACCTCATTCGCTGAAAATCGTCATTTTCCGCATCATCGAGAAGACATTCGAAAATGTCGCGCAACACTCTCCAACGGACCGGATCGCGATCGTGCTGGGCATGGAAGACGGAGCAGTCTCATTGATTATTTACGACACCCCCACAGCGCAGTCCGAACGCCCGGAACTCCTCACCGATCCACACCTGCGTTTTGCCGAAATGCGCGAGCGCACCACTTTATCGTATGGAGAATTTTCGGTCATTCGCAACCGGCATGGAGGAGTAACACTACACGCCGTGTGGCCAGTGGAAATCCGGAAAACAGCCGAGCAGGTCTAACAGGCAAACATCGCTGAAACAAATACTGGCGTAAACTAAGTAGCCAGCAGCCCCTTCTCGATGGCGTAAGCGGTCAGCATGGACGCATTGTGCAGGTCGAGTTTCTTCATCAGGTTGGAACGGTGCTTTTCCACCGTCTTGACGCTCAGGCAGTAATAGTCCGCGATGTACTTGTTGGGGTGCCCTTCGGCCACCAGCTTCAGCACTTCCCGTTCCCGGTGCGTCAGCGTGTCCCACTGGCTCGATCCAGTCGTGGACTGCCCCGTACCCAGGTAGCCGTTGATCACTTTCGCCGATATGTCGGGACTCAGGTAGGTCTTGCCGTTCAGCACGCTGCGGATCGCCACGCGCAATTCGTCGTGCGTCGCGTCCTTGAGAATATAGCCGTCAGCCCCCGCACGCAGGCTTTCGTGGATGTATTCGTCGGTCTTGTGGATGGTCAGCACCAGCACCTTGGTTTCCGGGTAGCGCCGCTTGATGTCGCGTATCGCTTCGATCCCGTTCATCCCCGGCATGGTCAGGTCCATCAGCACTAGGTGCGGCGCCAGCGCCCCGACAGCCTGGATCGCATCGCGCCCGTTGTCCGCCTCGCCGGCAATCTCGATGTCCGCGTCCTGCGTCAGCAACGCGCGCAGGCCGGCCCGCAACAGCGTATGGTCTTCTACAATCAGCAGGCGATATTTTTTATTCATGTATCCTCCGTCCTTGGAGCACTGCGTCAATTCCGACATTATCACCATGACCCGTAGTCATATCTGGGCCGATCACTGTATTAACTTATACGGCATTCACTGTATTTTGCGGTAAGGGGCAAGGTCTTCGTCCATTCAATTGGCGAACTCTTCTGGCGCTTCCATCGGCTCCGTCGGTAGCGTAAAACTGAATTCCGTCCCGCTATCGGCATTCTGCTCAGCCCATATCCGTCCGCCGTAGTTCTCGACCAGGGAGCGGCAGATCGCCAGCCCCAAGCCAAGTCCGTCCTTTTTCGAAGTCTGGAAGGGGTTGAAAACCCGTTCCAGGTCGGCCTCTGGAATGCCCTTTCCCGTATCGCTTACCGTTACCAGGACATTTCCAGAATCAATTAGGCACGTGGACAAGTGCAACTCCCGCCTCGGCAGTGAAGCCATGGCATCGATGGAGTTTTTCATGAGGTTGAGCAATACCTGTTCGATTTCGATCTTGTTCACCCAGACCGGCGGCAAAACTGAAAAATGAGGGATAACGCGGATGGATTGATGGCTGATGTCCTGCGCCAGGAAATCGACACTGTCCTCGATCAGGTCGTTGATATCCAACATGGCTCTTTCGGGGCCCTGCTTGCGGATAAATGCCTTGAGGTGGCTGATGATGCCTCCCGCCCGTTCGGTCTGGAGATAGGCCAGTCTGACTGCTTTGCGGAGTTTCTCCCGGTCCCATTCAGCCAGCTCCATGCGGTGCAGGCAGCCGTCCAGGTAATTGCTGGCGGCCGTGAGCGGCTGACTTAGCTCATGCGCCAGCCCGGAGGCCATTTCACCGGCAATATTGAGCCGCCCGACATGCTCCACCTCCGCGCGCATTTCCTCGATCAGCTTCTGGTCGGTAATGTCTACACAGATACCGATAAAACCAAGAAACTCCCCTTCCGTGGTGAATCGCGGCTCGCCGGCGTCCCGTATCCAGCGGTAAACCCCGTCCTTCCGCCGCAGACGGTATTCGATCCTGAACTCGCGGGTCTCCTCAAACGCCCTGATGTAGGCGTCGAGGCAGCGCCCCCTATCGTCAGAGTGAATGAAGGCCATCCAGTTGTATCCTTGCGACTCTTCGAGCGTGAGGCCGGTGAAGTCGTGCCACTGCTTGTTGAAGAACCCGCAGCCTGTATACATCTTTCCCTTGTCGATATTGGCCATCCAGATGATGATGGGCGCATTGTCAGCCATGGTGCGGAAGCGTTGCTCGCTTTCAAACAGCTTTTTCTCCGCCAGCTTGATATCCGTGATGTCCCAGAACACGCCGATGACCCCCAGAATCTCCCCTTGCTCGTCCTTGAGAGGCGCCTTGGTGGTATGGACGAATCGCTCCTGTCCGTGCTGGACGTAGAGTTCTTCGAAGCTGCTTGCCTCTCCTGAACTGATGATGCGGCTATCGTCCGTGATATATTTTTCGGCCAGTTCCTCGGAAAAAAAATCATAATCCGTCTTGCCGACGATCTCTTCCGGCTTAATCCCCAAATCTGCCGCAAAAAGTGTGTTGCAGGCCGTGTAGACGGAATTCGCATCCTTGACGAAAACTTTCTGCGGCAGATTTCCCACCAGGGTCCTGAATTTCTCCTCGCTCAGCCGCAATGTTTCCTCGGCCTCCCTGCGCCGCTCCTCACGGGCAAAGTTGTCCAGGGCGATCGATATGTCCCGGGAAAGACTGGTTAACAGATTCGTCAGTTCCTGGTCGAAATAACCGACCTCATCCGAATAGACTGTCAGCGCCCCCACTATCCGGCCTTCTGCTCCCAAGGGGCACGAGGCGCTGGAGTGAAGCCCATACTTGCGTGCGTTTTCCTGCCAGGGCCGGGTGCGGGGATCCTTGAAAAAATCTTCGCAGACGTATTCCCTGTTATCGCGGATTGACATGCCGACGGGACCGCGGCCTTCCGGTTTGTCGGCATCGATGGAAACAAGTATGCCGTCCAGGTAGTCACGTGCCGGTCCGCTGGATGCGGTGACTTTCAGCGTTTGAGTGGCGTCATCCACCAGGCCGATCCACGCCAGTTTGAACTGGCCTGACTCAACGGCAATTTGGCAGATTTCATTGAGCAGCAAGTCGCGATCATTGATCCGTACAATTGCCTCGTTGGCACGGCTTATCGCGGAATAGAGGCTATTGAGACGCTTGATTTTCCGTTCGGCCTGCTTGCGATCGGTAATATCGCGAATAAACACGATGAATCTGCCACCCCGGATATCGAGGAAATGTGCGCTGACCTCGACATCGATAATCCCGCCATCCTTGCGGCGATGACGGGTTTCGAACAGGGCGCTTCCGCTTTCCCTGAGCGCCATGTTGTGCTGCAAGACATGTTCGGGCGATTCCAGGGCCTCCACATCATCGATGCGCATATTCTCAAGCTCTTCCACGCTGTAGCCGGTCATTCTGGAATAAGCGATATTCGCGTCAAGAAACCGGCCTTCGTACGCATCGACCACCAGGAAGCCGTCCGTCGTCGCCTGAAGGATGGCCTGATATTCCTGTTCGGCCTTGTTGTGCTCGGTGATGTCTTGCGTCGTCCCGATGGAGCGAAGCGGTTTTCCGTTCTGGTCGTAAAAGGTTTCGCACCATTCCCGGACATATTTAACCCGCTGCCCGGGAAAGAGCAGGCGGTGAACGATGCTGTACGGCGTCCGGTCCTTCACCGAGTCGGAATAAGCCTTGTCCACCATTTCCCTGTCGTCGGGATGAACCGCAGCCAGAAAAGCTTCGTAGGTTGCACCGAACTGGGTCTGTTCAATTTCGAAAATACGGTAATTTTCGTCCGACCAGGTCAGCACGTTATTGAGCAGATCCATTTCCCAGGTACCGATATGGGCCATCTTCTGCGATTCCTTGAGCATGGCCTCGCTCCTGCGCAAGGCATCGTCGGAGCACCTGCGCTCTGTGATATCGCGCAGAATGCCCTGAAGATAGACCTTGCCCTGCACTTCGATGACGCGGGCACTGATTTCCACCGGGAACGTCGAACCATCCTTGCGCCGCACGCTTTCCTCGACGCGCAGCTCACCCTTCGCCATAAGTTCAGCGAGCCTGACATTAACATAGGAAAGGTCTTGCTCAGGATCGCGCAAATCGGCGACCTGCATAGCCAGAAGTTCATCACGCGTGTAGCCAAACGTGTCCAGCATGCGTTCGTTGGCCTCGATAATGCGAGTCGTGTCGTCCGCCACCATGATCATATCGTTGGCATGTTTGGTCAGGAGTTCGAAATGCCTGATCAGCGCCTCCCGCTCGACCGCGGCATCGTGCTGTTCCTTGAGATAGCGGTAGCGGACCTGATAAGCCCTGAGCCAGAAATAAACCACCAGGCCGCCGATGAGCGCCAACGCCAGGCCCAGCGCCATCGACCATTGCTTGAGCCGGGCTACCGGGGCGAGAAATTCGCCCTTGTCGACCTTGCTCACGATAAACCACGACGTCCCCGGCACCTTGCGCATCGCCGAAACCACCTGAACGCCACGATAATCAATGCTGTCGATGCTGCTCGTTTCCCCCTGGATCGCCAATACTCCGGGCACTCTGGTGTTGGTCAGCGGCTGGCGCCGGGAAAGTGCTGCCCAAGGCCTGTGACGCAATTCACTCAGCACCTGTACGTCATCACCATCCCGGCGCACCAGCAAGCTCTCTGCACTCGGGCTCGGGTATGGCCAGGCGAGCATCAGCGGATAGAGGAAGTCGCGCGGGTCGAGCTCGAACACCGCCGAGCCCATTACACGGCTTCCGTTTCCCTCAAGGCTGACGAGCGGTGCAACAAGGTCTATCTTGACCCTGCTCAATTCTGCTCCACCCATGTGGATATCCGACAGAAACACTCGCCGACTGGTAATCGCGGCCTGCGCCATGGCGACATCATCCGCATCTTGCTGCTCGCCCGGCATGGTCGTAAGCCTCGCCACGCCATCCTTGTCGAACAGCGTGATGGATCTGTAGCCATTCACACGTTGCGTGCCGGCCAGAAATCGCAGGATTTTTTCCTTCCCTTCATGCGGCATGCCCTGTTCTATCCATAGACCGAATTGTTCCGGCAGGAGGGAGCCATTGGAAAAGCCCTCCCCTCTACGTATCTGCTGCTGCCTCCAGCCGTTGATTTGCCGCGCCTTGAGATCGGCGACCGCATCGAGATCCTGGATCTTGTCCTTCACGATCACGTCTTCGATTTGACGAAAGGCCTGAAAGCTGGTGACAGCAAATACCAGCGAAATCACGATGAATCCCAACAGCGGAATATAGGGTGCGAACTTGCGGACGGGCGCGATTCCGAACATACGGGATAAGGAAATCATGGCCACAATTTATTATCGTAACGTAATGCGCTGTTAAGCATCGGTAAAACCAGGAATGGCACGTAAGTCGGACTCCGCCGTGTGAAACGAATCGATATCAAAAAACTCTTTTTAGCATCATGTAGGGGATTTTACCCAGGCTCAATAGGGGTAATTACGTATACCCATAGGTGCACGAACAAATGGTTTTCAGTGAGCAGAAACCTATACTTGATCCACCGTAGAAATGGACGACGCATCCCATTCAATCGTGACCACGAACGAGGCAATACAACATGACATTTCCTTTTATAAACAAGGTCTCATCCATTCTTCAAGAGTTTTCCCTGGTACATCAGTTTTCCCTGATGCAACGCGAAATGGAAACGCTGGCCCGAGATGAGGCACGCTTCCTTGAAGTGACCGGAAACACCATCTCGCTGCTTTCCGCCCTGCAGGAAAATGGCGACTTCCAGCAGCGACGATCTTCGCAACCGATGACTGGCTTTGCGCATAAATCTACCAGCAACTAGACAAATCCAACTTTCAGATTAACAGGAGAACAGGATGCGCATTCTTATTGCAGAAAAAGACCCGAACGGACGCCGTTTACTGGAGCAGATGATGCGGATGGAGGGTTACGACGTGTTCGTAGCCCAGGGCTGCAAGCAGGCGAAAAGCCTGATCAGCGAAGTGAACCCCGACATCATCCTGATGAACGTATTCAGCCCGCTCCAATCCGGCAATGAACCGCTGGAACAGGTCAAAGTCTACTGCAATGAAGGAATGGAATCTGCGATATACGTGACTTGCATCGGACAATGCAACGAACTGAACGCGGACGAGGCGAGCGAGTCCAGCCACTCGCTGTTCGACCATCTGCCGACCCGCCTGAAAATCAACATCGTGGAACGCATCCAGCGCCTGTGCATCGCCCTGAAGCAACTCAAGCGCTGGCTGGTCTCGCAGACCGGCTTCAGCCTGGAAAGGACCTTCGCGCTGGAGGAACTGGAATCCTACGCACTTGCCCGGATCATGCGCTGCAGCTGAGCCGGCACAGAATGAAAGCCCGAGTCACTGTCATTACCATCGGCGTCGACGACCTGGAGCGGTCGCTGCGCTTCTATCGCGACGGCCTGGGCTTGAAGACGGAAGGCGTTTTCGGCAAGGAATTCGAATATGGCGCAGTGGCATTTTTTGACCTGCAGGCCGGCGTGAAACTCGCCATCTGGCCGCGCAAGAGCATCTCGCTCGATTCGGGCCTTCCCCTGAGCGGCCCGAGTGCCACCGAATTCACGCTCGGGCATAACGTCTCGTCCAAAGCCGAAGTCGACGAGGTGATGGAGCAGGCTAAAACCGCCGGAGCCGTCATCGTAAAGCCCGCGGAAGCAACCTTCTGGGGCGGTTACGCCGGTTACTTCCAGGATCCTGATCAGCACTTGTGGGAGGTCGTATGGAATCCCCAGTGGGCATTCCCGGATTAAGGCGGGCAAACTGGACCCCGACGGCTGAAAGCTGAAGGCTGACAGCTGATAATGCTCAGCATCCGCAATCTCGGCAAATCCTACCTTGGCCCCGGAATCCGGCAGGTGCTGCGCGATATTTCGCTGGACGTGGCACGCGGCGAATATGTCGCGATCATGGGCGAATCCGGCATCGGCAAGTCCACCCTGCTCAATCTCGTCGCCGGGCTTGAACCGCCCGACACCGGTTCCATCCGGATCGACGGCTGCGAAATCGTCGGTCTCGACGACGACCGCCTCACGCGCCTGCGGCGGCAAAAAATGGGCTTCGTGTTCCAGGCATTCCACCTCCTGCCCTACCTCACCGTCGCCCAGAACATCGCCCTGCCGCTGGCCCTCAACAAGGTGGCGGCAAGCGAGTCCGGCCTCCGCGTGACCGCGCTGCTGGCGGCAATCGGGATGAAGGAACGTGGCGACAGCTATGCCCGCGAGCTCTCCGGCGGCGAGATGCAGCGCGTCGCCATCGCCCGCGCGCTGGCGCACCGCCCGCAGCTCATCCTGGCGGACGAGCCCACCGGCAACCTCGACCCGGCCAGCGCCGCCCAGGTTCTGGCGCTGCTGCGCGAACAGGTGACGACAAGCCACGCGGCGGGCATCCTGGTAACCCATTCCGCCTCCGCCGCCGCCACGACCGACCGCACCTACGTGCTGGGCGCGGGTGGGCTTTTTCCCTCGGCTTCGCCATGAGCGCGCTCGCCATCGTCCGTGCTGTGCTCGGTCCCATCGCCGACCATCCCGGGCGCATTTTCCTGAGTCTGCTGGGGATTGCGCTGGGCGTCGCGCTGGGTGTTTCCATCGATCTCATCAACCGCACCGCCGTGGGCGAGTTTTCCCATGCGGTACGCAACATCTCGGGGCAGGCCGATCTGACGGTCCGGGGGCCGGCCACAGGCATGAATGAAAATATCTATCCGCGCCTGGCGAACATGGCCGAAATCGCGCTCGCCAGTCCCGCCGTGGAGATCGAGGCCAGGCTGCCGGGTCGCCGCGATACGCTCCGCATCGTCGGTCTCGACGTATTCCGCGCTTCCCGGCTGTTGCCGCTGGCTGTCGGAAGCGCACAGGGGACTTCCGCCGGCACGACGCTACTCGACCCGAACGCAATCTTCCTCAGCGCCGCCGCTGCGCGATGGCTCGGCGTCAGCGTGGGCGAGACGCTCATCCTTCAGGCCGGGCTAGGCACGGTGCGCCTGCGCCTGGCGGGAATTCTTCCGCAGGAGAGCTATCGCCAGCGCCTGGGCGTGATGGATATCGGTGCAGCCCAGTGGCGTTTCGATTCCCTGGAACGCATCAGCCGGGTCGATCTGCGGCTGAAGGCCGGCGTGCCGGTGGAGCAATTTCGCCGCCGACTGGAAGCGCTGCTGCCACCCGGCATCGAGGCCATCGCGCCTGCCGCCGCCAGCACCCGCGCGGCGAACCTGTCGCGCGCCTACCGGGTCAACCTCGACGTGCTGGCGCTGGTCGCGCTGTTCACCGGCGCATTCCTGGTATTCACCACCGAGGCGCTGACGGTACTGCGGCGCCGCCCCCAGATCGCCCTGCTGCGCGTGCTCGGCGTCACACGCGGCGCCGTGTCCTGGCTGCTGCTGGCCGAAGGCGCCGCGATCGGCGCGGTCGGCGCGGGGCTGGGCATCGCGCTGGGCTATGCTGCCGCCGCGTACGGCCTGCACCATTTCGGCGCCGACCTCGGCGGCGGTTATTTCGAGAGCGTGGTGCAGGTATCCGAGGTCGCGCCGGGCGACCTCGTGCTCTACTTCGCGCTCGGCACCGGCGCCGCCATGCTCGGCGCCCTGGTTCCGGCACGTGAAAGCGCGCGTACGCCGCCCGCCCAGGCACTCAAGCCAGGCGACCGGGAACGCGCGCGCGCCAAGGGCGCCAGCGCCTGGCCGGGGATGGTGCTGCTGGCGCTCGGCGCGGTGCTGATCCCGTTGCCGCCGCTCGGGGGCTTGCCGCTGTTCGGTTATTTCGCCATCGCCCTGATGCTGCTGGGCAGCGTGCTGCTGATGCCGGCGCTCGCGGCGCGCAGCTTCGCCTGGCTGCCCGGCTCGCGCTACGTGCCGCTCCACATCGCCGCAGCGCAACTGCGCGGCGCACCGGGACGCGCCGCCATCAGCATGGGCGCGATCCTGGTGAGTTTCAGCCTGATGGCGGCGATGGCCATCATGGTGGGATCCTTCCGCCACTCGGTGGAGCGCTGGCTGGAAGAAATCCTGCCAGCCGACCTGTATGTGCGCGCCGCCCAGGTGGTGGAAAGCGCATTCATCGGCCCGGAAATACAGGCGCTCATCCTGCAGACGCCCGGCATCCGGCAGGTGGACTTCCTGCGCAGCAGCGACCTCCTGCTGCGGCCGGGTTTCGCGCCCGTGACCCTGGTCGCGCGCCCCATGGCAGGGCGGGACGTTCGCAGCATTTTGCCGTTCACCGAACTCGGCGCCCCACCTGTTCAGGGCGACCCACCACCGGTCTGGATATCGGAAGCGGTCGTCGATCTCTACGGCTACCGCGTCGGGCAGCACATCCAGCTCCCCATCGGCGGCGCGCAGATGCAGTTCACCGTGGCTGGAATCTGGCGCGACTATGCCCGCCAGTCCGGCGCCATCGTGATCGACCGCGCGCGCTACATCCGGCTCACGGGCGACCGGCGCGCCAGTTCTGCTTCGTTGTGGCTCGCACCCGGCGTATCCCCGGCAGCGGTTGCGGCAACGCTGCGGTCACGCATTCCGGGCGGGTCGCTGCTCGAAATCGCCGAGCCCGGCGAAATCCGCGTGCGGAGCCTGGAAGTGTTCGACCGCAGCTTCGCGGTCACCTACCTGCTGGAGGCGGTGGCGGTGCTGATCGGCCTGTTCGGCGTCAGCAGCGGTTTCGCCGCCGAGGCGCTGGCGCGCCGCAGCGAGTTCGGCATGCTGCGCCACATCGGCATGTCGCGCCGCCAGATCGGCGCCATGTTCGTGCTGGAAGGCGCCCTGGTCAGCACGCTGGGCGCGGCCGCCGGCCTGGCGCTGGGCTGGCTGCTCGGGCTCATCCTGATCCACGTGGTGAACCGCCAGTCCTTCCACTGGAGCATGGACCTGCACCCGCCCTGGGCTTTCCTGCTCGCACTGGCGGCGACGCTCGTTGCCGCCGCATCGCTCACCGCCATGGCCGCCGGACGGCGCGCGATGAGCGGCGATCCCGTGCATGCGGTGCGGGAGGACTGGTGATGCGCGCCCTGCTTCGGCTGCTGCTATTGACGGCACTCTGGCCGCTGCTGGGGTCGGCAGCGAACATCGACCTGGCGCGCGACGCCGGCAGCCACCCTGCCGCTCGCACCGAATGGTGGTATGTCACGGGCTGGCTGCGCACCGAAGAGGGCAATGCGCTCGGCTTCCAGGTCACGTTTTTTCGCAGCCGCACCACGGGAAACGATGCTAATCCCAGCCGTTTCGCTCCACGCCAGATCCTGTTCGCTCATGCTGCCATAAGCGACCCGCGCCTCGGCCATCTGCTCGGCGATCAGCGTGCGGCGCGGGCTGGTTTCGGGCTGGCCGAGGCACGGGAGGGAAAAACCGAAGTCTGGATCGACGACTGGTCGCTGCGCCAGGCTGACGACGGGGACGGCTATACGATCCGACTCCCGGCGCGGGAATTCAGCCTGGCCCTCGTACTGAAAACCACGCAAGCTCCCCTGTTGAACGGCCCCGGCGGTCTCAGCCGAAAAGCTGCCGAACCTGGCGCCACCAGCCACTATTACAGTCAGCCCCAACTGCTGGCCAAGGGCACCGTCGCACGCGACGGGAAAACCTCTCCCGTCACTGGCAGCGCCTGGCTGGACCACGAATGGTCGGACAGTTACCTGGAAGCGGATGCGGTCGGCTGGGACTGGGTCGGCCTCAACCTGGCCGACGGCGGCGCCCTGATGCTGTTCCGCATGCGCGACAGGAACGGCGGCACACGCTGGGCCGGCGGCAGCCATCGCAAGGCGGATGGGTCGGTGACCTTGTTCGAACCCGGCGACATCCGCTTCACGCCCCTGCGGCTGTGGCGCTCCCCGCGCAGCGGGACGAGCTACCCCGTTGCCTGGCATATCGACGCCAAGGGTCTTGAGTTCGACCTCGAGCCCATGATGGACGACCAGGAAAACGATGCCCGCGCCACGGCAGGAACGATCTACTGGGAGGGCGCAGTGCGAGCCCTTGCAACCGGCAGGGAAATCGCCCGCGGCTACCTGGAGCTGACCGGCTACTGGCTGCCGCTCAGGCTGTAACCGGCGAATGTGCCCTACCTCCCGAAATACAGTGCATTCACCCGGAGATTATGCAATTCCCCCCACAGCCGACATTGCAATTCCGGCTTAAAGTTTGAAGCATGTATTAGTGGGTTTTCTAACCGGAGCCATGCATGTCTCATTCGATCTTGCAGCGAAACGAGGCGCCACATATTGTCACCAGGAATTCGCTGGGCCGCGCCATCGAGCAAACTCTGCACCAGTGGGTGGATGCGATCAACGCCATCGCCAGTCCGATCTTCATCCATGACCAGGAATGCCGCATCGTGCGCGCCAACCGCGCCTACGCGGCGCGTGCCGGATTGAAGCCCGGCGAATTCGTCGGCAAGCCATACTGGGAGGTCTTCCCCAAGGGAAAGGGCCCGTTGCCCGGCTGCGTTCACGCTTACAAAGAACATCAGACCGATGAAGGCCGGGACGAAGTCGTTACCGCCGAGGGCAATATCTTCCTTTCAAATTCCTTCGTCATTCGCGACAAATTCGGTGAATACCTTCATTCCGTGCACGTCATGGAAGACATTACCGAACGTTACAGGGCTGAAGCGCAACAACGGATTGCCTCCCAGGTTTTCAATTCCACCGCCGAGAGCATCATGATCCTCGATGCCCGCATGTCGATCATCGATGTAAACCAGGCCTATACCGCCACAACCGGCTACTCCCTGACGGAAGTAGCCGGGCGCAAGCCGTGGCATATCGAGGCGATGGTGGACAAAACGCTATTCGACTCGGTCAGGAAAACACTGCGACTCTGTGATCACTGGCGCGGAGAAACACGCAAGCAGCGCAAGAACGGGGAAATCTACCCTGCCCTGCTGAATTTCAGCGTGGTGCGGGACGCGCGCGGCAGGTCCTGCCGTTATATCCTGATGTTCAACGACATCTCGGACCTCAAGGCAACCCAGGAACATTACGAATACCTGGCAAACCACGACCGCCTGACGGGGCTGCCCAACCGCAACCTGTTCTATGACCGCCTCCAGCACGGCCTGGACAAAGCCATGCGGAGCAAGGAAAAGCTGGCAGTGATGTTCATCGACCTGGACAACTTCAAGAACATCAACGACACCATGGGCCACGAAATGGGCGACCTGGTGCTATCGCAGACAGCCGAGCGCCTGCGCGCCTGCACGCGCAAGGAGGACACCATCGCACGGCTGGGTGGGGACGAATTCACCGTGCTGGCCGAGGATCTGCATGATCCGGTGGGCGTGGTTTCATCCACGGCAAGCCGGATCATCGAAATGCTGGCCCAGCCCTTTCATTTCGATGGCCAGGAAGCACAGGTGAGCGCCAGCGTGGGCATCGCCCTTTATCCCGACAACGGTCCGGACCTGCAAAACCTGCTCAAGAACGCGGATGCCGCCATGTACCAGGCCAAGCTGACGGGAAAGAACAATTACCAGTTTTTCACCGAGTACATGAACGTCAAGGCCAAGCAAAGAGTGCAAATGGACAGGGATTTACGCCATGCGCTGAAGAACGGCGAACTGTTTCTCGCCTACCAGCCGCAAATCGAGCTGGACTCGGGCCGCATCATCGGCGTGGAAGCCCTGTTGAGATGGCGCCATCCCCAACTGGGCCTGATACCCCCGCAGCAGTTCATCCCGGTGGCGGAATCCAGCGGGCTTATCCTTTCCCTCGGCGATTGGGTCATGAACGCGGCATGCAACCAGATCGCGGAATGGGAAAAGCGGGGAATGAACGGATTCCGCGTTGCGGTCAATCTATCCGCACGGCAGTTTCGCCATAATCATCTGGCGGAATCCATCCGCAACATCATCGCGGAAAAAAATGCCGATCCCACGCTTCTGGAAATCGAACTGACGGAAAGCGCCATGATGGACGACACCGAACAGGCCAGCCGGACCATGCATCAGCTGAAGGATATGGGAATCCACATTGCGGTCGACGATTTCGGCATGGGCTATTCCTCCCTCAATTACCTCAAGCGTTTTCCCATCGACTCCCTGAAAATCGACGGCAACTTCATCCGCGAAGTCGCCTCCAGCGAGGACGACGCCGCTATCGCAACGGCCATCATCACCATGGGACACAGCATGCAACTCAAGGTGATCGCCGAGGGCGTGGAAACGCAGGAACAGTTGGGGTTCCTGAGAGCGCGCGACTGCGACGCCGTGCAGGGTTTTTTTATGAGCCACCCCATGCGGGCGGAAAAGATGACCGCAATCCTCGGTGTCGATCCGGGGTGTTTTGCGGCTACGCGCGAAGATTGAAAATCAGGCATCTTGGCTTTGTCGCTTTGAACGCCTGTCGAGTTTTTTTACACCCAAGGAGCCAAACTCGGCATCACTCATCTAATCATATGATTTATTGTTGTTTATAACCAATGGCACAGTTATTGCAAAATACGCAATACCCGACCATTTTACTGGGAGTAATTATCATGATTAAGAAAATTATTGCCGTTGCTGGACTTGCGATGTTCAGCCAAATAACGAATGCGACGCCGATTTCCAATAGCGCAAGCGGGCTCGCATCACCTCTCTCAACCATTACATTCAACGAGCATGTGCTGGCCGCCGACGCAGCCGTGACAAATGAGTACTCTGACCTGGGCGTGATTTTCTCTCCGAATCTCTATTACTCGGCCCAAACGGGTTTTCCGAACATCGATGGCAATACCCTTACAAACTTCACTGATTCTGGTAGCGGCCCGAGTGTATTCCAGTTTTCGCTCAACTTCCTGGCCAGCCAGACCGATGCCGCTTTCGCGATGGTCTCGAATGGAAGCTCGTGGGACTTTGAAGCGCTGCTTGGTGGTGCCGTCGTTGAAACCTTTTCCACACTAGTAGACACATCGGCGTTGGATTTTTTTGGCTTCACGGGGATTTCCTTCGATGAAATCAGAGTCACGTCGTCCGTAGAAGACTTCATGATCCTCGACAACCTGCAGATAGGCAACGCAGTACCCGAGCCGACCTCAATGGCGCTATTGGGACTTGGCCTGGCCGCCCTGGTTGTGGCGAGACGGCGTGTCAAATGGGCCTGAGCCGCGAATTAAACGCGGGGCATCATGCGCCCCGCAGTAAACTGAATTTCTCCAGCTCATCCCATCACTTCATGGGCGGCTCACCCTTGGTGAAGCTCAATTCGACCGTGATGGCGTCGCCGTTCTTGAGATCCTTGACCGATGGCGGCGGGAAATGCAGCGACATGTCCGCCATCCCGCTCTTGAGTACGAGCGTACCCTTCGCATGATCGATCTTGTCGACAGTGCCGGACATCCTGTGTTTGCCCATCATCATGCCGTCGCCCTTCATTTTTTCCATGCCCATCCCGGGACTGCCATAGTCCGCAGCCTGAGCGCTAACGGCGAAGTTGGCCGCGAACAGGCCACTTATCAGAATTATCGAAAATTTCCTCATGCTCGATCTCCTATTAAAAATCCCGCCTTGCGCGGGAGTTGAAAATGGCTCTTCAGACGTGCCTTACTCTGCCTTGTGCGAAAAGACAAGGCATGAGTTCATTGCCAGTAAAGCCTGCAGACCTTCAAACGAAAATCACCAGCAACAAGAAGAACAGGTAGAGCATCAGCGCCAGAATGCCGAAACCCGGCACCGGCTGTTTAGGGCTTGAAATAGACGAAACGCGTAAATGGTCCATGATGTTTGATCCTTAACATTCGGACTCGACAATTCAAGATGCATGCCTGAGGCAAATTCAAGAAAAACCGGCATTCCGACTGAACTCTACTCGTAATGTCGCGCCCGTCCTATTAGGGAAAACCTGTAGATCAGGGTACAGGGGACTTGTAATTCACCCTGCCCACACGGGGCGGAGCTGGCACAACGACATTCAACATTCAACTCGATGGGAGCATGTTCCGTATTTCCTCCACCAGCTCGTTCGCCGTCGCAAATCCCTCGATCCTGATCCAGGGCTTGCCGGGAGCCGCGCGCAAAAAAGTGACCGGGGTGTGGTTCATCTTGTCGCCGCGGTAAGCGCCGAAGGCCCGCTGCGCTTCGACACTCGCCGCGAGCGTGCCGGTATAGTGCTGCCATTCCGGCCCAGCGCCATATTTTTTGGCGTAGGCAGCCAGCCGCGCAGGCGTGTCTTCCTCGGGGTCGATCGAGATCGACACCAGATGCACCTGGTCCCGCTCGTCACCGAGTTTTCGCTGCAATTGCGAAAGGGTCTGGCTGACCAACGGGCAAATCGCCGTACAGGTCGTGTAGATGAAATTCAGGACCACCGGGCGCCCATCGTTCAACTCATCCTGCAGCGCAACGCTCTTGCCGTCTTCCCTGACCAGTTCGACATTGGGAACGGTGTATTCAGCCATGCGTCGGGTTGTCTCAGGCATCTGCATCATGTGATGGTGAGCGTGCGGGTCATGCATCTCCGGCATATCGTCGGCTTGCGAGACGGCAACCAGCGGGCCGAGCGTGCCGGCAACAGCCAGCGCCGTGGCGCTGACGAGGGTTTTGGCAAATGTTTTCATCTTGATCTCCCCGAAAAGCTGTCAACAATTTTGTAGGCTGGCGGTGAGCAGCGCGAACCCCACATATCCGAAGCGCCCAAACGCGGGCTTCGTACCTCACCGCCATCCTGCGGTATCGCAACACTTCAACTGTTTAATGGCCGATTCAGTAACGAATATCCAGTCCTCGGCTCACGGCACAACCCAACCGCCGTCAGCAATCAAACGCGTACCCTGAGGCTCCGAAAAATGGACGACATATCCGCCTTTGGACGCGAAGCGCTGGCCCTGCGCAAGCGTCAGGTGCGGGTAGTAGCCGGTAATGATGCGACGGTCGATCATGTCCTCGACGCGCTCGACGAGATAGTCGGGGACAAAGGTATCGGCCATATGTTTGAGCGTTTCGGCGAGCAGGCCGCAGGCAAGATAGGTGTCCACCTGCACCTGCTCGGCGACGACAGGAATCTGGCGGATGCGGAACCAGCCGAGAGCATAGTCGACGGGGACGCGCCGCCTGTCCGGCAAATCGAAGGTATAGGCGAGTTGCGCGCGGCTGCGCCAGCTCGGCGGCAGCGGGGAACGCTCGAGGCCACCCATCAGCCCCGAAACGAACACGGCGGACGGCGCGGGCGGCGCCTCGCCGAGCGCGGCGATATCTGACGGGCGCAGCCACAGGACGAGCGCATCTGCGCCTGAACTCTGGCGCACTGCTTTGGCGACGCCCTCCTGTCCAGGCGCATTCGCCGCAATGACCTGGCTGCGCACCTTGACGCCATGGCGCTCGAGGGACGCGGCAAGCACCTGGGCACCCGCCTCTCCGCTGTCTCCGGCGCGATATATCTGCTCCACCCGCTTTGCTGCCTTGCCGCTGCCCTGCCTGAGGATGCTGTTTGCGATCAACTCAGCTTCAAGCGCTACACCCTTGGAAAAATACAGGGAATAAAAGTCGCGATCGGCGTTGGCCGGCGGCGCCTCGACATTCGGAAACAGACACGGCACAGCCTGGCGCTCGCAAAATTCGTGGACCGGCGCCCAGTTCTTGCCGCCCAGCCCCGACACCACGGCCAGCACCGGTTCCTTTGCGAAATGCCGCTCGAGTTGCCCCTGCCACGTCTCCGCCGGGCCGGTCAGTCGCCAGACATGCAACTGCCAGAGGCGATTTACCATGAACATCATCTTGCGCGATGTGCGCAGGCGCGGCGTCGCACCGATCGGGAACGTGTTCTTGTCGGCGAAGTATTGCTTGAGGACGTCGAGCATGCCCTGGGCCTTAACGGGATCGGCATCCGGCGTGATGATGGTGGCGAAGTGCAGCACCGTGTCGGTCACTCCGGGCGATTTGCGCTGGTTGAGGCTTTTCAGGTAGCCGACGAGCGCCGTCATGTCGGCATCGCTCAGCGCAAAGTGCGGCATCAGATAATTAAGCGGTTTTCCTTCGGAATCGAGGCCATCCCGAATTGCCCTGGCGAGGGTCGCATCGGTGAAGGGATCGCGATCTGCGCGCATGCTCTCGACGTAGGGCAGATCGAGATCCTCGGCACTTGAAGCGCGCGGATGAAAAAGATAGCGGCCGGTGATCGGCGGGATGGAGATGAACCCTTCCTTGGATCCGAAGCCGCTGCGCCGGTGACAGTTAACGCAGGCGGCATCCTTGCCGGCGAGGTGCACACCGGCCGCACGTATCGCATCTAGCTGCTTGCCTGACCCGAGTACGCCATGCCGATAGATTGCCTCGCCTACACTGTCTGTCGGTTCACCCCGTGCGTGGTCCATGAGCGCCGCCAGCACAATAAACAGGAGGATTGCGGCGACGGCACGAACAGGCGCGGCTGCGCGCAGAGGCCGCAGCATGGAACGCATACCCATGCCGGACCGGGCGCGCACTAATGGGCAACCCCCGAGCCGGTGAAAATACGTGGATTCGATCCCGGCAAACTCGTGGGTGTGGATGGCGGCTTGCGGATCGACTGGGGCGCTACCATATTGACCGAAGCCGCATTAGGCCGCCCCGGCACGCTGGGCCTGGCAAATATCTGCTCTTCCAATGGTGGGTTCAGCAAGACCTTGTCGATCACCATTTTGTCTGTTGCCTTGGCTGTGTCCGCGCCGCTTTCGATCATGAGCGGCATCTGCAATCCTTCAATCGTCCCGTAGTTGCGGTAATAAACCGACACCGTGCCCGACTGTCCGGAAGCGCTGCGGGACTGGCGATCGTATTTGACCTCCAGGAAAGTCTCCGCGTCGACCCACACGTGGTTACTGGCACCTGAAGGAAATTTGACGCTCAAACGATAGGCCTTGTGCCCCTCGACGTCATCGACGCCGTCCAGCGCCACTGCTATTCCCTTGGCCTGATAATCCATGAGCGGACCGCCAAAACTCTCCTGCCCGTTCTGCGCAGAACGCAGTTCCTCCGCAGTGTATTGTTCCACCACAGGCATGACGTTACGCGCCGGACGCAGTTTCCAGCCATGGGTGCCGTCATAGATTCGCACCCACACCTGGTTTTGTGACTTGATCTGGAAACGCGTCTTGTTGGGGCGTTTCTGCTCAAGGACATATGGCAGACTCGGCGCGTTTGCATTGGGTCTTTCGATGTGTCCGACCCACACCATGCTCTGGATCTTCCGCCACGCCTCCAGGCCCCCTCTTGCCGCGACATTTTTCTCGATGATCTGAGCCGCGGTCAGTTCAGGCACGACGTCAGGCACATTCGCAACAGCAACTGTCGAAAGCCAGCACGCCAGCACACACGCAGCGATTTTTCTCATGGGCGCTGCTCCGCCTGCTGGCTGCTCACCTTGGCCATGGTCGCCAGTTGCGGCTTCGCGAACAAGGCGCCCTCCATCGGCTGGTTGACCGCCACGCGTTCGATGGTCATCTTGTGAGCCTGCTTGTCTTTTTCGACCACGGTTTCCACCAGGTGCGGCACGGTCAACCCGTTCACGCTCTTGTAGTCGCGAAAATAAATGGCGACGTTGCGCAGCTTGCCGTCCATTTTCCGCGGCTCACCGTCCATTTTCACTTCCAGGAAACGCGCCCCATCGATCCAGATATTTCTCACCTCGCCATTTTTCATGGTCAGCTTGAGTTTGTAGGCGTTGCGCCCCTCCACGGCTTCCGTTCCCGCCAGTTCGACCCTGGTGCCCTTCTTGGCATAATCGATCAGCGGGCCATCCAGCTCCTCCCATGCCGCTGCCGCCTTGGCCTCGGCCGGGGTAAAGGGTTCGGCGTCATCGCGCCCGAGGAAAGGCCGTACCTTCCAGCCTTGCGTGCCATCGTAGACCTGCACTGCCGTCTGGTCCTGGAAATTAATCTCCAAGCGGCTCATGTGCGATCGCTTCATTTTCATCACGAACGGCAGTTCCGTATTTTTCTTGCCGCCTGCCTCGAGCCGGCCGGACAGGGTCAATGTGCTGACCGCACGCCAGGCCTCCAGCCCGCCACGGGCCGCCACGTTCCTGTCGACTATCTGGGTTGCTGTCAGCTTGACTGCCGGTGCACCATCGGGTGAACTCTTGGGCGCCACGGCGGCCGATGCCGCGAATGAAATCAGGCTAAATGCCAGGAAAAGAATTCGTTTCATGTTCATACCCTCCGTTATATGCACCACGTTTTCGCTCTCGCGACGTCACTCCACCATCAGCCCGTCGGCGTGAAAGGAACCGATGACTACATTGACGCGATCTCCAGGCTTGACCAGACTGCCCTTGTTGGAAAACACCATCCAGTACTCCTTGCCCGCTTCACCGCTACCGGTCTGACGCAACTGGCCAATCTTGTCCATGACCGGAATATGCAGCACCGCGCGGCTGCGCTGGCCATACAGCAACGGTGTTGCGAGCTTGTCACCGAGTGCCTTGGAACGCGCGGGGTCGGTAACGCGGTAGCTGAAGCGGATCAGGTTGCCCGATGCGGTCTGGCGCACCAACATGTTGTCGACGCCCCAAAGCGCCTGGTAGTAGCCCATGGCGCTGTCCGGCACACCCGGGCGATAGGGAGAGGCCTTGTGCCGCGCGATGGGGGCTGGAGTCTTTGTCGCCGCTGCATTCCCCTGCTCTTGAACCGATTGGGCCAGACTTGGCAAGGCGAAAAAACCACCTATGAGAACCCCTGCGAGCAATTTAATGCCGAATTCTGAACTTCTGAACATTGGTTTGATATCCTGCATTGCCATGTAATTCTCCATTTAGACTGGTGCTTGACCAGGCTGCGGGCGCCCTGACAGGTCGCCCGCAGATTTGCCGATTTGGCACTGCTCAAGTGGCGTTGCCGCCCCGGTATCAGTTAGCGTAATTCAACAGCCCCGATATCGTATCCACCACGTTGCGGCCGCGGGGTACCGAAGAAGTCGTGGTTCGGTGCACCGGTTGCGGTTGCAGTATTGATCGCCGGCGAACCAGACCCGATCGAGTAGTTCGCAAGCGGTGCCTGCGGCGTGCCAGCGGCTGCAATGGCGGCATTGATCAAGGACAGCGGACCGTAACCCAGGTTGATCCAGTTGTTGCCTTCGTCGACCGTCGCAGCCACTGTCAACTGGTTCAGCGCAAATACCACGGGCAGCCCGGTGAATTCCGAGCGTCCGGCCGGCGCGTTGTAGCCCTTGCATCTTGGTTGGTCTACTGCAGCAACTCCGGTGCAATTTTCCGGCGGAATGCGTGCGCCATTGCAGTACTGGCTCACCACCAACGGGTCGCCGCCGAGGTTGTTGTTACCCGTGTAGGCACCGCTCGACAGGATCGAGTAACGCGGCACAAGCCTGGCATCTGTGCTGCCGTTGCCAAGGAGCTGGTTGCCTCCTGCGGGACTTGTGTCACCGCGCACACCGATGTCCCAGTAGTTAACAGGGCCACCACTGCCAGGCGCGCCGACATCGGTACCCTGCGTAGCGCATGCACCAGTCGCTGTTTGATTCAAGGCGGGCACCAGGGTGACCACAGACTGCTGCGCCTGTTGACCAGTGCCCAGCGCACCCACCTCGACGTGGAACGCGCGGTTGTGCCACAACACGTTGTTGTCCAGCAGCGGGAGGGATACCTGACGGCACGCGCCATTGGCCAGCGTGCTATAGCCAAAGCCCGTTGGGCAGACCACGTTCGCCGGCAAGGCGGCTGTCATGTTCGGCGTGTTCTGCATCGTCACCACACCGGCAGCCTGATTGGTCGAGGTCTTGACAGGATTGGTGCAGCTCGGATCCTGCGGCTGTGTCGGGTCGCTGACCGGGTTGCAACCCGGTGGTGGCACGGACGCCAGGGGCGCGCCAAGGGTGTTGAACAGCACCCCCGCCGAAGCCGTGGTGTCGTTGTTGATCACCGTGTTGTTGATGAATTTGACCCTGAACGCGTCCTGCATCGACACGCCGCCGCCGTCCCATCCAGCCACGTTGTTGGCGATGATGTTGTTGCTCACGGTGACATCGTTCCATCCCGGACTACGTTGGGCTTGAGGCCCGACCGCAACCCGGTTCGGACGGGTGGGGAAGGCAACCACATCCTGGCCATTGACCATTTGCAGACGCAGGCCGCCACCAGTACCGCTCTCCGCACTGTTGCCGAGGATCAGGTTGGCGTCGATCAACAGGTTGCGGCCGGTGCCTTCGGGCAGCCCCGGTGCGCAATCCAGGTCTTGCAGCGCGCCGCACTCAAGGCCAGCGTTGGGGCCACTCGCGATAATCCGATCCGGCGACGCCCCCATGACTCCGATGCCGCCGCCATTGGTCGGTATGGTCGGGCTCTGGGTCTGGTTGAAGAGGATCCAGTTGCGCGCCATGGTGCCGTCGTTGCTGAAGCCGGAGTGCGAAACACCGCCGGAGTCGCCCGTGCTCAGGTTACCGCACACCCAGTTGTTATTGAACATGTAGCCGTCGGCACCGGGGCTGAACGTGACGCCACCAGCCGCCGAAGGCGTGCCCGAATACAGGGCGTCACCAGTCGATGCGTTGGCGGTGACCGCGTTGTGGTGCACGTGCACGTTGCGGTTGAAGCCATAGCCGAGCTGGGTACCGATCGGCGTGTTACCCGGAACCGGGAACGGCAGGGCCACGAAATCGGGATCGTTCGCAGCGAGCACGATGAACGGGTCGGGGAACTCGCCGGTACCGATGGTGATGCCGCCCGTCAGCGTGCCGTGGTTGCCATGAACCCGGGTGTTGGACACTTCCAGGTTATGGGTCCAGGCATGCGCGAAGACCGCACCGCCACCCTGCGAGCTGTTGATCACGCTGATACCATCGATACGCGACGGGTTGCACAGGAAATTGGTGCTTTGGTACTCGCGCCAGAACGCTGTGCCGCTGGCCGGGTTGGCGCAGTCCGCATTGGCATTCAGGTACCTGTAGTCCGCCGGGAATCCGCCTGCTGTCGCAGCGCCGAATTGATCGGCTACGGAGGTGCCTGGCGACATCCACACGCCTTTACCGAGGACCGTGACGCCCGCACCTTCATAGGCACCCATCAGCGTGGGTTCCTGCAGCATCTGCGCAAGGTTGCCGTTGCCGAGGACGTCCCAGCCGAGGATGGCCTCGAAGTCGATGCGGTCGACGTGCTGACGCATCGAGTTGGGACAGGTGTAGCCCAAGCCGGTCGGATCGTAGGGGTTGCTCGTGGTGATGGGTTGGCCGTTCAGCGACAGGCCGAACAGGCAATTCAGTTGCCGACGCCAGGCGTCCATCTTGCCCGCGGGATGTGCGTCCGCGTTGATGATGACGGACTCCGCGCCAATGCCTTGCAGCCGCACCGGTTTCCACATCAGCAGGTTCTCCTTGTACGTACCGGGACCGACGATGATCAGGTCGCCAGGAACGGCCCTGTCGATCGCTGTCTGCAGCGGGTTGGGCTGGATGTGGCCGAACGTCGTAATGCTTGTGCTGGTCGGCGTCACGTAGGTCGGCGCCTTGCCGCCAATCGTCACGGTGACCGTGTCGATGGATTGCTTGCCATTGGCAGCAGTGATGACCAGCTGGGCGCATCTCATGGTAGCCGGTGCATTACGTTGCTGGATCGCGCAGGTCGAGGCCGCTGGAGGAATGGTTGGCACCGTTCCCGTGATCGTTCCGTCGCTCCAGCTTACTCCCGTCAGCGGACGGGAAACGCCGTCGCTACCAACAAGAGCCACGGTCCCGGCTGTGCTGCCGAAGCCATAGTGCCGCGTGATGAACTTCTGGTTGAACGGCACGGCCGTGGCCATCGGACCGGAATAGGCGTTGTTGAGCACTGACTTGTCGCCCAGGGCAGTGATGGTCAGGGACTGTCCGGCTGTGCTAACCCAGGGGCCAGCGCCGCCACCGCTTGCTGTACCGGTCACCGACTTGATCGCAGGCGTCGTATCCATGTATTCGCAATCCGGCAGGTTGTATCCAGCCGCAGAGGCCATGGTCGGGATCACCGGCGTGTCCAGATATGACGTCTGTCCTGGCATGAACGTCCACTCATAGCAGAAGTTGCTGTACGCCGGGTTGTACATCGGGTCGGTGATCGTCTGGCCGGGATGGGCCGAGTCGGGTATCGGGCCCGGATCGTTCATGCAGGCGATCATCACCTGCGGAACATAACCGCTCGGACTAGGCGGATTGACCGTATAGCTCGAGAAGGTCATGCCATTGAAGTTGCCCCACTGGTCTGCATAGACGCGCGATATTTCCTTGCCGGAAAAATCACGGAACGCAACCGGCACATTGGGCACCGCGAATTTCTCGCCGAACTGCGGCGAGAACGGGTCGAACTCGGACGCGAAGTCGTTGGTGATCGTCCCGGCGAAACCAGCAGCAACGTGCGTCGAGTTGAAGAGGTAGAACTTCGCCAGCGCCGTCATTTGGTCGCCGAGCGCAATCTCCTTGCGGTCGCACAAAGGCCGTGTCGCACCCGCGAACGGTGCCGCTTGGCCCGCACCCGGGAACAGGCTGTTGTAGTCGGGCACGATGCGCTTATCACCAACGCACGGCCAGAACACTTCGACCGAGCCGGTGTCGCCTTCACGCCGGGCTACCGCACCGTTGTTGGTGGTCGACTGGATCGGGTTGGTCGGGTTGTAGAAGGCGTTCATCGCCGCCTGGTCAGGCATGATGAAGATGTTGCCGAAGCCGGCGAACTGCTGCGTGACCGGCGCGATAAACGCGTCGCCAAGCAGAATGTTCTTGTCTTCCTCTTTCACCAGTTCATAACCCTCAGGCACGATGACTTCGACGACGTACTTGCCTTGCGGCAGCATCGGCGCGTTGTAGTCAAAGTCGGTTGCCGCAGCAAACGTATTCGCAACGCAGCCGGTGCAGTTGGTCGCGGTCGGCTTGCCGGTGACCGGATTCCTGGCCGTCACGCTCGGGAATTTGTACATCCCGTTGTAAGGCGCCGGCTGGACCTGGTTCAGCATCGACCAGCCGTCATAGCACTTGAAACGGCCCTCATAGGGCAGCGCCGTAGTCGGATTCAGCGCCTGGGTGCCGCCTTGCATGGTGAAATAGAATGGGCTGTTGGTTTCCTGGCCCGGGCAGTTCATGTTGGGCTTGCCATCGCTGCGGAAGCCTTGGGCAAAATCATCCCAGCTGCTCGTCATCGTGGTATCCACGAGTTTGAGGGTCTTGGTGCCGTCCGGCCCGGTGTCTTCCCGGTACAGATTGACCTTTACTTTAGCGATGCCAGGTTCCCAACTCAGTTGCAACAGCAATGCCGGATCGTCAAACGGACGCGTAGAGGTATAGATCACATGGCCCTTGATACCGCCGTTTTCGCCTGGGGCAAAGGGCTTCATCGCAAATTCGATAAAGCTGTTCTGGCCCAGCAGCCCTTGCCAACCCTGGGTGGATGCCCATGGCGGATCGACGCGGCCGCTTGAACCGGGATTGCCGGCTGCCGGGTCGAAGCCGGGATCAGCAAGAGGACAATCGGCCGAAGCGCAATAACGTGCCCCCGGAACTCGCAGGTCCGCAGGCAAGTGGGCGGTAGGCGATTCGATGGTGTTCGCCATGTGGTTCGCGATAGTCGAGCTGCCGCCACCAGTGGTGCCGTCGACCGGGCCGCCGGTGTCATAAACGACGTGCACGCCTGACAGTTTGTAGCGCGCGCTATCGGTATCGACCACCAGCCAGTTCAGGAACGGGAAGACTTCGTTGAACCCCGCATAGCCAGACAAATCGGTATTGTTGAAACCGGCATAGCTGCCGTCGCGGTAGCGGATGTTGTACGGAGCCAGCGGCAGACCGGGCTCGGATTCCTGCGACACGCCGTCGCCGTTCTGGTCGAGGAATACGCGGCCATACAGGTTGGTGCGCCATTGCGTCACGGGAATCTCAAGAGGCGTGCCCGCGCTGCTTCCAGGCCCCGTGCTCACTGCCTTGATCGGCGTGGACAGGCCGTCGACGAGCAGGTCGTTCCATTGGTCGAAGACCGTGACTCTCAGGTTGCCGAGGGGAATGCCGGTGAACGAGAAGGTCCCATCCGGGTTGCATTTGGTGAACGCGAAGTCGTCGCTGTCCGGCGCGCCCAGGCTCACGTAGCATTGTGCGAAGCTGTAGGCGTCATAGCTGCCGCTGCTGTAGACGCGTTGATCCGGCGTGCGGCTCATGCGCGTGCTGGTCACCATCCCGTAGAAGTTGCCGGTGCAGTTTCCTGCTGCCGCACAGATGACATTCTTGCGGTCATTGATGATCTTCGGGTTGGCGAAGCCGACGGCGACGTGGTAGCCGCCAGGCCCGAACTCCTGGAAGTAGGCAGGCTCGCCGGCCTTGATGAACGCCTCGATGGCCTTGGTGCCGTCGAGCGTGTTGGTCTGCAGCCATTCTTCGCCGCGCGCAATCCGGTCTGCCCCCGGCGTCGCCACGACTTCATACAGGCCGGGGTACATATTGGCGATGATGGCGTGCCCGGCAAGCGGCGACAGGGTCGTGCCGTCCGACTCGTATTTCGGACAAGTCACAATCATCCCCACCAGCCCGTCGGTCTTCTTCGAAATCGGGCAGGCATCGAGACCGGTGCTTGGGTCAATTGTCCCAGCCAGTGAGTTGGACACCGGCATGCCGAACATGTCGTAGGTGATCTGTCCGGTCGAGTCGCCCATGGTGCCTGCCTGGTCGAGCAGCACGAGGCTGAAATCACCCAGGCCGGGCTCGTTGGGCGCCAACACGTCGATCCCCCCGCCGGTATCGACCTCGCCGTTGAGCGGCGCATCGTCCTCGAATACGACCACTGCGATCTTCGCGGATTCGAGCGGCGTTTTCTGCACGAACACATTGACGGCAGTCTGTCCCGCAGCGATCTGCGCGCCGCCCATGGTGTGACCGTCGCTCCCGTCAACGACCGGGTTGGCGCCGTCGCCCGGCAGGACTGAGATGTAATAGCGCTTCAAGGGGTCGAGATGGGCGAGGCTTGGCAAGACTTCTGTCTTCGCCGTTCCCAGCCGGCACGCACCGTTGCCGACGTCGCACACAGCGGGTTGCCCGAGCAACGTCTGTCCCGATTCGCACGAAATCGCGCCAACACAGCCCTGCGCCACCACCGGCATGTTGCTGGTGTGGAAGTTGATGGCGAGATTACGAACTGCAGTGGTGCTGCTAGTAGTTTCGATCTTGGGATCGATCCAGATGCTGCGGTCTTCCTGGATGATCCAGCGGTAGTCGGTGAGCACCGCTCCGGTCTTGCCATCCTGGACCGTGACGGCAAGGTTGCTGGCAGTGCCGAAACTCACTGTTGCCGTGGCCGCTCCGCTGGCCGTGTTTTGCGAGTTCACCGCGGTATAGGTGAATGTGCATGACGCGCCTGCCGCCGTGGCGGTAAACGAACCGTCCGGGCTGAGTTGCACGCTGCTGCAGTCACCGGCGCCAGCCAGCACCGCCTTCAGGGGGTAACCGGAAGGGTCCGTATCGTTAGCCAGCACACCTGGCGGACTGATCTGCAGGCGCGAGGCGATGTTGCTGGTGTAGTTGTCAGCGACCGCCGTTGGTGCGGCACCGAGGCATGCGCCGGTACAAGCGGCCAAGGTGACAGTTGCGGTCGTACCTGATGAACAGGTCGTCCCGCTGACTGTCCCGTTGGCGCAATAGCTGAAGGAGTCTGAAGTCACCCCTGTGCCGGGCGTATAGGTGAAAGTGCCGTCAGCATTGAGGCTGAGTATGCTGCCAGCGCCTGTCGGTGTGGTCAGCAGTTGCACGCCGTACACGCCGGTATCGTTGGCGATCAGCCCCTTGGCCGGTTCGGCGACAGCAAGGACGTTACCGGCGACGAGCGAGTAAGTATCGGCACGAGCGACGGCTGCCACTGATGCTGGCGGAGTACCTCCAGCTACACTGATGTAAGTCTGCATACCGCCGTCGCGCTGGTTGTTGGTCGACAAGCCGAGCGCACGGTCGAACACCGCGTAGGTGGCCGCGCCATAGGTTCCGGCTGCGCTCTGCTTCGGCTGAATCGTCACGTCGTAAGTCTTGCCTGCGGCGAGGAACACCGAACTCTGTACCTTGGGAACGCCCGGCAGCTTGTTGCCGTCCTCGGCCAGCAGCGTCATGTTCGCGCCGACGACCGAAGGAATGTGCATGCGCAGGCCCGCATTGACAAAGCGCAGCATGACGCGCCCCTGAGTAGCGGACGCTGGTACCGAGAGCGCCGATGCAGCCGAATTGCTGCGGTCGAACGACGTACCGTTGATCAGGTAATAGCGCGGGTCATAGTTGACCGCGGGCGGGTAGCAGGTGTGCACTGTCGGGTCGCCGCATTTACCGGTTTGGCCGCTCCACACCAGCGCGTCGCTGAAGCCGGCGGTTCGCACAGCCGTATCGACCGCGGTGTTTTGCACCGGATCGATTTCGCTCAATAGCAGCGCGACATCCTTATCGAAGGTCTGTCCATACGCCTGGGGTACTGCCACTGTCACCAAGGGATCGGTGACCACCAGCACGCCGTACATGCCCATCGCCCCCTGGATCGACGGCTGCGTGCCTGACTCGATCAGGTAGGTGCCGGGGCGAAGATTGTTCCAGGTCAGCGCAGTCGTCGCTCCTGCCGCGACTTCAGTCGCGAACGAGCGCACACGGTCTGCCTGGGCCGGGGGTGTAAATACCGGGTCACCCGGATTGGTTGTCCCCAATGTTCCAGGCCACGTTGTTCCCTGCGGTGCATGCACCGGGCTGGGCATACGCGTCGGTGCGCTTCCCAGGCCACCACCGAGCTGGCCGACGATAACCAGCGAGGTCGGCACCGTATTGGTCCCGGCACCCGCGGTAAAGCTCAGGTTGTTCGTCAGATTGATCGTCAGGCTGCTAGTCGAGGGAACTGTGATCACCACCGGTGACCAATTCCCCGCCGCGTTCGGATTCGAGGCTGCACAGGTAGCGCTCCCGGCGCTTGCAGCAACCGCACCGCAGCTGTAGCCCCACATCGGCACCGCTTGCCCGTCAGGCAGCGTGGCTTGACTGGGCGCCGCCGTCAGATTGACGGTGTCAGCAAGCGCAACACCGCTCGCTAGCAGGAGAATGGAGGCGGCGAGTCCAGCCTTGATCAGGCTCATCTTGGTCATATTGGCTCTCATAATATTTCTCCTGGTTTGCTAGTTCGCTTCGATGATGCTGAAGACCCACGGGTCCACCAGCATCATCATCATCATTCCGCCGGGGAAGGCATTGTTGGTCGTGATCTCACGCTCGTTATGCGAGTGCCACATATAGGCGAAGCCGGCTTCGTCGCTCGGGTTCCCGACCGTCCCTGATGGTGGAATCGGCGTGCTGCCGACAGCACGCGCCGTGGCATCCGGCCCGAGATAGGGACTGCCGCCATACCATGGGCCGTTGGCCAGGATGTTGGGGTCGGGCAGCGAGACGGGACCGCCGCTACCGACCTGGCCGAAGGGCTTCGCTTCCAACGGCTTCTTGTGGTCTGCGCACCACTCGAAGTAGTTGGGCGCGGTGAGCGGCGCACCGCTGCCGGTGGTGTAGTAGCCGTTTGCGTCCGGTACGCAGGTATCGGCCGTGATGCCATCGGCATGCGCGTAGACGTCCCAGTTCAGGCCCTTGCCCGTCCACTGGAAAATGCCGTCCAAAGCCATGCCGGGCGTGGTGGTGGTGGTGAACAGCAGCGGGCCGGCGAGCTTGTTGGAAGATGGAGTCAGCAGCAGGTTGCCGTCGCGCGCCAGCACGCGGACGTGATTGCCGTGCTCGTGGAACGGGTGTTGCCAGCGGCCGGTGCCGATGACACGTAGCAGCACGAGTTCGCCGGGGTGCATGTGCGGGTTGCCGTTATACGGCTGGTGCGGATATTGCACCGCGTAGTTCGGGTCCATCAGGTCAGGCATGGACCGGCCGTTGACGATGTAGTACGCCGGCACGTACGGCTCGGTGGCGACGACCATGCAACCGGTCGGCTGCGTGCATGGGAGTGCCGCCTGGGCCTGGGCCTGCTGGTGAATCACGGGGTCAATTTCCGAAAACTGGAACAAATACTCGCGGTCATAGCAGGCTGCGGGGTGGTTGTACGCCGATGCGGCGAGACGGAAGTCAGGGTCCCCATTCGGCAACGTCGCCGTCGCCCCGGCGGAATGAGCATGGCAGGTGGCGGGCAGATTGGCTGGCGTCGCATAGCCCGCCGGTACACTGTTACCGTTGGTCGGCAAGACGATGAGCGCGCCGTAGAGCCCCATCTCGACTTGCAGGTCGCCCTGCGTGCCGCTGTAGTAGGCATGCGTGCCGGGTGTGCTGGCCACGAAGGTGTAAGTCACCGTCCCGAGGTTCGCTGCCTCTTGCGCGAGCAGGCCGGCGGTTCCGCCGGTCGCGGTCACGTTAAATCCAGGAAAAAGGATCGAGGTATTGCCTGCGGCTGCCGGCAGATTGTTGTGCAGGGTGACGATCACGATGTCGCCCTGATTCACGATCAGCGTGGGTCCGGGTAGCTGCATCGCCCCGGCCGGGCAACTGGCATTGGTAATCGTTGCCGGCGCAAACCCGTTCGGTGCAGTGTTGCAGCCATAGCCCCAGGAATAGATGCTCGATCCGTCGGGCTGGCTGATGTAGCCAGGTACGGCCGTCAGGTCGAAATTCGGCCCGGTGATGCCGGGTGCGGCTGCATGGGCGGTACCGACGAGCAGAGAAGCAAGGGCCGTCGCGGCAAGCAGGGCGAAATTTGCGATCCAGGTCTTGTTGATCCAGGTCATGTGTGTAATGTGACGCATGGCTATTCTCCTATTTGCTGCTGCCGCAGGCCTTGGTCAGAGTATGTGGATCTCGGTCATCATTCCGCCAAAGTTCTCCGCGTCGTTCGACAGGTGGTCGAGCTGCGGCGTGTAGAGGTAGAAGACCGATCCGGCTGGATATTTAGTGGTGTCCGATGCATCCAGGATCACGTCGAGCGACTCGCCGCCGCCAAGGGTGATCGAGTTCGTGTCGTAGGCCATGTTGGTGCCGTCCTGGTCGCGCAACAGCCTGGCGTTAAGGGCAATCACGTGCATCGGGATGCCGAGCGAGGCCAGCGTATGGAACTCGCTCACGTTAAGGTCCGAGATACGCAGCAGCGCCCTGCCACCCGCCGGAATGTTGATGAGGGCCGGCAGCGGTTGCGAATAACGCGACACACCGTCCGCCGACTGCGTGCTCAACGGTTGCGGATTGATCGTGTCCGGGTAGCTCCTCCCGTTCAGCAGGAAGTACTTGTCCTTCAGGTCGATGAAGGTTTCCGGGTTGAAGGTCATGCCGACGAAGTGGAAGTTCGGGTCGAAGCCGTGCATCTGGAGCGGGAACTCGACGTCGTAGGCGGTCGATCCGTCGCCGTCGTTGTAGGCGTACATCTTGTTGGCGGCGCGCGTCACACTATTGACTGGCGGCAGCGGCGTTGAACACAGAATGTCGTCGCCGCACTTGGTGCGCAGGTTGGTCTGCTGCGCAACCAGTCCGTTATAAAGAGAGCTCCCCACCGCTACCCGATTCTGCCGCGGCCGCACGTAGATCTGGCCCACCATGCCCATCTGCAGGTGCTCGGGTGGGGTGATGTGGCAGTGCCAGAAATAGGTTCCCGCGTCGGGCGCCAGGTAGTAGTAAGTGAAGCTGCCGCCGATGTTGATGGCGACGGAGGCATCGGGCACGCCGTCGAAATACGCCGAAGCGTTGGGGTAGCCGTGAAAGTGAACGGTGTGCTGCTCGAACAGATCGGGACGCATGATCTGGCCGACGTTGGTCAGGGTAAGGAAGAACTCGTCATCCTCATCGATCGCCATCAGAGGCGCCGGCGAGTTGCCGTTCAGCACCCCGACATCCATGATCACGCGCGGGTCGACGTGCCCGTTTATCTGGTTGGGGGGCACGGACATCGGATCAGGGGTGAGGCCGACCGCGCCATTAAAGGTCGTGGACGTGTTCGGTTCACCGACGCCTGGATCGGTTGGGGCGAGCGTGTTGAACACCGCTGCCGTCTGCGTGCCCGGCTTGCCATTGACCATATCGGCAAGGCCGGACAAGGGTCCGAAGGCGAACAGGTAGGTTTGCGTGCCGTCGGCCATGGTCGCGAAGCCATCGCCACCGGAGATTTGCTGGCACTTGATCAGTCCGGGGTGGGTCGGATCGACCGCGCTGCCATTCGGGTGCATCGTGGTCGTCTGCGGGCACTGCACGCGGAAGCTAGTTGCCTCGGCGGTCGTGGCAAACAAACACAGCAGCAACAGGGGCAGCAACCGCTCCAAGTTGGGAAAGTTCAACATGGTGTTGTCCTCCTTTCCATCTATGGGCGCATTGCGCCCTGGTGAGAGCAAATCGCGGTTTATTCGCTGGCGGGCCGGGAATCAATTGGCCCATGGTAAATGCGAGTTCCGCGATTCAAGCCGTTCAAATCTTCAGTGTCTTTGCCCGGTTACTCTGCTACTGGATCGGTTCAGGCACTGATTACAAAATCCCAAAATTCACGGGTCACGCAGAAAACAAAACCCGTCAACATTTGTTACAAAGTATTCATGAATTTGTTTTTTATGGCTGCTAGGTAGATCACTCATTTCATTTCTGCGGAAACCCTACTCTTGAGCTACCGTGCACTACCTCCACATTGCCCACCCTGCCTGCTTGATTACGTCGCTCTCTCCGCCATCCATTTCGCTCATATCTTCAAAACGTTCGAATTGCGTCAGATGGGAATGATTGTCAACCACAAGCGAAATACGCACACTTAAGTCAAACCCTGCATTTCGCCATGGCCGGGACTTCACTTTACGGGTGGGGGTACTGCGGGGTTTGCTGGAAGACTTACAGATCGACCTGGTACTTGCGATAGAAACCGAGCACCTTGGGCACGTAATCCCTGGTCTCGCGAATCGGCGGAATGCGATTGCCGGACCTGACGACGGCGTTCTCTCCGGCGTTATAGGCTGCGAGCGCCAGGCTCAAGTCGCTGTTGAACATTTTCAGCAAGTCGCGCAGGTACCTTGCGCCGCCTTCGATGTTCTGCACCGGGTCGAATGAGTCGGCGACGCCATAGCGTCTGGCTGTTGCCGGCATGAGCTGCATCAGGCCGGACGCGCCTTTTCTTGAAACGGCTTTCGGGTTGTAGTGCGACTCCACCGAGATCACGGCATGAAGCAGGGCACCCTCCAGGCCGTAGGTGCGGGCTGCATCATCGACGATACGGTCGTAGCGGGCCTTGCCGGCAAGGGCTGACAGTACCTTCTGCTCAGCGTTTGGAGAGGACGCCTGCGCATTGTCTTTCTGGTCGGGAATCAGTACCCGGTAGCGATTGTCCGCAGGCACGTTGCTCAGACTCACCGAGCCATCTTCTGCGGTATAGGCGTAAACGCCCGCTGCAGCCAGCCGGACCAAACCGCATCCGAGCAGAAAAGATAAAAGAACGCACCACAGAGCTTTCATCGCAGCCCCCCGCATCGAAACTTCGCTTCAACCTTACGCAATGTGGTTGTACGTCACAATACGCTGGACACTGTATAGCAGGAGGGTGCTGCCAAGGTGTTGCAGTCCCTCGCGGCCCGCGCGGGGATTGTACGGAACATTCCTGGGCCTTGAGGCGCTAGCCGGCCAGCAGCCCCTTTTCGATCGCATAAGCGGTCAGCATGGACGCATTGTGCAGGTCGAGTTTCTTCATCAGGTTGGAACGGTGCTTTTCCACCGTCTTGACGCTCAGGCTGTAATAGTCCGCGATGTACTTGTTGGGGTGCCCTTCGGCCACCAGCTTCAGCACTTCCCGTTCCCGGTGCGTCAGCGTGTCCCACGGGCTCGACCCTGTCGCGCCCTGTCCCGTGCCCAGGTAGCCGTTGATCACTTGAGCCGATATGTCGGGACTCAGGTAGGTCTTGCCGTTCAGCACGCTGCGGATCGCCACGCGCAATTCGTCGTGCGTCGCGTCCTTGAGGATATAGCCGTCAGCCCCGGCACGCAGGCTTTCGTGGATGTATTCGTCGGTCTTGTGGATGGTCAGCACCAGCACCTTGGTTTCCGGGTAGCGCCGCTTGATGTCGCGTATCGCTTCGATCCCGTTCATCCCAGGCATGGTCAGGTCCATCAGCACCAGGTGCGGCGACAGCGCCCCGACAGCCTGGATCGCATCGCGCCCGTTGTCCGCCTCGCCGGCAATCTCGATGTCCGTGTCCTGCGCCAGCAACGCGCGCAGGCCGGCCCGCAACAGCGTGTGGTCTTCTGCAATCAGCAGGCGATATTTTTTACTCATGATTCACCCCCACAATGAAAACTCCGGGTTTAATTTCACCCATATCCGTCACGGCTTCGTCACCGGTTTTATGCCAAAACGCACCGTTTTGCTCATGAACACCCAGTCGGAATACTTCATCTTGTCTTCGAAGCTGCTATCGGCAAGTCTGAAGTTGCGCTTCTTGATCGGTTCATCTTCAGAAAGGCTGTAAACCCCGAGAATTTCTCCGCTCGGCCCCTTGACCAGTCCCCACTCGGAACTGCCGGTGATCGGGTCGCGATAAATCTTTCTCAAATAACGTTGCGTGGCCGGCGTGCGCGGGTCTTTCAGCAAGTCTTCGAGGCTCACGGGATATCGTGCGGAACCGCCTGACGCATGTCTCGAATATTGATTGAGCGCGCGACGGAACTGGTCGCCGACGAACAGCAGTTCGCGCTCCTTTTCACGCTGCACCGCCATGTGCCATACCTCCCCTGCCGAAGCGAGAACAACGCCGATGATCGCAATAAAGATCAACAGGGCGATATAGGTAAACCCCGCTACGGCAGACGGCGCACGGTGGATGTCTTTCATGCCTGCGTATTTTTTGTAGCTCATGCGCATTTTGCGTCACCAGTCCTTGTATTCCGTACCGTCCCTTGCCTTGCCTGGCGCGCCGCTCTTCAAGTCGTACACGCCCCCTTTTTCAGGCACGTCGGGAGGCACGACGATCCACGTGGTGCTGCTGTCGGTGATGGGATCGACCGGGAGGCTGCGCAAGTACTTCTTGTTGACCAGCATGTCGAGGGAATCGGGATACTTGCCGTTGTCCCCGTAATACTTGTCCAGAGCCTGCCGTGTCAGGGACAGGTTATCGCGCAAGACGGTTTCCTTCGATTTTTCGATGCTCTGAAAGTAACGTGGCACGGCCAGGCTCAACAGCAGCGCGATAATCGCCAACACGACCAGCAGTTCGACCAGGGTAAAGGCTTTGATTCGCCGGAACATGGTTGCGGGCGCTCCTCACCAGTCTTTGTAGCTGATGCCGTTCAGTCCGACACCGCTCGACAACGAGTACACGTCGTACACATCGTCGCCCGCTTCCGGGGAATCCGCGCTGCTGGCGTAGCTTCTCTTGCCCCAGGTTTCATCATTGGTATTGGCCGGATCGTCGGACATCGGGTCGCGCGGAATGCGCCGCAGAAAATAAATCATTCTTTTTCCGTCCGGGTCGGTTTGATCGGGAACGCCCTCGACCAGCACATTCAGCGTTGGCGGGTAGCCGGTTTGCTGCATCGAGGTTTTCACGCGCCCTTCGTCCACGGCCTCCTTGTAGGCGTCAATCGCACTGCGAATCTGGCGCAGGTCCAGGCGAAGCTCCTGCTCCTTGTCGCGCTGCACGACCAGTTCCATCATCGGCAACGCCACGCTTGCCAACAGGCCTACGATCGCCACCGTGACCACCAGCTCGATCAACGTGAAGCCTGCGGGGGCGCGCCTGATCATTGTGTCACCGTGATGGCATGGGGCTCGGGAGCAGCAAGCGCCAACGATCCGCCACCGCTTGCTGCGGAAGTGATATTTCTGACCGATATCTGCGATGACGGGGCCGCAGCAGTCACTTCGAATACCAGCGTGACAACGCTACCGCCCCCACTTGCTTCACCCGTCCCCGATCCGGACAGCCCCACCACGATGTTGCCGCTCTTCTGGTTGATCGTTTTCATGAGGTTCGATTGGGCATTATTCTGTTTCATCGCATCTCCTTCGATCACATCGACCGCTTTCAATACGGCGGGGTCGTAGCTCACCTGGAAGCCCAGGCTTTTTGCCCCAAGCGGCGCTGAATTGTTGAGCGTCAGGCTGATCCTGTCGCCCACCTTCGCCTGGTTGGGGCCGTCCCATGAAAGAGCAACCGCTTGCGGCGCCGCGTCAGCGGGCGTTGCGGTGACCGGCGCTTTGGCTGCCGGTTGCCGGGGTGCCGGCACAACAGGCTGTGCAACGCTGGAAAAGCCGACGCTCCCGCTCGATTTCATGGTTAAGGCGCTACTGCGCAAAGTGGATTCCGTGCCGGACCAATATTCCACTTCGCGCGCGTCCGGAAGGATATTTCTACCGACGATACGCGGGGTGATGGAAAGAACGATCTCCGACTTACTGGTATTGTCGCCATGGCTGGAGAACAAACGCCCCAGGATCGGCAGTTGGCCAAGACCAGGCACTTTATTGGCGTTTCTGCGATCCTCGTCGCTGATCAAGCCGGCAAGAATCTGGGTTTCACCGTCCTTGAGGCGCAACACGGTCGAGGCGTTGCGCGTGCCGATCTGATAGGCCTGCGTACCGGAGATGGGATTGTTGACCTGCTTGACGATCGAACTCACATCTAAATTAATCTTGATAGAAACATCGTTGTCGAGATGTATCTCGGGCTCGACCTCGAGCTTCATGCCCACGTCCAGATACTGGACGCTGCCCGTTACCACGGGCGTCCCGGTCGAAACCGGAGTCACGGCGTTGGTGATCACCGGCACGCGGTCGCCGATCATGATCTTGGCCTTTTCATGGTTGCGCACGCGGATGCGCGGGCTGGCAAGCAGATTGGTGTCCGTGTCCTGCAGCATCAAGTTGAGCGCGAGACTCAACGGCGTGGCAGTGTAGCTCTTCAAGGGGGTGTGCAGGAGTTGTCCGAGGCTGCCAGGAACGTTTGTTGTGCTCTGCACGCCAGCGCTCGTTGTGAGCGTCGTACCCGTTGGCGAGGTCAGAGTCAGCGTATCTGGCCACTTGATTCCCAACTCGCTCAGGCGCGAGGTGCTCACCTCGAGCACTTCAACTTCCAGCATGACTTCCGGATCGGCAATATCCTGGTCGGCAACCATTTTTTCCGCTAGCCGGATGGCCTCCGGCGTATCCCGCATCACGATGGAATTGGTTTTCTCGTTGATGAAGATATCCTTGGTCTTGAGCAGGGTTTTGATCATCGTCAGAACCTGCTTGGGATCAGCATTGGTGAGGTGAAAGCTCCTGATCTTGAGGTCCTGGTAATCCTTGAGTTTGGCTGGCGTATTGGGGTAGATGAACACCGTGTTGTCGCTGATGATCTTTTTCTCCAGCTGGCTTTGCAGCAGGATTAAATCGATGGCATCTTCCACCGACACATCCTTGACGAAAATCGAGGTTTTGAGGTCCGCCCTCACATCCTTGTCGAGCAGGATATTGATCCCGCTGGTGCGCGACAGGGCCTCGAACACCATCTTGAGGTTGGCGTCACGAAATTGCATGGTCACCGGCTTCCTGAACTTTCCCTGCAGCGTCGGTTCGGCCAACAGCCCTTTCGCTGCCTGCTCGTCGATCTGCTGTTGCAGCAGGAGCGCCGGCCCATTCCTCGGGTTCTCCAGCAATACCGTCTTGAGCGCCGCCCGTGCCCCTTCCGCATCGCCCTTCTTGAACAGGCCGGTTGCCTCGGCGACGATCTTGGCATGGCGCCGGTCCATGGCCAGCGAGGCCATGCCGTCCTTTGCGCCGTTGCTCTGCGGATCGATGCGCAGAGCATGTTCGTAGATTGCCTGCGCGGCATCGTAATGCTCCTGGGCTCGTTCGCTGTTCGCGTTCGCCAGCATGCGGTTGACGAGCTGCTCGCGGTAACGCGCCAGCGTAGTGCGATAGGACAGGTTCCCGGGTTCGGCCTTGGTGGCCTCCTCCAGTTTTGCCAGGCCTTCTTCGCTACGCCCGGCCTGCAGCAGCTCCATTCCCTCATCGTGCAAACGCTGCCCGGCACAACCCGCAAGCATCGTCGCAGCAAGCAGGAACAGTATATTGTTGCCTGTGAAGTGCAAATTTAGCCTGTGCATGTCAGATTCTCCCTGGCGGCATTCAAGACGAATTGCCGGTGCTTATTGACTGCTTGATGTTGAGCGGCAGGTAAGTCATTTCCACCATGCCATGCTCCACGCGATCCACGCGGTAGGTGCTTTCGATCACGTCACCCACTGCGACGGTATATAGCCGGTCGCCCTTGAGCAGCATGATGACCTGCCCCGAATTCTCCTGGTAAAGCCCGAGATAGGTAAACGGCATGGGCGGCGCGGTCGGTTTCGGCGGCGGCTGGGGCGGGGGCGGTGGGGGCGGCGGCGGGGGTACGTACCAGGAAGTTGCGCCGAATACGTTGCCTATATTTTCATTCCCGTTAGCTTGAAGCGCAGCATGGTCCAGACGTTCGAGCTCGACACGTGACTCGTCCGGGGCACGCTGCACCGTTTTCTTCGCCCCGGAGGGGACAACTCTGGTTGATTGTTCCGGTTTCTGGTGCGGCTTCTTCGCCGTCCCCCAGCCATCGCCGCAAGCGGCGATGGTGGCAATCGCCGCGAGCAAGCAGCCGAGAAAGGCAGGCTTGCCCCAATGCAGCCACCGGCGCGCCTTCATGATGCCTGCTCCAGGTAGAGCACCATTTTGATCTTGGCTTCGACGTTGGGATCGGCAACTTTCTGACGCTCGAACTGCACATTCTCCAGCGCGATGACCGGAAGTGTCCCCGGCACATCGGTCAGAAATCTCCGGATCTGCGGATACTCGCCCTTCACCGGCAAGGTCATCTGATAGCGCACCAGCTTCCCGACTTTCTCTCGCGTTGCCTTGTATTCCCCATCGTTCAGGGTGAGCCCGCGGGATGCCGCCAGGGCGACCAGTTTTTCCAGCCACTGGGGCGAACATCCCTCGTGGGGAAATTTCCCGTAGAACTCGGTGAGTTGCTCTGCCGGGCTGAGTCTTGCGCTACTGGACGACTTGCCGGCCAGCGCCAGCTGTTCATGCAACCGGTCTGCGCTGAAGCGCGCAGTGTCCAGTCGCGCCTGCATGGGGCGAATCGCGGAAAAATAGAGCGCCGGGCACATAACCAGTATGCCGATTGCCAGTATTCCTGGCGCACCGATGCGACGCAGCCAGTGCCGCGCCGTCCAGCGCACGCGGCTCCACAAGGGCGGCGCTATAGCGGCCTCGGAACCGGAGACGATGGGCCGCCGAAGCATGTCGAGAAGCCACCTCATGACGGGTCCCGCCAAATGGCCAACAACACGAACCGTACCGGTTTTTCAGGGTCCTGCAACTGAATATGGTGGCTTTGCAGATAGACAGTGCCGAACACATCGCGGTTTTCGAGCTGCTTGATGTACTCCAGCATGGCCGCAATATTCTTTGCCTCGCCGCTGATTTTAACCAGCCCTTTTTCCGTGTCGGGTTCCAGTCCCAGCAAGGTCACGTCTTTGCTGCTGTTGTCCTCCACCGTCTGGAACAGGCCGTTCCACGGCACACTGAGCTGGCGCAGCACCTGGTTGGCACGCTTCACCTCCAGCGCAAGGTCACTTGCCATGCGCTCGCCTTCAAGCCCGGCCGGGGACCGCTGCCGCCCGGCGCGTTCGATATGCTCTGCGCGAGACTCCCAAAGCGCTGCCTGATCGCTCAGATTGCGAAAATAGACGCCCGTCGCCGCCAGGGCTGTCACTGCGACAGCGAGCAGCAGCGCACCCTCCCAGGAGAGGAGTCTGGCCCCGCGCTGATAATCGAGATTTAGTTGAGCCATCGTGGTCACCCGCTCAATGCCATGGCGAAGCGGCCTTCATATGCAGGGACGAGGGATGCCCGCACCGTTGGCCGCAAATTATGAATTTTCCAGCGACCGTTCTCCGGCAGTTCTGCGTTTCCAAGCTCGGGCGCCCAGAGGTAAACCTCGTTGGTCGCCGAGCCCGGCTCCGCCAGGTAGATTTCCCGGTCCAGAACCGTTGACAAGGTGTCGCGCCAGTCGCTGCCTATCCTCATCGTCCGCACGCTGGCCAAACGCCCATGCTGCAACAGGGCCAGGCACAGACATCCAGGCTCATAAAGCACAAACCACCCGCTGCGTTTCGCCAAGGTCGGGCGGCAGTGATTGAAGGCAGCCATCAGACGGGGCTGTACCGACGCGAGAGCCACGCCCTTGCGTTCGAACACCGCGCGCAATGCCGCAAGCAGGCGCCTGTCCACGGCGCTCGCCAGCTGTGGCTGTCCGGCTGGCTCCGGGTTCAGGCGCAATTCCCACTGTTCCGCAGCCGCCCCATAGATTTGCCTGAAACAGTGCCGCGCATAGCCCTCTTCTTCCGCCGCGCTGCTCAGCCCGTCGCTCCAGGGCATCAGGGTGTAGCGCATGAAATGATTCGACAGGATCACAGTTGCGACCGACTTGCGAACCAGCACGCGCGGCAGTTCAGTCTCCAGGGTCTTGATCGCTTCTTCCCATGGCACTTCGCCATCGCCGGGGGTGCAGTCGACGACAATTTTCGCCTCCACGCGGCGTGTCGGACCGCGTCTCGTCAGCGTCCAGCCGAGGCGCACCAGCACCACCTGATCGGGCGCCAGCACCACACGCAATTCATCACGCCACGAAAGTGACACGGTTAATCTCCTGTAAAGTCGTTTCGCCCTGCCGCACCATTTCCACCGCGGTTTCGCGCAGGAAGTGCGTACCGTTACGCCGTGCCGCCTCGCGTATGACGCGGGCCGGTTCACGGTTGATGATGAGTTCGCGTATCTGGTCGTTGAGCACCAGAATCTCGCCGATCGCCTTGCGCCCCTTGAATCCGGTACCGCGGCACTGCCCGCAGCCGGTACCGGCACGGAAACGCATGCTGACCGCATCCTGCTTGTCGATTCCAGAATCGGCGATCAGTTGCTCGTCGGGCACCTGCTCAACTGTGCAGTGGGGGCAGTTCACGCGCACCAGCCGCTGCGCCATGATGCCGTTGAGGGCGGAGACGAAGCTATAAGGATCGACCCCCATGTGGGTGAACCGGCCGAGCACGTCGAACACGTTGTTGGCGTGTACCGTGGTGAACACCAGGTGGCCGGTCAGCGCCGACTGTACGGCGATTTGTGCAGTCTCCGGGTCGCGGATTTCGCCGACCATGATCTTGTCCGGGTCGTGGCGCAGGATGGAGCGCAGGCCGCGCGCAAAGGTCAGCCCTTTCTTCTCGTTCACCGGAATTTGCAGCACGCCCGGCAACTGGTACTCGACCGGGTCCTCGATGGTGATGATCTTGTCCTGTCCGTTGTTGATCTCCGAGATCGCCGCATAGAGCGTCGTGGTCTTGCCGCTTCCGGTCGGGCCGGTCACCAGCAACATGCCGTAAGGCGCGCTGGAAAGCCTGCGCAGCACGGCGATGGAGTCGTCATCGAAACCCAGGTAGCCGAGGCGCAGACCCTTGATCTGGTCGGTCAGGGTCTGCTTGTCGAGAATGCGCAGCACCGCGTCCTCGCCGAAAATGCTGGGCATGATGGAGACGCGAAAATCCACCTCGTGTCCGCGCACCGCCACCTTGAAACGTCCGTCCTGGGGCACGCGCCGTTCGGCGATATCGAGTTCCGACATCACCTTGATGCGGGAAATCACCTGTTCAGCCAGATCCAGGCCGGCTAGGGAGCCAACCGTGGTAAGCACGCCGTCGATACGGTACTTGATGCCCAGACCCGACGGCCCGGTCTCCAGGTGGATGTCGCTGGCGGCGATTTTCAATGCGTCGTACACCGTCGAGTGCACCAGCTTGACCACTGGACTCGTGTCTTCGCTAATGGTCTTGAACGACAGCTCATCGGCGCCGGTTCTGGTCGTGCTCGCCTTTTCGTCCAGCGCCAGCACGCTATCCATGGCGTGCAGGGAATCCTCCTGGCGCGCGAGGTAAGCTGCCAGGTCGGCATGGTGCGCCAGCCCCCAGTCGAAGGATTCACCGATGCGCTGCTCCGCCCACGCCTGCAGACCGATGTCGAACGGGTCGCTCATCACCAGGGTCAGGCGACCGCCATCTCCGCGCAGCGCAATGCACTCGCGTTCGACCGCTTCGGCAAAGGGCAGCACCTCGAAAGCGGGCGCCAGGCGGTGCAGATCAACCATGCCTAGAACCGCATAATGCAAGGTGTCGGCCAGGGTCTGGGTAAACGCGCGAGGGTCCATGTTCGACTGTTCTTCCAGCACTTCTATGACGCGGCGCCGCAAGGCCGAAGCCGTCTCCCTTGCCGCGTGCACCTGCTGCGGGGAAAAAACGGTTGCTGCCGGAACCACGGGTTGTTCTGCGATATTCATTGGATGCTCCCGGCGAGCTCGAAAATCGGGAAGTACATCAGCACCACGATGCCGCCGATGATCAGCCCGATAAAGACCATCAATAGCGGTTCGAACAGTTTGGTGAAGCGCTCCACCCAGCGCGCCGTTTCCTCTTCATAGAAAGCCGCAATGCGCTCCATCATCTCGCCCATCTGTCCGGTCCGCTCGCCAACCCGCAGCATGCGCAGCGCCACCGGCGTGGTGAGCCCGTTGCGCTCCATGGACTGCGAGATGGGCTGGCCTTCACTGATGCTCGCTGCAGCCAGCGCCAACTGTTCGCGCAGCTTCAGTTGCAACAGGTCGGAAACCATCTGCAGCGAGGCCACCGCCGGCATCCCGCCGCGCAGCAACATGCCCAGAGAACGGTAAAACCGGGCCAGCTGGTAAATGTGAAGGCGCGCGCCGATGGAGGGGAGACGCCATAATACGGTGCTCAGCCACTGCTTGAAAAACGTCCGAGTAAACAGGTAGAACGAAGACACCAGCAACACAAGCATGCTGCCGAGCAACCCTTCGCTATGCTTGCCGATGAACTGTCCCCACTCCATCAGCAGCCGCGACATGAATGGCAGATTGCCGCCGATATCGACGTAGATCCGGCTGAAGCGAGGCACGACGTAAAGCATCAGGAACACCATCACCACACCGCCGACGCCGGCCAGCAATACCGGATAAATCGATGCGCTGACCACATGTCTGCGTACGCTGTCCATTTGGGTCTGGTAGGTGATATAGCGCATCAGCGCTTCCGGCAATGCGCCGGTTTTCTCGCTGGCGCGCACTGAAGCCACGTACAGCGGTGGAAAATCAGCCTCGGATTGACGCAATGCATAAGACAGGGGATGTCCTTCATAGAGGGTGGCAACGATCTGGCTCAGCGTCTTCTTTACGTCCGGCCGCTGTTCCTTTTCGGCCAGTGTTTCCAGCGCCTCAACCAGCGCCAGGCCAGCGTCCAGAAGCGCAAGTAGCTCCTGGCTGAAAAGCACGAGCGGAAAATGTTTCTTGCCCGGCTTGTTCCAGACGTGCCAGGAATGCCGCGCCTTGACCGCGATAACCGTATAGCCCTGTGCCACGGCTTGAGCTGCGGCGTCGCCGGCATCAGTTGCATCCAGCGCAAAAGAGGTCAGTCCCTCGCTGCCACGCAATGCTTTTACTTCGTATCGCATCGCTCCTCCCACCCTTTTCCACGGTCAATTTCATGTACTCGTCAGCAGCGCATCACCAGTTCGTAACGTCCGCAGCCTCCCCGTCACCTCCCGGTTGCCCGTCCTTGCCATAGGAGAGCAGGTCGTACTCGCTGTGTTCGCCGGGAATCCTGTACACATAGGGGTTTCCCCATGGATCTTGCGGAACGTTTTTTTTCAAATAGGGCCCGTCCCACTTGGGCTCGTTTGCCGGCCGCGCAACCAGTGCTGCCAGTCCTTCTTCCATGGACGGGTAATGCCCGGTATCCAGGCGGAACTGATCCAGCGACTTGTCCAGCGAATCGATCTGCGCTCGTGCAACCTTGATTTCCGACTTGCCGATCTGGGCGAAATATTTCGGGCCCACATATCCCGCCAGCAATCCGATAATAACCATGACAACCAGCAGTTCGAGCAGCGTAAAACCCTGCATTTCCGGCACCGGGAGTGTGGTTAATACGGGGCGGCGTGCTACATGATGCAATTTCGGCATTGTCATTTTGTTCCGCGCCAAGTTTTCGTGTTGCGCTAACCTTAGCCTTATAGTCGTCAACTTTCTCTGGGTGTATAGCTGTATTCATTTGTACGCGCTGGACCGTATTTTTTCCTGGGGAAAGCATGCAGATCACTCCATGCCTGGCGAAACCGCTATGCATTCCGTCACTACAGTCTTTCTGCAGGGAATATTCAGTCTTTTGCTGATTTCTTGCTCTCATGTGCAACGTTAAAGTCATTTCCTTGGCATTTTCCGATCAGACGTTTATTAGCCAGACATGCCCACGCACAGAAAACCACCGCATTTGGACAGGCAGGAAACGAGTGATCTTCATCTGCTTGACCTGGCCGAAATCGAGGCATGCAAGCTTGAGTTGCAGGAAGCGCAACGCTTGCTGGAAGAAGCGCGTTACCGTTATACCGAACTCTTCGATACGGTTCCCGTCGGTTTTCTCACTCTGGATGATTCGGGACATACCCTGGAAATCAATCAAGCCGGCGCCGCCATGCTGGGGAGGGACCGCGCGCACATGATCGGCAAGCAATTCATCGCATGGCTTGCCGAAAATGAAAGACCGCTGTTTCTCAAATATCTGCACAAGGCATTCCACTCAGCCACAAAAGCCAGTACCGAGTTAACGGTCAAAACACCCCGCGGTACATTGTGCGAAATGCGCCTGGAAAGCGTGTTCACGAAAGGCGCCGTTCGGCCGCGCGTATGTCGCACTGTGATGATCGATCTGAGCTCCGCAAGAGAAGCCGAACAGGCGTCTAGCCTGGCTTCCCGCGTGATCGAGAGCGCCGCGGAAGGCATCATGATCACCGATGCGAAAAACATGATTGTTTCGGTCAATCCGGCTTTTGAAAAATCGACCGGATACAGCGCGCAAGAAGCCGTCGGGAAAAGCCCGTCACTACTCCATTCCGGCCGGCATGACGAGAGTTTCTACCAGGAAATGTGGGCCAACCTGAATAAGCTGGGGCAATGGCAGGGGGAAATATGGAACCGCCACAAGAGCGGCGAAATATACCCTGAGTGGCTGAGCATCAGCACAGTCAGGAATGCCAAGGGGAGCGTAACGAACTATGTGGGCATTTTTTCCGATGCCCATACCCAGGAACACGTTCTGGAACGACTGCACTATCTTGCCTACTACGATGGTCTTACCGGGCTGCCCAACCGGCGCCTGTTCCTCGACCGCCTCAGCCTTTCAATATCCCAGGCGAGGCGAAATCACCAGCAGTTGGCGGTGATGTTCGTCGATCTCGACAACTTCAAGCAGATCAACGATACGATGGGACACAGGTTCGGTGATGCCTTGCTCATGTCGGTCACGGAGCGCATGAAGGCTTGCCTGCGCGATGGGGACACGCTCGCGCGGCTGGGCGGGGATGAATTTACCGTCATATTGCCGACCATTCCACAGACCGAAGCAGCTATCAATGTCGCCCAAAAAATCATCGATAGCTACGCAATCCCCGTGTACGTCGAAGGAAATGCCGTGCAGATTACGGCCAGCATCGGCATCAGTATTTTCCCCGAAGATGGAAGCGACGCCGATGACCTGCTCAATCATGCGGACATGGCGATGTACAAAATCAAGCAGACTGGGCGCAACGGTTACTGGCGCCATGGATGGGGAGATGACAGGAAGGCATGACTAGGGCGTGTTAACACGCCCAGTGCGTGGCAACGCTAACTGCATGACCAGGAGACGTATATCCGCGTACCCTGACCGACAGCCGACTCGATGCGATACGTGCCCCCGGAATGATTTGCGCGCTCTTTCATGCTCATAAGTCCGAGGCCCTTTTCTATCGACTGGAATCTGCTACGCCCGACCTGGTCGAAACCATGCCCGTTATCCTCGATGGTGAGATGCAGCGCACCATCGGCTTCGATGAGGCTCACCCGGATGTGGTCGGCATGGGCGTGCTTGACGATATTGCTGACGGCTTCCTGCAGGATGCGGAAGATCGTTATCTTGAGCGGAACGGGGATGTGATTCTCCTGCACCAGGAGATGTTTCTCGATCTTGATGCCGCGGCAGGCGCTTTCAAACTCGCGGAAGAACCACGACAGGGTCGCGAGTATCCCGAGGTCGTCGAGCGTCGAGGGGCGCAGGTCCATGGCAACGCGTCGCAATTCACCGAACGCTTCCTGAACCTTTGTCTTCAGATGCTGCATCGACTCATCCGCCTCGCGGAACGAATTCTCGGCCAGCAGTTCGGTCAGATTCTCCAGCGCCAGCCTGATCAGCGTCAACGACTGCCCGAGTCCGTCGTGCAGGTCGGTGGCGATGCGTCGCCGTTCGTTCTCCTGAATCGTCAGAAGCTGAGCCGACATGCGTCGCAATTCGCTTTGCAATGCACATACAGCCTCGCCCCTCACTGCTTCCCCCGCCTGCTCAGGTGTCACGACGCAGATTACCTGGCTTGCGTCGTTCGCGTACATCGTTTCGGCCACAGTGCGACATTGCCGCCTGCTCTTCCCCATGGGTTCTGCATGCATGGCGTTCCCCTTTTAAAGCGCTTCGACTACAGCGTATCCCACGCTGTCATGAGGAATATCATGTAGTGAACGCACCCGCTTATCAATATGGGCAAATACCTATCCCGGGATTCATAAGCGTTGAGGAAATGTGCAGTTCTGCGTTGCAGGGCAAGGTACAACGAAGCTGTCGGGGGAGATTTTCAGGCGGATATCGCCGCGATCTCAGGCGGCATCTTCTGACGCGGGAGCAGCCGTTCCATTTCTCGCGTAATCACCGTGTAGCATTCGCATGCCTCACCCTCCAGCCTGGTTCGATCCGGCACAAGAATGTGGCCGCTGCGGCAATCGATCAGCCCGTCTGCCTGCAGTTTCCCTTCGGCTTCCTTGGCTCCCTCACGGCGCACGCCCAGCATGTTGGCGATCAATTCCTGCGGCGTCTGCATTTCGTTCGATGGCAGGCGATCCAGGCTCAAGAGCAGCCAGCGGCACAGTTGCTGGATTACCGAATGGTGCCGGTTGCACAGGGCGGTCTGCGTCATCTGGGTGATCAGCGCCTGCGTATGGCGCAGCGCCAGATGTTGCAGCAACCCGCCCCGGTTGTATTCTCTTTTGAAAACGCTCGCTTTTAGCCGGTAGCCGAAGCCGGCGCTTTGTACCACCGCGCGGTTCGGCGTGCTTTGACCCGCGAGGAACAGTGCCACACCGACCAGCCCGTCATTGCCGGTGATGGCGACTTCCGCCGATAACCCGTTTTCCATGACGGAAAGCAAGGACACGATGCTGGTGGTGGGAAAATACACGTAACCCATCTGGCAGCCGGACTCGCAAATAGCCCATCCGAGCGGCATGGGGACGAGTTCCATATCTGGCAGCAAACGCAGGTAATCTTCATCCGGCAGCGCGCAGAGAAGGTGATTCTGCCGGGGCGTATGGGGCGTGGGCATGCGCTATTCCAGATCCAGCGCAAGGCGGCATTGGACAAGTTCGGCAATGGACCGGATATTGAGCTTCTTCATGATATTGGAACGGTGGATGTCCACGGTCCTCGAACTGATGCCGAGTTTTTTCCCGATTACCTTGCTCGAGTCCCCTGTCACGACGAGTTCCATGATTTCCCGTTCGCGCGCTGTCAAGACGTCAAAATGGCTGCGCAGACCTTCGATCTTTTTATTTTGCTGATGATTTTCGCGGTCCAGCTTGAGCGCAGCATTCACCCGGTCCAGCAGTTCCTGGCCGTTGAAGGGTTTCTGGATGAAATCGAAGGCGCCATGCTTGAGCGCCCGGACTGCCATCGGCACATCGCCGTGCCCGGTGATGATGATCACCGGCTGCACGATGCCGTGGTCTTTCAGTTGTTCCAGGAGTTCCATGCCGCTCATGCCCGGCATGCGCACATCCAGCAAAATGCAGCCATGCTGGTGCAGATCGCCGGCGTTCAGGAAATCGTTCGCGGAACTGAACATACGGGCGGACAGGCTGACCGATTCGAGCAGCCAGTGAATGGATTCGCGCATGGCTTCGTCGTCGTCCACGACGAATATGGTGGGTTGGACGGCAATCTCATTCATACATCACCTCGACCGGAAGTGTAAAATTGAATTCCATGCCGCAATCACTCCGCTGTTCAGCCCATATTTTTCCGCCGTAATTCTCGATCAGAGAACGGCATATACCCAGCCCCAAGCCGAGTCCGTTTTGTTTCGTAGTCTGGAACGGGTTGAATACATTGTCCAGTTCATCCGGAGGTATGCCCTTCCCCGTATCGCTTACCGTGGTCATGATCGTTCCGCTGTTGATAAGGCGTGTGGCAAGGCGCATCTCGCGCCGCGCCTGGGACGACATCGAGTCGATGGCATTTTTCATAAGGTTGAGCAATATCTGCTCGATTTCAATCCTGTTCACGCTGGTCAGGGGCAAATCGCAAAAATCATGAATGACTGCGATGGAATATCTATTCAGATCCTGTTCAAGGAAATTGACGCTATCCTTGATGACGGAATTGATGTCCATCATTTCACACTTGCGCCCCTGCTTGCGCATCATTTCCTTGAGATGGCTGATGATGTTGCCGGCCCGCTGCGTCTGGACATGGGCTTGCCTGACTGCTTTCTGGAGTTTCTCCCGGTCCCAGTCGTCTTCCGCCATGCGGTTCAGGCATCCATCCAGGTATATGCCGGCGGCGGCAAGCGGCTGGCTCAATTCGTGCGCCAGCCCGGACGCCATTTCACCGGCAATGTTGAGGCGCCCGATGTGTTCGATCTCGGTGCGCATTTCCTCGAACATTTTCTGTTCGGTGATGTCGACGCAGGTACCGATGAATCCGAGCAAATTCCCGTCCTCGCTAAAGCGCGGCACCCCGGTATCCTGCACCCAGCGGAAAACGCCGTCATGACGCCGCAAACGGTATTCGATCTTGAATGGTCGCGCGCTGAGGAAAGCGGCTTCACACGAATCGAGACAGGAAGCCCTGTCGTCATAATGAACGCTGTACTGCCAGTTGTAATTCTGTAACCGATCGCTTGATGACAGGCCTGTGAACTCATGCCATCTCTGGTTGAAGAAAGAGCGGCAGTCATGGTTTTCTTGCGGCAACGGCTCAAGCGTCGGCAAGCTGCACTCATGCCATCCCTGGGTGAAATAGTCGCGGCAGTCATGGCAGTGCCGGTCCTGTTGAGTACCATGGGCCTCCGCCATCCAGATCATGACCGGCGCCTTGTCAGCCATGGACCTGAAGCGCTCCTCGCTTTCGCTCAAGCGGTTCTCGGCGAGTTTGCGTTCCGTGATGTCCTGATGGATGGCCACCCATACCGTTCCATAGTGATGGTGTTCGAAGGTCGAAACGCTGGCATGGCACCAGAAAGGCGTGCCGTCCTGCTTCACGTTAAGCACTTCGCCGTCCCAGCTACCTTTTCTGATCAGGACTTCGTTTATCATTTTTGCCGTTATTTCAGGATCCCGATAAGTGGGGGCGTTGACGCTGCTGACATGTTTCCCGATCAACGCACCTGGCTCGTAGCCAAACATCTTTTCGAATTTCGGATTGGCATACACGATCACCCCATCGCGCACGCTGGTGAGGAAAACGCCCTCCTCCATGTGGGAAACGATTGCGCTATGAAGGCGCAATTCCTCTTCGGCGAATTTGCGAACGGTGATGTCGTGAATGGTCGAACGGCTCATCAAATACTGGCTCTGCGCATCATAAATGGCAGTTGCGCTCAACAGCATTGTTATCAAGGTGCCATCCTTGCGCACCATTTCGATTTCCAGGTCGTGGACCGCCCCTGTTTCCTTGAAACGAGGAAAAGTCTGCTGGAAAAGCAATCTGCTTTGCGGCGTATACAAATCAAAAATACGCATTTTTCCGATCAACTCTTCGCGCGCATAGCCCAGCCACTGGAGTTCGGTATTGTTGACGCGAAGGAACACGCCGTCCTTGTCCAGCGAGTGATAGCCGCACGGGGCATTGTTGTAAAGGTCCTCGATCTCCTCCACCGACTGGCGCAGTCGCTCCTCTGCCTTCATTCGCTCGGTGATATCCGACGCGATCCCCAGCAGGTTCACCGTGCCATCCGACAGCACCATCGGCGTCTTGACCGTCTGGAACCAGCGCTCGTATCCGCTCAGGGAGGTTGGGCTGACCGATATGACCTTGCGCCGCTTCACGATCACCTCGCGGTCCGCCTGCAAGTAAATCTGTGATTCCTCCTTGTCCGGGATGAAGTCCTCCCCTTTGCGGCCCACCAGCTCTTCCGGGGACTTTCCATATATGGCGGCCATGGCCTGGTTGACCAATAGAAACCTGCCATCGATGTCCTTGACAAAAATCAGGCTCGGATCGGTGTCAATCACCTGGCGCATGAAGTCCTTCTGCTGCGCCAACGCCTCCTCGGCGCGCTTGCGCGTGGTGATGTCGCGGATGATGGCCTGCAAATATCTGACGCCCTGAGATTCGATGCATCGGACGCTGACTTCCACGATGAGCTGCGTGCCATCCTTGCGCCGGCTTGTGGTCTCGAAACACAACTCTCCCAGTTCCATGATCCGTTCCATCTGCCGTTTGACGATGGCAGGATCTTCGGAGGGGTCGCGAAAATCCTGAACATGCAGTTGCAAGATTTCCTCGCGCGTGTAGCCATAAACTTCCATGGCACGCTCGTTGGCCTCGATGATCCGGCCGGACTCATCGGCCACGAAAATGACATCGTTGGCGTACCTGGTCAGATATGCGAAATGCTCAAGCAGCAGTTCGCGCTCGACCGCAGCGGCATGCTGCTCGTCGAGGAATTTGTGGCGAGCATGATTTGCCTTTAGCCAGATATATAGCAGTATGCCGCCGAGCAGGGCAAATACCAGCCCCAGAGATAATGACCATTTTTTGAGGTGGGTGATGGGCGCAAAGATTTCAGCCTTTGCGACCTTGCTCACCATGAACCAGTCGCTTCCGGGCACCCTGCGCATCTCTGCGACCACCGGGACACCGCGATAATCGAACCCGTCCATGGAACTGGTTTTGCCGAGCACTGCCATCGCAGCCGGTAAAGTGAACGCCGCTAGCGGAACGCGCAAGGAAAGTGCGCTGCCCTTCAAATGACGCACCTCATTGAGGAATAGAACAGCGTCACCGTCCCGTCTCACCAGCGATGTCTCGGCGCTCGGACTCGGCGTGGGCCATTCATGCAGTAGCGGGTAGAGAAACAAGCGCGGGTCGATCTGAAACTTCACTGCACCTACGACTTGCTCCCCGTTTCCGCTGTTGGCGACCATTGGCGCGACCAGGTCGATCACGATCTTGTCGGCATTGCTTTCGCTTCTGTGGATATCGGACATCGCCGCCTTGACGCTACGCATCGCGTCCATTACCAGCTTTTCGTCTTCCATGTTGCGCCGCAGATTCTTGGTCGTTGAGATTCTGACCAGGCCCTGCCTGTCGTACAACGAAATTTCCGTGTACCCATTCAGGCGCTGAATGTCGTCAAGCATCGCCTGAATCCGTTGCTTAGATGCGTCGGATGGCGCCCCTTGCTGCACCCAGAGGTCGAACTCTTCCTGCAGCAACGTCCCACTGCGGTAAAAATCGGCCTTTTCCAGTAACCTCTTTTTCCAGGTACTGATCTGTTTGACCTTCAAATCGGCTATTGCGCCGAGGTCTTTCAGTTCAGCCTGCAAGATCAGCGTTTCTATCTGGCGATAAGCCTGAAAGCTTATTCCGGCAATCAGTGCTGCAATCGTGACGAAGACCACTAGCGGAATGTAGGGTGCAATCTTCCTGATGGGGCGAGAGAGTTTTTCCGCAGATGGCAGGGCCATGGAGGAAATCTCTTGTGGGAGTAATCTCAAACCTGCCCTCTTCATGATGTCTGCGTTCAGTTTCATAAGGCGCGATTTTGTCGAATTACCGGCCCTTCCGCAGTTTGCGGCAAATTTCTCACTGCAACATCATCTAGACAATTTTACCGAGATTCAATAGGTGAAATTACCTATCCAGTTAGGTAAGTGACCAAATGGTTTTCCCTGCGCGTAAATCTATACTTGACCCCGGTCAATCGTTTCCTGGAAACAGGATATAAGCAGCAATTTCGAGGAGAAACAAATGCGTATTCTCATAGCAGAAAAGGATCCTGTTGGCCGGCGTTTGCTGGAACAGATGATGCGCATGGAAGGCTACGAGGTTTTCACACCGGATCGCAACAAACCGGCAAAGGATCTCATTAATGAGTTAAGGCCGGACATCGTTCTCATGAACGTATTCAATCCGCTGCAATCCGGGTCGGAACCGCTGGATCAAATCAAGGTCCGCTGCAACGAAGGGCCTGACCCCGTCATTTACGTTACTTGTATCGGACGTTGCAATGGTCTGGATTCCATGGTCGAAACGAATGACACGTCACCCTCACTTTTCGACCGTCTGCCCACGAAGTTAAAAATGCATATCGTAGACAACATTCAACGCCTGTGCATCGCCCTGAAGTTGCTCAAGCGCTGGGCAGAGCGAGGGATCAGTTCCAGTCTGGAGAAAACCTTTTCCATCGAGGAACTGGAATCCTACTCGTTGATGAGAGCCATGCAATGCCCGTGACTACCTATTTTTCTGCCATCGAATACGCGGCTTTGGCCAGGCAAATAAGGTTAACTGTGCAGAGGAACAACCTGGTTAAAGCCATATGATCTAGTCGACGGTCTCGCTGACGGGAGATATGGCCATGGAAGAACCAGTATACGACCAGGACGGATTTCTAGCCGACCCGACAAAGTGGGATGAAGACACGGCGCGTCTTATTGCATCGGATGACGGCATCAAGGAACTAAGCAAGGAGCATTGGACGATTGTCCATTTCCTGCGCGATCACTACCTCAATGGCGGTCTGCCGGCCGTCAGGCATGTCTGCCACGTCAACAATTTCGAAGATCTTTGCATCCCCAGCCTGTTCAGCAGCGTGAGATCGGCCTGGCGCATCGCGGGCCTGCCAAACCCAGGGGAAGAAGCGAAGGCATACATGTAGAAAAACAAGCTGCAAATCGGTGCCTTGGACCCCTCTCATTAAGTTGACTATTTCCGTTGGTTATTGCTAAACTTCGCCCATCACTTACGTAATTGATTTGGAGAATTTGATGGCTGTTGAAATCCTGGATGCCGTTGCTGCCGGCGATGTCACAAAAACACAGGCCCTTCTGGCAAGCGGCGCCGATTGCAATGCGCGCGATGCCGCAGGCGCCACACTGCTGATGCAGGCTTCGGCGAATGGCGACCTGCCCCTGGTCGAGGCGCTTATCAACGCAGGCGCCGACGTCAACGCCACCGATGAACTGGGCTGGACGGCACTGATGAAGGCCTGCTTCAACGATGACCTGGACCGCGGTTTCCCGGAAGTTGTCCAGCGTTTGATCGATGCCGGTGCGGAGATGGAAGCACAAATCGTCTATGGAACCCGTGCCCTGATGCTGGCGGCGGGCCGTGGCGAAGCCGGCGTGGTGGACGTATTACTCAAGGCAGGTGCCGATGTATTGGCAAAAAATGAAGGCGGTCGTACGGCGCTGATGATGGTGAAAGAAAAGTTCTATGTCGAAGTCATCAATCAGCTGCACGAAGCCGAAATGGAATTGCTGGGCGAAGGCGCAAGTTGCGGAACAAAGAATGCCCCCGGCTCAAACGTGGTGACCTTTCTGAAACCGCAACAAAGCCACTAGAAGCACGCTATTTCCCGTACTTTGCCTTCAAGCGCTTTACTTCTTCGTTGTAGCGATTCTGGTACGTGGTCGATCTCAGGTTGGGATCAGCAAAGTCATGATGGATTTGCTGCGGACAGGTCTCGACCTCCTTGACCATCGTTTCCACCAGCGTTTTAAGGGCATAGCAGGCAGCTTCGCGCTGCACCACGATGTCCACCAACTGATCGATGGTGTGGTCCAGTTCGGCGATTTGCTGTTGTGCATCGTCTTCGCGTGCCTGAAGCAGGACGAGCTGGCTCCGCAACTCATTGACCATGCGGCGGTAGTCCTCGATGGACTCCGCGACGCCGTACATGCCAGATAGATCAGATGACCTGACCACGAATGCCTTCCGAATTGCAATAGGGTCTTGTATATTAGCACCAATATTTGCTTCGGCGCGCTAGCGTAACTTTATGAATCCCGTATTTATTTTTCTCCCCGCCTTGCTGCTTTTAACGCCGCGGGCCGAAGCTGCCAACTGGCACACGCTGCCTGGTGGCGCGCAAATGACTTTGCAGGCCGACCAGCCACAACTGGAAGCAACGGACAAAGACAAAAAGAAAGACAAGAGACTGAAGGTCTGGGACAAAATCACCTATTCCCGGCTGCACCAGGCGATCCTGGGTGATTTTTACTATACCTCTGCCAAATCCCTGACCGAAATCAATTGCACCGCCCGTACGCTGAAACCGTTGCTGAGACTCTATTACGATAGCGACGGCAATGAGGTCAAGTCCATCCACTATCGCTCTAGCGAACCCGCCGAAGCTGTGGTACCCGACACGCCGGGGGAAGCGGTCTTCAATTTCGCCTGCGCCTTTAAGGCCGCAAGTGCGGTGGCCAAAACAGCGCCGCGCACCAAATCTCCAGTTCAGACGAAAGCTTCACCGCCGCCCGCCAAGCCGGACGCAGCCAAGGAAAAAACGAAGGAGCAGAAAAAGCCTCAACCTCCCATCGGTACCAAGCCATCTCCGCCCCTCGCCCCTTCCGCTCTGCCTGCGAAGTCCGCCGACACAAAAAAAACGGTTCACTGACGGTTAATTTGCATCATCGTTGGCAGGGCCGGGATTTTTTCCACCGACCAGTGCGCGATGGCCCAAGACCAGAACGAGGTCAGCTCGCCTTGCAACATTTCGCGGGGCGGATCCTGGCCGAGAAACTCCAGTACCTTGAACAATAGCGGCAAAGGGACATCAGCTTCAACCGCCGAAGCCAGATTCTGCTTGCTGAGTTTTTCACCCTGGACATTTACTGCGACCGGCAGATGAAGGTAGGACGGCGTGGTCAAACCCAACAACTTTTGCAAATAGATCTGGCGCGGAGTCGAATCGAGAATGTCCGCACCGCGCACAATATCGCTAATCCCCTGTTCGGCATCATCGACTACCACCGCCAGCTGATACGCATAGAAACCGTCTGCACGGCGCAAAACGAAATCCCCCGTCTCAGCTGCCAGACGCTGTGAACGGTGCCCCAGCAAACGGTCATGGAACTGGATCAGCACATCATCGGTCCTTACCCGAAGCGCATGCCTGGTCCTTCCCGGCCGCATGCCATTGCGGCAATAGCCCGGATAGACAAGACTCGAAGAAGAGCCGAGCGCAGAATCAGCAATTTCACGACGCGAGCAGTTGCATGGATAAAGCGCATCTTGGCACTGCAGTTGATCCAGCGCCTCGCGATATGCGTCGCCGCGCCGACTTTGGTACATTACCGCGCCGTCCCAATGCAGATCCAATGCTTCCAGCGTGCGCAAAATAGCATCTGCTGCGCCCGCCATGACCCTGGGCGGGTCGAGGTCCTCGATGCGCACCAGCCATTCGCCATGACGTGATTTGGCATCGAGGAAGCTGCCCACGGCCGCCACCAGCGATCCGAAATGCAGCTCTCCCGTGGGGGATGGCGCGAACCTGCCGCGATGTGGTGAGACTTCGGTTTTCATTAAGTGTCAATTCTGCCCCAGAAGACAAAATCACACAAAGTTCGAGCCATTGCAGAACGCCGCACCGCACCCATATTCCCTCCATCAGCATTTGGAGGAAACAGCCATGATCCAATTACGCAAAGCCAGCGAACGCGGCCACGCCAACCACGGCTGGCTCGATACCTGGCACAGTTTTTCTTTCGCGGATTATTATGATCCGCAACACATGGGGTTTTCCGTTCTGCGGGTTATCAACGATGACCGCATCGCCCCTGGGGCCGGTTTCCCTACTCATAGCCATCGCGATATGGAAATCATCACCTATCTCCTGCAAGGCTCCCTGGCACACAAGGACAGCATGGGTAATGGGTCGGTCATTCGGCCCGGTGAAATCCAGCGCATGAGTGCAGGAAGTGGCATCAGCCACAGCGAATTCAACGCATCCGAAAGCGAAGAAGCGCATCTGCTGCAAATCTGGATCGAACCGAAAGAAAACGGCATCACCCCCAGCTACGAGCAAAAATCATTGCCTGTCGCAGGCAACAACGCGCAGCTGAATTTGCTGGCCTCTCCTGATGGTCAGGATGGCTCGGTGATCATTCATCAAGACGTGCGCCTCTACGCCACGCATCTTCAAGAACATGGGGAAGTGGCATATTCATTGCCGGCAGGTCGCCGCGCCTATCTTCACCTCGCCCGTGGCAAACTGAAGTTGAACGGCCTTGAACTCGAAGCCGGAGATGGCGCGAAAATATTGGATGAAAATATCAACATCCTCAGCACCGAAGCCGGCTCCGAGGCACTACTATTTGATCTGCCATAGCCCGCAGCTATAATCCGCCCAACCGCTTCAGTTGGCGATTTTTTACAAGGAAAAACCATGCAGCACAAACCCGCAATAACTGCCGTCCCTGTTCATGAAATCATCACCAAGCGTTGGAGCTGCCGCGCATTTGACGCAGCAAAACCAGTCAGCCGGGATCAGATCGTTGCCCTAATGGAGGCGGCTCGCTGGGCGCCATCCTGCTTTGGCGATGAGCCCTGGCACTTTATCGTTTGGGATAAGGATACGGATGCTGCGGCATGGAACAAGGCGTTCGACTGTCTGGGGGAATGGAACCAGAATTGGGTCAAGAATGCACCGCTTCTGATATTGGTTACCGCCAATAGCGTCTTCCACAAAAACGGCAAGCCCAATGCGTGGGGACAATACGACTCAGGCGCTGCAGCCGAAAACATGTGTCTTCAAGCTGTCGCCATGGGATTGATGGCGCACCAAATGGGCGGGTTTGATCCCGACAAAGCACGGAAAGCGTTCGGCATTCCTGAGCAGTTTTCCTGTATGGCCATGATCGCCGTCGGTTATCAGGGCGAGGAAACTGTCCTTGACGAAGAGTTGAAGGCACTGGAAGTTGCTTGCAGGGCGAGATCAGCCATTGGCGAGCATTTCTTCGAAGGCACATGGGGCAAAGCGATCAAAACCGGTTAATCTATTTCTTTGCCACTGGAAACGTGCTTAAATAAACAAAAATATTCGAGGAGGGCAAAAAATGGCCAATTCTGACGACATGACCGAACTGGAAAAGAAATTTCCGCGAATTGTAGAGAAACTCGCGTTGCTGTGGGGTCATGAGGGCGTTTCCCCTTTTCTTACCCATTTGCTGATAGATGACCGTGGCGACCGTCATGGTTTTACTGGCGACATCATGGCCGAGATCATGTTTCTCAACAATCTCCATGAAGATATGGAGAGCGAAAATCAACCGCAGAGCGGCCAAGCCCTGTGGGAAAACCCGCTAATCAAGAACCTGCAAAGCGAATAAGCCAGGCATGATTTTTCAGGACAGCAAGGTCGCTTGGTTCTTTGCTGTCACAATGAGCCTCTTGGGCGCAACCTTGCCTGCATCGGTAATTTCCCCCAACCCGAGAAAAACCTGATCCGGTCCATATAAGCTTACCAGTCCTGTGCTTGACTGCTTTGGTTGCCACACCTCTTGTCCCTGCTGCACGTAGAACGCACTCTCACGATCGAGGAACACCTTGGGCAAACCTTCAACCAAGCAATCCGCGGGTAGCAAGCAGGCATCGCGTTGTTCGGGCTGCATCTGTTCCAGTTGCGATAGCGTCAGCGCATGAGCGAGGTCAAAGCCGCCGGTGGAGATTCGCCTTAGCGCCTTAAGGTGAGCACCGCAACCGAGTTCCGCACCGATGTCCTCGGCCAGCACCCGGATATATGTCCCCTTGCTGCAGCTCACCGTAACACTTAATTCATCGCCACAAAATTCATCCAGGTCAAGACGGTAGATTGTTATATCGCGCGCCTTACGTTCAATATCGATGCCCGCGCGCGCATAGGTATACAACGCTTTTCCCTGGTGTTTCAGGGCCGAATACATGGGCGGGATTTGTTGCATGGGGCCGGTGAAGTTGCGTAAAACCTGCTCCACCTGCATCTGGCTTACACTCACTGGACACTGGCTGATGATTTCGCCTTCGACGTCGCCTGTGGTTGTGGTGGCGCCGAGTTTGATGACTGCCTGGTAGACCTTGTCCGCGTCCAGCAAGTACTGCGAAAACTTTGTCGCTTCTCCAAAGCAGAGAGGCAACAGCCCAGTGGCAAGGGGGTCGAGATTTCCGGTGTGGCCTGCCTTCTCCGCCTGAAACAGCCGTTTAACCTGCTGCAACGCAGTATTGGACGAGATGCCGTGCGCCTTATCGAGAAGCAAGACACCACTGATCGGGCGTTTAATACGCTTGAACTGCAGCACGATCAGTCTTCTTCCTGGTCCTGCTTGTCACTCTCCTGGGAGACTGCTTCCTCAATCAGGTGCGAAAGCTGCACGCCACGCTCCACTGAGCTGTCGAACACAAAGTGCAACTGAGGCACAATGCGCAGGCGCATGCGATGCGCTAGCTGACTGCGCAGAAAACCCGCAGCGCGATTCAAACCGACCAAGGTTTCTTCGAGCGAGTGTCCTTGGTTCAACAGCGTAAAGTAGACCTTGGCATGAGCATAGTCAGGCGTGACTTCAACATCAGTCAACGTCACCATGCCCACGCGCGGGTCTTTCAGCTCCAGTTGAAGCAACTCGGCCAACTCGCGCTGGATTTGCTCGGCAACGCGGCGCGGACGTGAATGGTCTTTTGGCATAATATTTAAAAGCTTTAGAGGCTTCTGGCCACTTCCACCATTTCGAATACTTCAAGCTGGTCACCGACCTCGACATCGTTGAAGTTCTTCAACGAAAGACCGCATTCAAAGCCGGACCTGACTTCTTTGACGTCATCCTTGAAGCGCTTGAGCGAATCCAGTTCGCCGGTGTGAATCACTACGTTGCTGCGCAATAAACGTACCGAAGAGCCACGCTTGACCACGCCATCCAGCACGTAGCAACCCGCTACCGTACCGACCTTGGTAATGCGGAACACGTTACGCACTTCAACCAAGCCAGTGACGCTCTCTTTGCGCTCCGGCGACAGCATCCCGGACAGTGCGGCCTTAACCTCGTCCACCGCTTCATAAATAATGTTGTAATAATGAACGTCGACGCCGGAAGACTGTATCAACTTGCGCGCCGTCGCATCAGCCCTGCTGTTGAAACCGATCACGATAGCTTTGGAGGCAATCGCCAGATTGATGTCAGACTCGGTAATCGCACCTACACCACTATGCACAATCGTGACTTTGACCTCGTCCGTGGAAAGCTTTTGCAGCGAATGAATCAACGCTTCGTAGGAGCCCTGAACGTCGGCCTTGATAATCAGCGGCAGCGATTTGACCTCGCCCTCCGCGATCTGGTCGAACATGTTCTCCAGCTTCGCAGCCTGCTGCTTTGCCAGTTTGACTGCGCGGAATTTGCCTTGGCGGAACAGCGCAATTTCACGCGCCTTGCGTTCATCAGAGATAACAATAACTTCTTCACCAGCCATCGGCACTTCGGAAAGACCCTGGATCTCAACCGGGATTGACGGGCCGGCTTCCTTCACCGCGGCACCGTTTTCGTCGAGCATGGCGCGCACGCGCCCGAATACTGCACCGGCCAGCAACATATCACCCAATTTCAGCGTACCAGCCAACACCAGCACAGTAGCCACCGGACCACGCCCCTTGTCGAGACGCGCCTCGATCACCAGCCCCTTGGCAGGCGCTTCACGCGGTGCCTTGAGTTCAAGAATTTCCGACTGTAGCGCGACACCTTCCAGTAATTCGTCGATTCCCTGGCCGGTCTTGGCGGAAACCTCCACAAACATGGCGTCGCCACCCCAATCCTCGGGAACTACCCCTTGCGCAACCAGTTCCTGTTTGACACGCTCCGGATTCGCATCGGCTTTGTCGATCTTGTTGACTGCTACCACGATCGGCACACCGGCGGCCTTCGCATGGTGAACAGCTTCGATTGTCTGAGGCATGACGCCGTCGTCGGCAGCGACAACCAGAATAACCACGTCGGTCGCTTTCGCGCCACGTGCGCGCATCGCGGTAAACGCTTCGTGCCCCGGCGTGTCAAGAAAAGTAACCATTCCACGCGGCGTTTCGACGTGATAAGCGCCGATGTGCTGAGTAATGCCACCGGCCTCACCATGTGCGACACGGGTGCGACGGATATAGTCCAGCAAAGAAGTCTTTCCGTGGTCAACGTGACCCATCACCGTTACGACTGGCGCACGAGGCTCAAGCGCCGCCTCGTGATGCTCCATCGTATCGTCAAGGAAAGCTTCCGGGTTATCCAGCGCGGCCGGCTTCGCCACATGGCCCATTTCTTCAACCACGATCATCGCAGTTTCCTGATCGATAACCTGATTAATGGTGACCATCGAGCCCATTTTCATCATGACCTTGATCACTTCTGCCGCCTTCACCGCCATTTTCTGGGCCAGTGCCGCGACAGTAATGGTTTCGGGCACCAAAACCTCATGTACGATCGGTTCAGTAGGCATCTCAAAGGCATGCGGAGCATCGGATTGTTGTCGATGAGCCTTATCCTTGCGCCCACGCCAGCTTCCTGGTGCGCCCATGTCACCGCGCACGCGAAGGCCGCGCTTTTTGTTGCTATCATCAGACCACGTACTTTCCTTGGTCTTTTTCGCACCCTTTTTCTCAGCCTTGGCAGCTTTCTGTTCCGGTGTAACTGCTGGCTTGTGCAGTGTGCCTTCAGTCGGTGGAGCCACGGATACAGCCGGAGTTGCCAATTCAAGCAACTTAGCTGCGGCCGCAGCCTTTGCAGCGGCTTCATCAGCCTGGCGTTTCTGTTCGCGATCCTGTTTTTCACGCAGCTCAGCGCTTTGTCTTGCAAAAAGGGCTGCCTGTCGACGTGCCTCTTCTTCGCGTTTGGCAATTTGTGCCGCATCCAGTATCGGCGCATGAAGCTGGCGAGTAGGCTGAACCGTTACAGCCGGCTTGGCCTCTTGCACAGGCTCAGGTTCTGGTGCGACCGGTGCGGGTTCAGCCACCAGTTCGACCACGGGTTCTTCTGCGGGAGGGGGGGATACAACTTCTTCAGCAACTGCGTGCACTGGTTCAACCTGCAGAGACTCTTGCTTTACCTCCACTTCCTCAACAACGGGTTCGGCAGCGTCCACAGTCACGGCCAACTCTTCAGAGACATCGCGCTTAACAAAAACCCGTTTTTTCTTGACCTCGACCTGAATCGTCCGCGCTTTACCGGTACTGTCGGCCTTCTTGATTTCCGTCGTTTCACGTCTTGTCAAAGTAATTTTGCTTTTAACGTCCGACGCGCCGTGGGAACGACGCAAATAATCAAGTAATTGCGCCTTGTCCTGTTCGGTTAGCGAATCATCGTTCTGGCTTTTGTTCACTCCGGCCGCACGTAATTGCTCAAGCAGCAGGGCTGCAGGCAATCCCAGTTCTGTAGCGAACTGCGTAACGTTCATATGTGCCATTCCGGCCTCCTGTCCAATTCTTTAAGCAAACCACGGTGCGCGAGCGGTCATTATCAACTGTTTGGCGCGCTCTTCATCCATACCGGTCATTTCGACCAAATCATCTACAGCCAGGTCTGCAAGATCGTCCATCGTAATAACACCTTTACTCGCCAGAATCCCAGCAGTGTCATTATCCATACCATCCATCTTGAGCAGGCTTTCAGCAAGGTTCTCGACTTTTTCCTCGCTGGCAATGGCCTCGGTCAACAAGGCATTGCGCGCACGGCTGCGCAACTCATTTACCGTATTTTCATCAAAAGCTTCAATTTCCAGCATTTCAGACAAGGGCACGTAGGCCACTTCTTCAAGTGTGCTGAAACCTTCCTGAATCAGGATGTCCGCGAGTTCTTCATCCACATCCAGTTTTTCAATAAATATCTTCCGAATCGACGTATATTCTTCCTCGTGCTTTTTCTCGGCCTCTTCCACCGTCATGATATTGAGGTTCCAACCGGTCAATTCCGAGGCAAGCCGAACATTTTGACCACTACGGCCAATCGCCATGGCTAACTGTTCTTCCTCGACGACCACATCCATACTGTGCTTGTCTTCATCGACAACAATGCTGCTGACTTCCGCAGGGGCTAAAGCACCGATAACAAACTGAGCTGGATCCGCAGACCATAAAATAATGTCGACACGCTCCCCGCCCAACTCGCCGGTAACCGCCTGCACTCGCGAACCGCGCATGCCGACGCAGGTACCAATGGGATCGATACGCTGGTCATTGGATTTCACCGCAATCTTGGCCCGCATACCCGCATCACGAGCCGCAGCGCGTATTTCCAGAAGGCCTTCTTCAATCTCCGGCACTTCCAATTCAAATAACTTAATTATAAATTCTGGCACGACTCGTGACAAAATCAACTGTGGACCACGTCCACCACGATCAATGCGTAACAAATATGCACGAACACGATCACCAACCCGAAGATTTTCCTTCGGAATCATCTGTTCGCGTGGCAATAAAGCCTCAAGCCGCCCCGACTCAATGATCGCGCTGCCACGCTCCATGCGCTTGATCACCCCGGTAACCAGATGCTCTTTTCGAGCAAGAAAATCGTTCAGTATTTGCTCGCGCTCAGCCTCACGAATCTTCTGCAAAATTACCTGTTTAGCAGCTTGCGCACCAATCCGGCCGAATTCGACAGCCTCAAGTGGCTGTTCGATAAAATCATCGATCTGGGCATCACTCTTTTGCTGTAACGCTTGATCCAGCGTCAACTGACGCTCAGAAAACTCAAGCGCATCATCTGCCACAACTTGCCAGCGCCGAAAAGAATCGTATTCTCCAGTAAGGCGGTCAATTGACACCCTGACGTCCACATCCTCGTGAAAACGCTTTTTCGTAGCAGACGCCAAAGCAAGTTCAAGTGCGCCGAAGACAATCTCTTTATCCACGTTCTTCTCACGCGCAAGAGCATCCACAACTAACAATACTTCACGACTCATACACCCCTCCGATTCATCATTCGGTCAGATATTGCTCAACTTTTTCGTCAGGCAAAACTGGTTAAAACTGTGGCACCAATCTTGCCTTGTCAATATTGGCAAGGTCGAGAGCGATCACAGCGCCCTCAACCTCCAGCTGCAAATAACCATCCTGCACCCCCACAAGGGTGCCAACAAACTTTTTACGCCCCAGCAAAGGAACTCTTAACTTGACCTGTGCCTTTTCGCCACAAAAGCGTACAAAATCGGCTTCCTTCTTTACCGGCCGATCAAGGCCTGGTGAAGACACTTCCAACCGGTCATACTCGAAATCCATTTCGACAGCCAAAAGACGTGAAATGTGGTTGCTAACCAAAACGCAATCTTCAACGTTAATACCATCCGGCTTGTCAATGAACACCCGCAGCAATTTGCCGTGATTACTCAATTCCAAGTCAACCAACTCATAACCAAGCCCCTGCAAAGTGGACTCAAGCAAAGAATTCAGTTCCATAATCTCACCACAAATAAAAAATGGGCCCCTGCGGCCCATCTTTCGTCGGCATTATAGCAAAAAAACAACAGCATCTGCCAACTCAAAAAAAAACCCTCTGCCATTTTGTAGCAGAGGGTTCTTTATAGGGAGCTTGGCGGTGACCTACTTTCACATGCGTAATGCACACTATCATCGGCGCGGAGGCGTTTCACGGTCCTGTTCGGGATGGGAAGGGGTGGTTCCACCTTGCTATTGCCGCCAAGCATAACTTGTCACTCACAGCTGACTGGTATTGCGATCAGCTGTCAGTATTAAAACGGAAGAAGTAATGGGTAATGATTGTACTGGCTTATAGAAGCCGCTTAAGGTTATAGGATCAAGTCTCACGGGCAATTAGTATCGGTTAGCTTAACGCATTACTGCGCTTCCACACCCGACCTATCAACGTCCTGGTCTTGAACGACCCTTTAGGGGAATCTAGTTCCCGGGAAGTCTCATCTCGAGGCAAGTTTCACGCTTAGATGCTTTCAGCGTTTATCTCCTCCGCACATAGCTACCCGGCGATGCGACTGGCGTCACAACCGGTACACCAGAGGTGCGTCCACTCCGGTCCTCTCGTACTAGGAGCAGCCCCCCTCAAACTTCCAACGCCCACGGCAGATAGGGACCAAACTGTCTCACGACGTTTTAAACCCAGCTCACGTACCACTTTAAATGGCGAACAGCCATACCCTTGGGACCGGCTACAGCCCCAGGATGTGATGAGCCGACATCGAGGTGCCAAACTCCGCCGTCGATATGAACTCTTGGGCGGAATCAGCCTGTTATCCCCGGCGTACCTTTTATCCGTTGAGCGATGGCCCTTCCATACAGAACCACCGGATCACTATGACCTGCTTTCGCACCTGCTCGACCTGTCCGTCTCGCAGTCAAGCACGCTTATGCCATTGCACTATCAGTACGATGTCCGACCGTACCTAGCGTACCTTCGCACTCCTCCGTTACTCTTTGGGAGGAGACCGCCCCAGTCAAACTGCCTACCATACACGGTCCCCGATCCAGATAATGGACCTAGGTTAGAACCTCAAACACATCAGGGTGGTATTTCAACGTCGGCTCCATGAGAACTAGCGTTCCCACTTCAAAGCCTCCCACCTATCCTACACAGATGTATTCAAAGTCCAATGTAAAGCTACAGTAAAGGTGCACGGGGTCTTTCCGTCTAGCCGCGGGTAGATTGCATCTTCACAAACATTTCAACTTCGCTGAGTCTCGGGTGGAGACAGTGTGGCCATCGTTACGCCATTCGTGCGGGTCGGAACTTACCCGACAAGGAATTTCGCTACCTTAGGACCGTTATAGTTACGGCCGCCGTTTACTGGGGCTTCGATCAAGAGCTTGCACCCCATCACTTAACCTTCCAGCACCGGGCAGGCGTCACACCCTATACGTCCACTTTCGTGTTTGCAGAGTGCTGTGTTTTTATTAAACAGTCGCAGCCACCATTTCACTGCAACCCCATCGGCCTTCGAGAGTAAATCTCTACAACCTACCGGGGCGCACCTTCTCCCGAAGTTACGGTGCAAATTTGCCGAGTTCCTTCACCCGAGTTCTCTCAAGCGCCTTAGAATTCTCATCCTGCCCACCTGTGTCGGTTTGCGGTACGGTCTTCATACAACTGAAGCTTAGAGGCTTTTCTTGGAAGCATGGTATCAGTTACTTCGCACTCTAAGAGTGCTCGTCATCACGCCTCGGCCTTAGCCCTCCGGATTTGCCTAAAGGACCAGCCTACACGCTTAAACCGGGACATCCAACACCCGGCCAACCTAACCTTCTCCGTCCCCCCATCGCATTGTATAAAGGTATCGGAATATTAACCGATTTCCCATCAGCTACGCATTTCTGCCTCACCTTAGGGGCCGACTCACCCTGCGCCGATGAACGTTGCGCAGGAAACCTTGGGCTTTCGGCGAGGGAGCTTTTCACTCCCTTTATCGCTACTCATGTCAGCATTCGCACTTCTGATACCTCCAGCATCCCTCACGAGACACCTTCGCAGGCCTACAGAACGCTCTCCTACCATATGTGCAAGCACATATCCGCGTCTTCGGTATATAGTTTGAGCCCCGTTACATCTTCCGCGCAGGACGACTCGACCAGTGAGCTATTACGCTTTCTTTAAATGATGGCTGCTTCTAAGCCAACATCCTGGCTGTCTATGCCTTCCCACCTCGTTTTCCACTTAACTATATTTGGGGACCTTAGACGGCGGTCTGGGTTGTTTCCCTCTTGACAACGGACGTTAGCACCCGCTGTCTGTCTGCCACACTCGAACTCCTCGGTATTCTGAGTTTGCCATGGGTTGGTAACCAGCAATAGGCCCCTAGCCATAACAGTGCTTTACCCCCGAGGGTTATATGTGACGCACTACCTAAATAGTTTTCGGAGAGAACCAGCTATTTCCGGATTTGTTTAGCCTTTCACCCCTATCCACAGCTCATCCCCTAACTTTTCAACGTTAGTGGGTTCGGACCTCCAGTGCGTGTTACCGCACCTTCATCCTGGCCATGGATAGATCATCCGGTTTCGGGTCTACACCCAGCAACTAATCGCCCTTATCAGACTCGCTTTCGCTGCGCCTCCCCTATCGGTTAAGCTCGCTACTGAATGTAAGTCGCTGACCCATTATACAAAAGGTACGCAGTCACGGAACAAGTCCGCTCCCACTGTTTGTATGCATGCGGTTTCAGGATCTATTTCACTCCCCTCCCGGGG